>NZ_LPDI01000082.1:0-211954 GCF_001528895.1 Burkholderia sp. MSMB1078WGS | reverse complement strand
TCGTCGGGCGCGAGCCGCGCGCGTGCGAGCGCGACGAGCAACAGATAGTGGCTGCCGGCGGCCTTGGTGACCGCGATGCGCTTGCCCTTCAGGTCGGCGAGGGTGCGCAGTGCGCTGTCCTTCTTCACGATGATCGCCTGTGCCTTCGGCGACGGCGCTTCCTGCGCGACATACACGAAACGCGCATGGGCGGCCTGCGCGAAGACCGGGACCGTGTCGGCGACGTCGGCGCTGAAATCGACGGCGCCGACGTTGAGCGCCTCGGTCAGCGGCAATCCGCTCGCGAATTCATGCCACGACACGCGCAGCCCGAGCGGCGCAAGCGCCTGCTCGAGCGTGCCGTGCGCCTTGAGCAGCGTGATCAGCGTCGACGATTTCTGGTAGCCGATGCGCAGCGCGGCCGGCGTGTTCTCCGCATGCGTGCGGATGCCCGCGGCAGCGAGGCCCGCAGCCAGTATCGTGCGCGCAAACGCGCGGCGGTTCATCGACGTCATCAAGCGTGTTCCTCGGTGGGTGGGTTGCGGTGAGGCGAACCGGCTAACGTACCAACGCCGAGGGCGGCCGATAACCGATAAATTCTGCTATCGATCCAACCAACCGGCATAAGCGGAGCGCTCACTGATTCGGATGCGTTCGCTTGGTGTCGGGGAGTCCTGATTTTCGGCGGCGCACGGTGCGATCCGGATTGTGCGGAGCAGTCGCCGCGCGCGGTGCGCGCTTCGAGGTGCACTGGGCACGCCCGTTGCTCGAAAAAGTGCGTACGCCTTTATCAAGGAGAGTGATCATGCCCGAACAGAGAGCGATCCAGCGAGCCCGCGCCGACAAACGCAGCGGCAAGTCGTCGAGCACCCAGGCAGGCGAGTTCGTCAAGGAAGAGATCGACCGCGTACGCAGCGGCAAGCATGGCGTACGCTCCGCCAAGCAGGCAATCGCCATCGGTCTGTCGCAGGCGCGGCGTGCGGGTGTCGATCTCAAGCCGCCCGCGAAGGGCAAGACGAGCGAAGCGACCCGCAAGAAGGCGGCGCAGGACACCGCCGCGGGACAAGGCAGGAAAAAGGCGAGCCCGAGCACCGAATCGAAAGCGAAACGCTCGCGCACCACGACTGCCGTGTTGAAGCGCGAGAGTAAGGAGGGGGCGTCGTCGACCGCGATGTCGAGGCAGGCGAAGAGCGCTGCCGCACGCCGTCCGGCCGCGAGCCGTTCCGCGGCGGCCAAGAAGGCGGCGCAGACCAAAGGCGCGGCAGGCCGCTCGGCAGCGGCCAAGAAGGCAGCACAGACGCGGGCGGCCCGTTCGCATCATCACTAACGCGTTGGCCGATCGGCAACGCGCGCTCGGATCGCGGAGCCGGCGAAATATCGGCAGCACGGGCAGAACCCCGCGCGCTTGCGCGGAAGGGGCCGCTGCGCGGGTGCGCGCTGCCGCAGCCGTTGCGGCGACTATGCCGGGCTCGATACGGCGTGGCCGGCACCGGTCTCTATCGAGGTGGAGACAGCCGCTTGAAGCGCTTCCATAACTTTTTCATTTGAGCGTAATCGGCGGCCACGCGCGAAGCCCAGAACCCTCGAACGAAAGCTGCGCCCGAAGCGGTATCGGCGTGGGTGCGGGGAAGCGAATCCAGCAGACGGTCCGCGACCACTGCGTCGTTGCGCCAGCCCAGGTCGTCCTGAAGCGTACTCAATGTCGCCACATAATGCTTCACGGCCGACTTCCGAAACAACGAAGCAAAGAATTCCGTCGCATACCGAAGTTTCTTCGCGGCGATCCGCGCCCGATGCCGGCGGCGATCATCGAGCCCGGCCAGCCCGCGGCCGCGCTTGAGCAACTTGTTGTGCCTGCGACGCAATATGTCGGATGCAAGCCGCTTCGCCGGATTTCGTATGGCTTCGGACGTCTTCGTCGACATGCCGTCACGCCAGCGTGCACCGTTTAGCCATAGCGTCAATTGCAGCATCAGACGCGTGTAACGGACGGACTCCGCGGCAGCGGCTGCGTTGGCGCGCTTTTCCGTTGCCACCCGTTGGCACGCGCGTTCCACTGCCCGGCGTTCCAGCTTCTTCTCCGTCTGCTCGAGTGCCTGGCCGAGTGTCGAGCGAACGAGCACCTCCCAGTCGCGCGCCTCTCCGAGCTCCGATGCGATCCAGCGCAATTCGTCCTGAAGCCCCGGATAGGCGGGAATGACCTTGTCGAACAGATCGAGCGCCGAGCGCAGACGCCGCAGGCCGACGCGCATCTGATGCACGCTCGACGGGTCGTGACCGGACACGACGCCGCGTTCGTTCGCGTGAATGTGCTCGAGGCAATTGTGTGCGATCTGGTGGAATGCGTCTTCGATGCTGTCCCGTTTGTGAAGCGTCACCGGCTTCGCTTTCACGGGTGTCTGATGTTGTTGCAGAAGCATTTCATAGCCGCGATCGGCCTTGCTCAGGCGGTCGAAGCGAAGCGGAACCGTCGCGAGCAGATCGCGCGCAATCTGATACAGACGGTCGGGCCGGCCGCGCTTCAATTCCATCTCGACTGCGACGATGGGAGTCGAAGCCGTGTCGGTTTCGATGGTGCCTTCATCGATCGCAAACTCGACTTCTTCGTCGGGCGGCAGGTGTAATGGCAGCACCGTGCGGCGAATCCTGGTGACGAAGCGCGCTTCGAGATTCGACGCGGTGCGTTTATCGCGAATCAGCTTTCCTAGACTGCTGTCGGCGGGGATCGAATCGGTGAACAAGCTCAGATCGGGTGTGCGGCCGTCGACCGGCATTTCGAATTCGTCGCGCTCGTACACGCCTGCCTGCGCCGAGCCGTCGAGCTTGATGGTCTGGACCGTCTTGTCGCCGTGATCGCGCACGCGCAGCGACGCATTGCACCGACGAAATGCGAGTTCCGGTGTGTCGTAGTAGGTGCTGACGAGCGTTGTGTCAGACGACACTGTGTTCTTGCTTTCCGCGAACAGCGGCGACTCGCGGATTCTACCCACGTGCTCGCGGTCTACCAGCAGTTTCAGTTCCCTTTCCATTGCACTCCTTTGCTCTCGTCATCGGCCGGTCAGCTCGCGCGCCGTTCGGCGGCGAAGCTTCGCCGTCCGATGCAGGCGAGCATTTTTTGCACCCTCCGGCGGCCGCTTCGAGTGTCACGCTGGTAGCGCCCGACATGCCGACATGCCGACATACCCGACGGGCTCCCATCCATCTGCCTCTTCCCCGTCATGCGCCGCGGTCCGGACACGGAATTTGCGCGAGCCAGGTAAAACGTACAAAGCGACTGCTCGTAATCGAGAAGGGGCCATACGAATCGAAGTGGTTCAACCGGTTGCGTGCCGGTGCCGGGTACGAGGCTTGCTGCGAACGGGCACCCGAACCGACGCGTGGCGTTTCCGTTGCGCCGCCTGACGCGTCGGAACAGGCGCAGTGCAATGGATCCGAAGGCGTTGCGCAAACGCCGGCGTTCGCGGCAGCCTGCAGACAGCGTCGACCGGGCTTGTCACGACAGCGGCAGTGTGCCGCCAGCGCCGGTGAACGGTTGGGAGAGGGCTCGTCATGGAACCACGCGATCCGAAAGTTCATGACCCGGCCAAGACACGCGGGAGCGACACGTGTGGTCAGCGATAGCACCGTACAAGGATTGAAGGAAATCGCCCGCCGCGTGCCCGGTATCGCGTGGCTCAGCACGTACCGGATGGCCTGGCTGCCGGGTGACGCCACCGCAGGCGTGACGCTGAGCGCCGTGCTGGTGCCCGCCGGCATGGCTTACGCGATCGCGTCCGGCCTGTCCGCCGCGTCGGGGCTCTATGCGTCGATTGCCGCGCTGGTCACCTATGCGGCGGTCGGGCCGAGCCGCATCCTCGTGCTCGGGCCCGATTCGGCGCTCATTGCGCTGATCGCGGCAAGCATCGTGCCGCTCGCGCACGGCAACCTCGCGCATGCGGCAGCGCTCGCGGGCGCGCTTGCGTTGCTGTCCGGCGCCCTTTGTCTGGCGGTCGGCCTGTTCCGGCTGGGCTTCATCACCGATCTGCTGTCCACGCCGATCCGCTACGGCTATCTGAACGGCATCATCGTCACGATCATCGTCAGTCAGTTACCGAAGCTGCTCGGTCTGACCGTGCACGAAGCGTCGATTCTGCAACAGTTGCGCGCGCTGGCGAGCGCCATTGCCGCCGGAAAAACGAACCTCGCGGCCTTGTCGATCGGTGTGCTGTCGCTCGCCGTTATCCTGGCATTCAGACGCTGGGCACCGAAACTGCCGGGGGTGCTGGTGGCCGTGGCCGTCGCCACCGTCGGGACTGCATATTTCGATCTGGCGGCCCGGACGGGCATCAGCGTAGTGGGCACGTTGCCGCGCGGCCTACCGCTGCCGGACTTTCCGGCGCTTGCGCCGAGCGAATGGCTCGCACTATCGGCAAGTGCCGCCGCGATCGCACTGGTGTCGTTTACGGACATCAGCATGCTGTCGCAGATTTACGGGCTGCGCAGCGGGGACGGTGTCGACCGCAATCGCGAATTCGTCGCGCTCGGGATCGCAAATATTGCAGCAGGGCTGTTCCAGGGCTTTTCGGTCGCGGCCAGCGGATCGCGCACGCCGGTCGCCGAGGGGGCCGGTGCGAAGAGCCAGGCCTGCGGCCTGATTGCCGCACTCATCGTGGCGGCGTTGCTGGTTTTTGCCCCGCAGGCGCTCCGTGATACGCCGCAAGCCACCCTCGGGGCCGTGGTCGTCGCCGCATCGTTTTCGTTGATCGAAATCGCCGGCCTGCGGCGGCTTTATCGGTTGCGCCGTCCGGAATTCGTGCAGTCCCTCGCATGCTTTGCCGGGGTCGTGCTGTCGGGCGTGGTGGCCGGCGTCGGTATCGCCCTCGGGCTTGCCGTGCTGGCTTTCCTCTGGCGGGCGTGGCGCCCGTATTCGGCCGTGCTCGGCCGGCGCGACGGCGTGAAGGGCTATCACGATATCGCGCGTCATCCGGACGCGCGGCGCATCCCCGGGCTGGTTCTGCTGCGCTGGGATGCGCCGCTGTTCTTCGCCAACGCGGAAATCTTTCACGAGCGCGTGATGACCGCGGCGCGCGATGCGCCCACCCGTACCCGTTGGGTCGCCATCGCGGCCGAGCCCGTGACGGATATCGACGTTACAGCCGCCGACATGCTGGCGAGGCTCGACGACGAACTCGACGATGCGGACATGCAGCTATGCTTCGCGGAACTCAAGGGGCCGGTCAAGGACAGCCTGAAGCGATACGGATTGTACGAGCGGATCGGCGAAGACCACTTCATGCCGACGGTCGGCGAAACCGTGTCGGCGTATCTGAAATCCCATTCGGTCGAGTGGCACGATTGGGAAGGCGAAGGATGATGTACCCGCGTCTGGGCGACGACGACGTAGTGGAGGCAGCGCGACGCGCGTCGCGAAAGCCGTCCCTCGCGAAGTGCGCGTAGCCAGTACTGTTCGCACGCAGCCCGCGCTGGCGGGGCGGGCTCACCGCGAGGGTGGCAACGAGATCGTCACGGTCGCCGCGGCCCGCAATGCACAGTACCGACGGCGCGCGGTATCGGTCGGTTCCTGCCTCGCCGCTGAGTCAGGCCGGGCGATCGCCGCTCCAGCCGCCTCGTTGCGGCAGCCTGCAATGGGCGGCATCGAATTCCCCCAACGCGCGAAGCTCGTGCCCGGCGGCGGATCGTCAGCCGTTCCGTGTTCGGGCGGAGCGATCGCCGGTACAACGACGAGAGTCAGCGAGTTGTCTTGGGCAACGGCATGCCGAGGGCGGAGGAATGAGTCGCGTCCCCGACCGGCGTGCCCGGCGGCAGGCGCAGCCCTTTGGCCTTCTTGCGTTGGCCCGGCGGCGGCGCGGTCGGTTGCTGCGACTGCATCGCCGCGATCAGTTGCCGGCACGGCAGCGGTTTGTGGTTGCTCGGCGCGATCAACGGAATCAGCGCGGCGAACGGATTGACGATGCCGAGGCCGACCATCGCGCCGCCGCGTAGCGCGAGCGCGGTCGGATTCACGCCGACGTGCGGATTCTTGAAGGTGCCCTTGACGTAGAGCGGCGAGCGCAGTGTGAAAATGCGGAAGCCCTTCGTGTGCGGGTGTACGCCGAGATCCATCGTTTCGTTTTTCATGTTCACCTTGCCGTCGATGTTGATGACGGCGTCGTCCGTGTCGAGTGCGAACGCATGCGAATCGAGCACGCCATCGGTGACCACGAAATCGGCGGCCGCGCAGTTGATGTGCACGGTGCGATCTCCATACAGCTTTTCGTAGACGACGTTCGCGACGTTCAGGCCCGCGGCTTCCATGAGCAGTCGGCTCAACACGCCGTCGGTGACGAGCAGCTTCACCTCGCCGTTGGAGCTGGCTGCGAGCGCCGCCGGCGTGTTGCCGGTCGCGGACAACTGCGCGTCGCCATTGACTTCACCGAGCGCGCTCTGCATCGTCTTCACGGTCGGCAGCAGCTGCTTCAGCTTGAGATGGCGCACGCGCGTCGACGCGCGTGCCTTGAGCGGCCGCTCGCGGCCGTCGAGATGAAGGTCCGACGCGATCGAGCCACTCGCGACGCCGAACTTGAGCGGCTCCAGCGACAGCACGCCATCGATCATCACGATGTGCGTGTACAGATCCGTAATGGGCAGCGCCGGATCCTTGATGATGCGGCGGCCCGTGAATTTCACGTCGGCATCGATCGCCTTCCAGCGCTCGGTCCGGAAGCCTTCGACAGGCAGGGCCTTGTTCGGCGGCTGACGCGCGCTGTCGCCGCGCCTGGCTTTGCTCGCGTTGCTGTCCGCGCCGACCACCGGTGCCAGATCCTTGAACTGCAGCAGATTCGAGACCACCTCGCCCGTGAGCAGCGGCCGCGGTGCGCGTTGCGTATAGATCAGCGTGCCGTCGAGATCGCTGCCGCCCACGCGGCTTGAAAATTTTTCATAACGGAACACGCTGCCGCCGGGTTTGATGTTGCCCGTCAGATGACCCTCCGTGGCGTAGGGCGGGGTCTTGGGAAGCGTGATGCCCGTCAATTGATACAGGCGATCGAGGCTCGAGCCTTGCAGCCACAGGCGCAAATCGACGGCAGCCAGATGGGCGGGGTCGGTGACGGTACCGACCAGTGAAACATGCAGGTCGCCGGCCTTGACGTCGGCCTGTACCGGGACGGGCCGCGACGCATCCTGCAGCGCGAGCACGCCGCCGAGCTTGCCGTTACCCGACAACGCCGAATGCTTGTAGCTGCCTGTCGCTGTCCAGCCGATGCCGTATTGCGGCTCGCCCGTCTGTTGCGTGACGGCGGCAGCCGTTCCGCTTGCGGGCGGCTGGGCAGCCGAAGCGGGGCTTCCGGGCGTGGTCGGCGCTGCCGATACACCGGATGCTGCCGACGCCGCAGATGCCGCCGCTTGCGCTTGCGTGCTCAGCTTTTGCGCGCCTCGCTTGCCGACCACTTCGGCCGACACACTGCGCGACTTGTTTTCCTGCTGTTTCAGGACTTCGCCGATCGGGATCGCATGGCCGAGCGTGTTGACCGTTGCCTGCATCGCCACGTCTTTTTGCTGGTCGGACAGCGTGATGTTGCCCTGGTCGAGCCGGATGTCGTGCAGGTCGAGTTTCCACTCGAGCGGGTGCGCGGAGGACTTGAGCTTGAAGGTCCAGTTGTTTCGTCCGTCGGCGACGCGTTCGAGGTCGATGGAAGGACTCACCAGATGGATGACCGGAATGACGATGTCGTGCGTGATCAGCGGAAGCAGCTTCACCTGGAAGTCGATTTCGTCGAGCGTGGCGAAGTACCGCTGTTTCGTCCAGTCCGGGTTCGCGATCGTGATGTTTCGCGCCGCAAAGGTAGGCCAGAGAACCCACGCACGCCAGCCGGTTTCGCCGCTGGCGCGATGCCAGCTCACGGTCAGGTCGCCGTTGATCGTGAACGTACGACCGATCGCGGCGCTCACCTTGTCGTCGACCATGGGCCGCGCCCGATTCCAGTCGAACGTGAAAATGAACAGCGCGATCGCCGCGATCAGAATGATCAGTACTGCGACGAGCCATGCAACGACTTTGCCTGCCATTCTGGCGATCGTCATTCCGGACGCGTTCGGTAAGGCCATGGCGAAGGTCTTGAGATTTGCGGTCCGGCCCCCTCACGGGCCGGCCTTCGGCAGGAAGGCAGCAATTGCCGTACCGCGGGCGGGCCTGTCCGCTGCGGGATGGTCGAGCAGTACCGGGCAGGTATCGATTTTGCTGTCCAAGGCGGGCAGCAGATTTTCTTACCGGATAAAGGAGCAGATCGATGACGAAATCACCTGCAACCCATGACGCGGTACCTGAATCCAGCGACCCGTTCGTGCTGGACCTCGAGAAAATTCGCGAAGACGCGCGCAAGCACATGTCGGACGGCCCGGTCACGCAAACGTACGGCGCGGACCGCACCAAGGTGCTGAAGCTGCTCAACGACGCGCTGGCGACCGAGATCGTCTGCACGCTGCGTTACAAGCGGCATTACTTCATGGCCAGAGGCATCAATTCCGAAGCCGTGGCGCAGGAATTCGCGCAGCATGCGACCGAAGAGCAGGAGCACGCCGACCGGATCGCCGAGCGCATCGTGCAGCTCGGCGGCGAACCCGATTTCGCGCCGGACGGCCTGAAAACGCGTGCGCATTCGGAGTACCGGGAAGGCACGGACCTGACCAGCATGATCGGCGAGAATCTGGTCGCCGAGCGGATCGCCATCGACACGTATCGGGAGATCATCCGCTACCTCGGCGAGAAGGATGTCACGACGCGCCGGCTGTTCGAGGAGATTCTCGCGGTCGAGGAAGAACATGCCGACGATATGGCCGATCTGCTCCAGGGGCGTGGATAGTCCGTTGAAGGCGTAATGGTGGAGAAGTCTGGCAAGGCGCTTGCGAGGCCGGGCGGTAGCGCGGGAAAGGCGCCCGGCCGGGCCGTGCGTTCCGGGAGAATGTCTTCAGCCCACGGACGCGCCGGGAAGCGCGAGGCCTGCGCGCCTTCGTACAAGTATGCGGGCGCGGTGTTTCCCGAGCTTGAAATGAAAAAAGGTCGGCTGAAAGCCGACCTTTTTAAAAAACAGATGGTGCCCAGGAGAGGACTCGAACCTCCACGATGTTGCCACCGCTAGGACCTGAACCTAGTGCGTCTACCAATTCCGCCACCTGGGCACGTTTTGCAGTAGCTGCTTGCTGCAAAGAAGCGAAATTATAGCGCCCCAATTATTCCTGTCAACATCTTTTTGCGGCGCATCGCAAACCGGCCGCCACCGTGCGCGGCCGCGGCATTCCCCGTCATTTGGCGACACGGGCGGGTGATAGAATGACCCGCCGCCGTCAATATAGAACTGTCTCGGACGGACACCTCTATGTTGATGCCGTGCACCATCGGTCAACGCAACGAGAACAATCATCGACAAACCCTTGAGCAAATATCCGTACCCCATTCCGAGCCGTGAAGAGATTCTCGGCGTGCTGCGTACGAGCGACGCGCCGCTGGCCGCCAACGACATCGCCGAAGCCCTGTCGATCAAGCGTCAGGAGCGCGAGGGGTTCTTCCGGCGTGTCGCCGCGATGGAGCGCGACGGCCAGATCCGCCTCGACAAGCGCGGCCACTACCAGTTGACCCATCCGTCGAATTTCGTCGCGGGGCGTGTGCAGGGGCATCGCGACGGCTACGGGTTCGTGATCCGCGACGACGGCCAGGACGATCTGTTTCTGCCGAACGGCGAAATGCAGAAGGTGATGCACAACGACCGCGTGCTCGCGCGGATCGTCGGTTACGATCGCCGCGGCCGGCCGGAAGGGCATGTCGTCGAAGTCACCGAGCGCGCGAACAAGCGCGTCATCGGCCGCCTGCTGAACGAGAACGGCGCACTGATCGTCGCGCCGGAAGACAAGCGTATCGGCCACGACATCCTGATCACGCAGAACGTGAAGAAGGCGAAGGTCGGGCAGGTCGTCGTCGTCGAGCTGACCGATTTCCCGAGCCGCCATTCGCAGCCGCTCGGCCGTGTCGTCGAAGTGCTCGGCGATATCGACGATCCGGGCATGGAAATCGAAATCGCGGTGCGCAAGTACGGCGTGCCGCACGAATTCAGCCAGCCGGCGCTCGACGAAGCCGCCGCGCTGCCCGACAAGGTGCGGCCGGCCGACCTGCGCTTCCGCGTCGACCTGCGCGACGTGCCGCTCGTGACGATCGACGGCGAGGACGCCCGCGACTTCGACGATGCCGTCTACTGCGAGCCGGTCAAGGTCGGCCGCGGCGACGGCTTCCGGCTGATCGTCGCGATCGCCGACGTGTCGCACTACGTCCAGCCGGGTAGCGGGCTCGATGCCGACGCGCTCGAGCGCAGCACGTCGGTCTACTTCCCGCGCCGCGTGATCCCGATGCTGCCGGAGAAGCTGTCGAACGGCCTCTGTTCGCTGAATCCGCAGGTCGACCGCTGCGTGCTCGCGTGCGACATGGTGATCACCGCGCGCGGCGAGATCAAGGCATACCAGTTCTATCCGGCCGTGATCCATTCGGCGGCGCGCCTGACGTACACCGAAGTCGCGGCCGTGCTGTCGAACACGAAGGGGCCGGAGGCTGCGCGCCGCGCCGATTTGCTGCCGCACCTGCAGGATCTGTACGGCGTCTACAAGTCGCTGTTCGCCGCGCGGCAAAAGCGCGGGGCGATCGACTTCGACACGACCGAGACCTACATCGTCTGCAACTCGCAGGGCAAGATCGAGCAGATCGTGCCGCGTCAGCGCAACGACGCGCACAAGCTGATCGAGGAATGCATGCTGGCCGCGAACGTCTGCGCGGCCGATTTCCTGAAGCGCAACAAGCATCCGGGCCTGTACCGCGTGCACGCGGGGCCGACGCCGGAAAAGCTCGAGAACCTGCGCGCGTTCCTGCGCGGCATGGGTCTGTCGCTCGGCGGCGGCGACAAGCCGCATGCGAGCGACTACGCGGCGCTGATGGCGCAGATCCGCGACCGGCCGGACGCGCAGATGCTGCAGCCGATGCTGCTGCGCTCGATGCAGCAGGCCGTCTACAGCCCGGACAACATCGGCCACTTCGGTCTCGCGTACGAGGCATACGCGCACTTCACGAGCCCGATCCGCCGCTATCCGGACCTGCTCACGCACCGCGCGATCTACGCGATCCTGTCGGGCAAGAAGTACGTGCCGAAGGCGCCGGAAGGCTTCGAGCTGAACACCGCGCTGTCGCCGCGCGCCCGCGCGATGCAGCAGGCCGACGACGAAGCGCGCGGCCGCTCGCGTTCGAACACGGCGATCTGGGAAGAGCTCGGCCTGCACTGCTCGGCGAACGAACGCCGCGCGGACGAAGCGTCGCGCGACGTCGAAGCGTGGCTCAAGTGCTACTTCATGCGCGACAAGCTCGGCGAGGAGTACGGCGGGATGGTGAACGGCGTGACGTCGTTCGGCATCTTCGTGCAGCTCGACACGCTGTTCATCGAAGGGCTCGTGCACGTGACGGAGCTCGGCTCGGACTACTTCCAGTACGACGAGATCAAGAACGAGCTGCGCGGCGAACGCACGGGCATCCGCTATCGCCTGTCGGATCGCGTGCGCGTCCAGGTGAGCCGCGTCGATCTCGATGCGCGCAAGATCGATTTCCGGCTCGTGCGCGATACGCCGGTGAAGGCGCCGCGTCCGTCGCCCGCACCGGCTGCCGGCGTCGATCGCAACGGCAGCGGCCCGCGCGTGCGCGCGCTGCCGCCGACGGAGGAAACCGTGCCGCGCCGCAAGACGGCCGCGAGCGCGCCGAGCGTCGCGGTGAAGGAAGCGCGCGCCGCGCGTGGCGCCGCGAAGAAGAAGGGCGGTGGCGGCGGTGCGTCGGCGAAGCCGGCCGCGAAGAAGGCCCGCGCCCGCAAGAAGTATTGAGCGTTCGGGGCGGCGCAAGCGCACGCCCTGCAGTATCGAGAGACGCCGCGTCACCGGTCATCGGCCGGCCACGCGGCGCTTTCCTTTTCCATGGATCGCGGCTGCGCATGTCGCGCGGCCGCACGTTTGATCGAAGGTTGTTCCAGTCATGTCACGTCTGAAGGTTCTTTACGGTTTTCATGCGGTGACCGCACGTATGCGGCACGATGCATCGACGGTGGCGGAGGTGCTGTACGACCAGACGCGCCGCGACCGCCGCATGCAGGAGTTCCTGCACGCCGCGAAGGAAGCGGGCGTGCGGCTGATCGCAGCCGACGAAACGCGCCTGTGGGGCCTCGCGCATACCGAGCGCCACCAGGGCGTCGTCGCGCGCGTCGAGGACATGCCGCTCGCGCAGAACCTGTCCGAGCTGCTCGACGGCATCAACGGGCCCGCGCTGCTGCTCGTGCTCGACGGCGTCACCGATCCGCACAACCTCGGCGCGTGCCTGCGGGTCGCCGATTCGGCCGGCGCGCACGCGGTGATCGCGCCGCGCGACCGGGCGGTCGGCCTGAACGCGACCGCGGCCAAGGTGGCGAGCGGCGCGGCCGATACGGTGCCGTACATCACGGTGACGAACCTGGCCCGCGCGCTGCGCGAGCTGAAGGAAGCCGGCGTGTGGATCATCGGCACGTCGGACGAGGCGCCGGCGACGCTCTACGAGACGAAGCTCGACGGCCCGGTCGCGCTCGTGATGGGCGCGGAAGGCGAAGGCATGCGCCGGCTCACGCGCGACACCTGCGACGAAGTGATGAGCATCCCGATGGCCGGCAGTGTGGAAAGCCTGAACGTGTCGGTCGCGAGCGGCGTGTGCCTGTACGAAGCCGTGCGCCAGCGACGCGCGAAGGGCTGACCCCGAGGCTGACCCGACCGAGGGCCGGCCCGTCCCGCGCGCGACGCGCGGGCATCGAATGACCCGAACGACGCGTGCCCCGATGCAAGCTCTCCGGAATCCGAGACCGATGACCCCGTTCCGTGTCGGCGTTTCCTGCGCCGTGCTCGGCCTGCTGGCTGCCTGCACGTCGCCGACGCTCGTCGATCGCGACACCTACTACGCCGACACGAGCCTGCATGCGCGCGGCGCCGATTCGCGGATCCGCTTTCTCGTGATGCATTACACCGAAAGCGACGAGGCGAAATCGCTGCGCACGCTGACCGGCGAGTCGGTCAGCGTGCATTACGTCATCCCGCCGCAGCCGCGCACCGAGCGCGGGATGCCCGTCGTCTACCAGCTCGTTCCGGAAGCGCGGCGCGCGTGGCACGCGGGTATCAGCGAATGGCAGGGCACGACCGAGCTGAACGCGGTGTCGATCGGCATCGAGAACGTGAACCGCGGCCCGCTCGATCCGCAGCAACGCACCTGGCAGCCGTATCCGCCCGAACAGGTCGACGCGCTGATCCGCCTGTCGAAGGACATCGTCGCGCGCTACGGGATTGCGCCGACGCGCGTGGTCGGGCACAGCGACATCGCGCCGCAACGCAAGATCGATCCCGGGCCGCTGTTCCCGTGGCATGCGCTCGCGCAAGCCGGCGTCGGCGCATGGCCGGACGACGCGACCGTCGCGGCACGGCTCGGCGGCCGCGATCCGCACGCACCGGTCGACGTGCGGGAACTGCAGCTCAAGCTCGCACGCTACGGCTACGACGTGCCGACCGACGGCGTGCTCGACACGCGCACGCGGCGCGTGTTCGCCGCGTTCCAGATGCATTTCCGGCCGTCCGACTACGCGGGCAACCCGGACGCGGAAAGCGACGCGATCGCGCAGGCGCTGCTCGACAAGTACTTCCCCGGCACGCAAGCGGCGGACCTCGCGCCGGCCGCCGACACACACTGAATACGCGGCGCATCGGCCGCCGAAAAACGCAGGGCGGTCCGCCGACTCCGGTAAACTGGCGGTTTTCCGCAATCCCGCAGCATTACCACGCCATGACTCAAGACGAACTCAAACGCCTCGTCGGCCAGGCCGCCGCCGATTACGTGATCCAGAACGTGCCCGAAGGTGCGGTGATCGGTGTCGGCACCGGCTCGACCGCCAACTGCTTCATCGACGCGCTCGCCGCCGTCAAATCGCGCTATCGCGGCGCCGTGTCGAGCTCGGTCGCCACGACCGAACGCCTGAAATCGCACGGCATCAAGGTGTTCGACCTGAACGAGATCGAGTCGCTTCAGGTGTACGTCGACGGCGCCGACGAGATCGACGCGAGCGGCGCGATGATCAAGGGCGGCGGCGGCGCGCTGACGCGCGAGAAGATCGTCGCGTCGGTGGCCGACACGTTCGTGTGTATCGCGGACGCCAGCAAGCGCGTGCCGGTGCTCGGCGCATTCCCGCTGCCGATCGAGGTCGTGCCGATGGCGCGCACGGCGATCGGCCGGCGCGTGACCGCGCTCGGCGGCGTGCCCGTGCTGCGCGTGACGAAGGACGGCGCGCCCTACATCACGGACAACGGCAACGAGATCATCGACGTGAAGGGCCTGCAGATCGCCGATCCGCGCGGTTTCGAAGCGCAGGTGAACGCATGGCCGGGCGTCGTGACGGTCGGCCTGTTCGCCGAGCGCGGCGCGAATCTGTGCTTGCTCGGCACGGAAAACGGCGTTGAAACGATCGTTTATCCGGCTGGCTGAATCTGAATGAGAAGCAGTCCGTAACGGCGCGCTATCTGCCGTCACGGATTGGATATATAAATCTTGTGGAAACCGGGGTCCGGCAGGCGCGGCGCGCTTCCCGGGCCTTTTTTTTAGCCGTATAAATCACCTCGTTCAAAAGAGGGATAACCCTGTCAGGTGTTTACCAGATAGCGAAATATCGTCGAACTCATCAACTTATAGATCATAAGAACAGTAGTAACCAGGGCCGGCGGAACTGCGGAGCAGGTGTTCGCAAATCGACGCACGGGGAGGTGTCATGGAGCAGGGCAAAGACCGGTCACTGGTCGCCAAAGTGATGGATGGGCTTGTCGCGGGTATCGTCGAAGACAAGTACGGCGGCATCTTGCCGCCACAGGACGTGCTGTCGAAAGAGTTCGACGTGAGCCGCACGGTGATGCGGGAAGCGTTGTCGATGTTGCTTGCGCGCGACATGCTCGACGTGCGTCCGAAAGTCGGTACGCGCGTACGGCCGATGCGCGACTGGCGGATGATCGACGAAGACGTCGTGAGTTGGCGATTCCGGGCAAAGCCCGATCCGCAGTTCATGCGCGACGTCATCGAATTCCGGATGCTGATCGAACCACGCGCGACCGCGCAGGCGGCGGTGCGTGCGACGGCGGCCGACATCGCGGGCATTCGCGAAGCGTTCGATGCGTTCAAGGTGCTGCAGCCGGGCGACCCCGGCTACGACACGGCGGACGAACTGCTGCATACGCGGATCGTCCAGGCGAGCGGCAATCAGTTCTTCCAGCAGATGGCGGCGATCGTGCGCGGGGCAGTGCGTCTCGTGAATCCGCGCGTCGTGCAGAAGGAAGGCGCGCACGACATCGCGGTGAAGGCGCATGCGCGCGTCGTGGATGCGATCGAACGGCGCGACCCGCGCGAAGCCGAAGCGGCCTCGCTCGCGCTGATCGATTTCAGCGCGGACGAGATTTCGCGCGATTTCTCGGTCGACGTGCCGGTGCGTGCCTGACGTTGCGCGTATCGCTCATCCGTGTGCCGGGCCGTTTATCATGACGGCCGGCCGGCAGCGTGCCGGCAACCGTCATACGACCGACACGGAAGATCAGGATGAACGACAACGACCATCGCCCGGTGCGCTTCGGCATCGTCGGTGCAGGCAGCATTGCGCGCCGCTTCGCGCAAAGCCTCGCGCACGTGCCGGGCGCCACGCTCGCTGGCGTCTGGGCCCGCCGCGCCGATGCAGCGGCCGCCTTCTGCGAGACTTACGGCGGCGCGCCTGCCGCGCGCCTCGATGCGCTCCTCTCGAGCGATATCGACGCGGTCTACATCGCGACGCTCCATGACAGTCACGCGCAGTACACGCTGGCCGCATTGGCTGCCGGCAAGGCCGTGCTGTGCGAGAAACCCGCGGCGCTGAACGCCGTGCAACTCGACACGGTGCTGCACGCGGCGCGCGATGCCGGGCTGCTCTTCATGGAGGCGATGAAGCCGCCGTTCTTCCCGCTGTACCGTCAGTTGCGCGCGCACCTGCGTGACGATCCGATCGGCGAGATCCGGCTCGTGCGAGCCGGCTGCGCGTCGTCGTCGGTGCCGGGGGACCATTCCGTCTATCGGCTCGATTGCGCGGGCGGCGCGCTGCTCGATATCGGCATCTACGAGGCGTTCCTTGCCGTCGACTGGCTCGGCGCGGCGCGCGACGTGCAGACGCTCGGCCGCGTCGGCGCGACGGGTGTCGACCTGTTCGCGAGCCTGAACAGCGTGCATGCGAACGGCGGGATCGCGCAGCTCTTTTGCGGCCTCGACGTGATGGGGCGCGGCGACGCGCTCATTGCCGCGGCGGGCGGCCACGTGACGATTCACGAGAAGTGGTGGAACCCCGCGCGTGCGACGATCCGCTACGCGGACGGGCGCACCGTCGAACTCGACGCGCCGGTCGACGGCGGTGGGCTGAACTACGAAACCGCGCATTTCTGCGACCTGCTGCGCGCGGGCGAGATCGAAAGCCCGATCATGACGCACGACCATTCGCGGCAGATGATCGCGATGACCGACGCGGCGCGCGCCGTGCTCGGCGTGCGTTATTCGGGCGAGTAAGCGGGAAGAAGGGTGCCGGGCCCGCGAGCGTGGCCCGGCGCAACTGCGCGGCTCAGTGCCGCGACGGCAGCGACAGGCGCTTTTCGTACCAGCGCTGCACCCATTCGAGGATCTGGCACAGGATCCAGTACACGGCCGCGGCGGCGAGATAGAGCGGCAGCGGCTGATAGGTGGCCGCGATCACTTCCTGCGCGCTGCGCAGCAGTTCGGTCACGGTGATCACCGATACGAGCGACGTGTCCTTGATCAGGCTGATCAGGCTGTTCGACAGGCTCGGCACCGCGATGCGCAGCGCCTGCGGGCCGATCACGTAGCGCAGCGTCTGCCCCCACGACAGCCCGAGGCTGTACGCGGCGAGCCACTGGCCGCGCGCGATCCCGTTGATCGCGCCGCGCATGCTTTCCGACATGTAGGCCGCAACGTTCGCGGACAGCGCGATCACGCCGGCCGGCGTCGGATCGAGCGAGATGCCGAGGCTCGGCAGCCCGTAATAGATGACGAAGATCTGCACGAGCAGCGGCGTGCCGCGCATCAGGCTCACGTACGCGCGCGCCAGCCACGCGAGCGCGTTGACCCAGATGCGCTCGAAGCCGTCGAGCGCTTCGCTTTGCCGGATGCCCATCATCGCGAGCACGACGGCGCCAAGCAGGCCGAACACCATCGACAGCACGGCGAACTTGACGGTCAGTACGGCACCCTGGGCGAGCACCGGCAGCGATTGGACGAGCAGGGACGTTGTCGACATGGAATACGAAGCGAATGCGTGCGCGAAAGCGCAATCATAAACCGGACCGATAAAACAAAGGGCGGCATCGTTGCGGATGCCGCCCTTTCCGGCCCGCCGTCGGGCGGGAAATGCAGGCGTGCTTACTTGATCGGTTTCGTCACGTCGATGCCGAACCACTTGTCGGAAATCTTCGTGAACGTGCCGTCGGCCTCGAGTTGCGCCATCGCGTCGTCGATCGCCTTCTGGAACTTCGGGTTGCCCTTCTTGAACGGGATGCCCGACGGGTTCGCCGAGCCGACGTTCGCGCCCGGGCGCAACGGCAGATCGGAATTCTTCGTCAGGTACGCGAGCATCAGGCGGTCGTTGAGCGCCGCGTCGAGGCGGCCGGCCGCGAGATCGCGCAGGTACTCGGGCGCGCCCGGGTACGTCTTCACGTCGATGCCCGGCACCGATTTCGCCATGTCCATGTAGTTCGTGCCGAGCGCGACGCCGAGCTTCTTGCCCTTCAGGTCTTCCAGCGACTTGAACTGGCGCGTGTCGTCCTTGCGCTGGATCAGCTGCGCGGACGAGTACGTGTACGCCGGCGAGAAGTCGAGCGTTTCCTTGCGCTTGTCGGTGATGCCGACCTGGTTGGCGATCACGTCGAACTTGCCGGCCTGCAGGCCCGCGATGATGCCGCTCCATTCGGTCGTCACGAATTCGGCCTTCACGCCGAGCTTCGCCGCGACGGCTTTCGCGATGTCGACGTCGAAGCCGACGAGCTCGCCTTGCGGGCTCTTCGAGTTGAACGGCGGGAACGTGCCTTCGAGGCCGACCCGCAGCGTGCCGCGTTGCTTGACCTGATCGAGGAGGTCGGCCGCATGCGCGGTTGCCGCAGCGAACGACGTGCCGATCACGCCGGCCACCAGCAGCTTCTTCAGCAGCGAAAATTTCATCGTGTGTGTCCTTGCCCTGTCCGGGTCAATGAGTCGGATAGTGAAGCCGATAATAGCAAAAATGCTATCGATATCTAAATATCGTTTGCTTATGACTATATTACGCGCTGCGTTCGCGGGCAATCGCCTTTACGCACTCCGACACGAGTGCGGGGCCGCGATAGATGAAGCCGGTATAGAGCTGGACGAGCGCCGCGCCGGCCGCCAGCTTCGCGCGCGCGTCCTCGCCCGAGAAAATGCCGCCGACGCCGATGATCGGCACGTCGTTGCCGACTTCCGCATGCAGCTTGCGGATCACTTCGTTCGATGCATCGAACACGGGGCGGCCCGACAGGCCGCCGGCTTCGTCCGCGTGCGGCAGGCCCTGGACGGCCGCGCGCGACAGCGTCGTATTGGTGGCGATGACCGCTTCGATCTTGTGGCGCAGCAGCGTGTCGCCGATTTCCTTGACCTGTTCGTCGTCGAGGTCGGGCGCGATCTTCAGCGCGAGCGGCACGAGCTTGCCGTGCAGGTCGGCGAGGCGCTGCTGCTTGTCCTTCAGCGCGGCGAGCAGCGCGTCGAGTTCGCCCGCGCCCTGCAACTGGCGCAGGTTCTTCGTGTTCGGCGACGAGATGTTGATCGTCACGTAGCTCGCGAACGGGTACACGCGCTCGAGGCAGTACAGGTAATCCTCGGCCGCGCGCTCGATCGGCGTGTCGGCGTTCTTGCCGATGTTCAGGCCGAGGATGCCGCGATAGCGGGCGGCCTGGACGTTCTTCACGAACTGGTCGACGCCGTGGTTGTTGAAGCCCATCCGGTTGATCAGCGCCTCGGCCTGCGGCAGCCGGAACATCCGCGGGCGCGGATTGCCGGGCTGCGGGCGCGGCGTGACCGTGCCGACCTCGATGAAGCCGAAACCGAGCGCCGCGAGGCCGTCGATGGCCGCGCCATCCTTGTCGAGGCCGGCCGCGAGGCCGACCGGGTTGCGGAACGTGAGCCCCATCACGGTGCGCGGCGCGTCGGGCACGCGGGCCGACAGCGCGCAGGCGAGGCCTGTGCGGCCGGCCGCGCCGAGCGCGCGCAGCGTAAGGTGGTGAGCGTCTTCCGCATCCATTTTGAACAGGGATGCGCGGGCCAGCGGGTAGAGGGAACTGAACACGGGAATGGGGCGGACAGCCGAATGAATGACAACCCGCTATTTTACCGGGAGTTGCACGGCACGGGCGAGCTTCGCTCCGTAGCCGCCGCGACGCGCGTCAGCCCGTGCTGGAATGCCCGCCCGGCAATGGCGCGCGCGCCAGCGCCGCGTCGACGGGCGGCAGGTCGATCCGTTCCGGGTCGAGCGCCTTCCAGCGGCCGTCGATCAGTCCTTCGAGCGGATGGAAGTTCGCCTTGTAGGCCATCTTCGGGCTCTCGCGGATCCAGTAGCCGAGGTACACGTAGGGCAGCCCGAGGCTCTTCGCCTGTTCGATCTGCCACAGGATGTTGTAGGTACCGTAGCTCGTGTGCCGGTCGTCGGGCTCGAAGAACGTGTACACCGACGACAGCCCGTCGCCGAGGATGTCGATCATGCTGACCATCCGCAGCTTGCCGGGCTCGCCGCCCGGCGCGTCGAGGTCGCGGAATTCGACGAGGCGCGAATTGATCCGGCTTTGCAGCAGGAACTGTTCGTACTGGTCGCGGCTGTCGCGATCCATGCCGCCGCCCGCGTGGCGCGCGGACTGGTAGCGCATGTAGAGCGCGTAATGCTCTTCATCGTAGTGCAGCGGCGAGACCGTCGCGACCAGCGCGCGGTGCCGCTTCCACATCCTGCGCTGCGTGCGCGTGGGCACGAACTCGCCGGCCGGCACGCGCACCGGCACGCATGCGCGGCAGCCGTCGCAGTACGGGCGGTACGTGAAGACGCCCGAGCGGCGGAAGCCGGCCTTCACGAGTTCGGTGTAGATGTCGGAATTGATCAGGTGGCTCGGCGTCGCGACTTGCGAGCGCGCGATGCGGCCGTCCAGATAGCTGCACGGATAGGGCGCCGTTGCATAGAATTGCAGCGCCGAAAGCGGTGAAAGCGGCAGCTCAGTCGGGTGAGTCATGGGCAGCTCTCGATGCAGGGAAGGAGTGCCGCGCTAGCGCTCGGTCCCGGAGGGCGCCGCCGTTTCGGCGGGGCTCGTCAGCGCGGCGAGCACGCGCTTGTCGAACTGCCACGGAATCGGCGGTTCGGCTACCGCGCGGCGCACGTGAGCGACAAAGGCCTTGCGTGCGATCTCGCGGCCGCCGAGCGACGCTAGATGCGACGTATTCTGCTGGCAGTCTATCATTTCCAGCCCCTGCTCGCGAAGGTGTGCGACGAGCGCGGCCAGCGCGATTTTCGACGCATCGGTCACGTCCGCATACATCGACTCGCCGAAAAACATCCGGCCGAACGAGACGCCGTAGAGGCCGCCGACGCGGCGCCCGCCGCGCCACGTCTCGATGCTGTGCGCGTTGCCGGTGCGGTAGAGCGACGTATAGGCGTCGATGATCTCGGCGGTGATCCAGGTGCCGCGCTGCCCGCGGCGCGGCGCCTGCGCGCACGCGCGCATCACGCCGGGAAAATCGTGATCGACGCGCACCTCCCATTCCGGCTCGCGCAGCACGCGCTTGAGCGTCTTGCGCAGCGACGGCGCGACCTTGAATTCGGCCGGCACGAGGATCATGCGCGGGTCGGGGCTCCACCACAGCACCGGCTGACCGTCCGAGTACCACGGGAAGATGCCGCGCAGGTAGGCGTCGATGAGGCGCGACGGCAGCAGGTCGGCGCTCGCGGCGAGCAGCCCGGGGGCGCCGGTCGCGGGACCGAGCGCGCGTTCGATGGACGGAAACGGATCGTCCGGACCGAGCCAGGGAACCATGGGTGCGGGGCTCAGCCGTTGCGCAGCGAGCGGAAAATATCGCCGGTGTGCACGCCGTAGTCGCCGGCGGCGCGATCGGCGAAGAAGAAGCGTAGCGTCTGGCTGACGGTCGGGAACGCGATCTCGTCCCACGGGATGTCGGCCTCGTCGAACAGTTTGACTTCGAGGCTTTCCTCGCCGGCTTCGAAGCCCGGATCGGTGAGCCGCGCAAGGTAGAACAGGTGGACCTGGTGCACGTGCGGCACGTTGAGCAGCGTGAACAGGTTCTGCACCTCGACGCGCGCGCCGGCTTCCTCGAGCGTTTCGCGCGCGGCGGCTTCCGCGGTCGTTTCGCCCATTTCCATGAAGCCCGCCGGCAGCGTCCAGAATCCGTAGCGCGGTTCGATCGCGCGGCGGCACAGCAGGATCTGGTCGCCCCAGACCGGGACCGTGCCGACGACGTTGCGCGGATTCTGATAGTGGATCGTGCCGCAGTGATCGCAGACGAAGCGCTCGCGGTTGTCGCCCGGAGGAATGCGCGCGAGGACTTCGTGACCGCAGACGGAGCAGAATTTCATGTCGAGTGGAAGGGACGAGTTGATGCGAGTGTATCACCGGGCCGCGGCATTCTCGAACGCCCGCGCATGCCGCGGCGTGTCGCGCGAAACGGCGGTCGGGTGTGCGACGAGGGGGCGGCGCCCGGACGCGCAAAAGCAAAAAGCCCGGCGCGAAGCCGGGCTTTTTGCGAAATTCTGGACGGTTGGTTGCGGGGGTAGGATTTGAACCTACGACCTTCGGGTTATGAGCCCGACGAGCTGCCAGACTGCTCCACCCCGCGTCCGTCGAAGAAATAGATTATATGGGCTAACCCGAATGCGTGCAAGTGTTTTCTGATAACCGGATGGCGGGCTCCGGTGGGGCCGGTACGGGGAAGCACGTGCGCTAGAATCGAGCGGTTTGTGTCGTCATTCCGGCAGCGGCCCTGCGCGATCGCCTCGGCGCCGTTGCGACTTTCACTACTGCATCGACGGATTCATGGACATCGCTCACGATCTGCAATCGATCGGCGCGCAGGAACAGGCGCTCGTGTTTCCCCATTTCGACCCGGCCCGTGCATGGGCGCTCGGCAACCGCATGCATGCGCTCGCGACGTCGCGCGGTCATGCGATCGCGATCGACATCGTCACGTTCGGCCAGCCGCTGTTTTACGCGGCGCTCGCCGGCGCGACGCCCGACAACGCCGACTGGGTGCGCCGCAAGCGCAACGTCGTCGCGCATTTTCGCCGCAGTTCGTACGCGATCGGCCTGCGCATGCAGCAGGCCGGCGCGACGCTCGCGGACAAGCACGGGTTGCCGGTCGCCGAGTATGCGTCGCACGGCGGTTCGTTTCCGCTGACCGTCGCCGGCGCCGGCGTGATCGGCTCGATCACGGCGTCCGGGCTGCCGCAGCGCGCGGACCACGAGTTCGTCGTCGAGGCGCTGTGCGCCGAGCTCGGTCACGACTATGCGGTACTGGCTCTCGCAAGGAGCTGAGCGATGCAACTGCCCGGTTACGCATGGCTCGCGATCGCGATCGTCGCGGAAGTGATCGGCACGTCCGCGCTGCGCGCGGCGGACGGTTTCACGCGCTTGTGGCCGTCGGTGCTCGTCGTCGCCGGTTACGGCGTCGCGTTCTACTGCCTGTCGCTCACGTTGCGCACGATGCCCGTCGGCATCATCTATGCAGTCTGGTCGGGCGCCGGCATCGTGCTGATCACGCTCGTCGCGATGCTGCTCTATCGCCAGGTGCCGGACCTGCCGGCGGTGATCGGCCTCGGGCTGATCATCTCGGGCGTCGTCGTGCTGAACCTGTTTTCGAAGATGCAGGCGCACTGAGCGTGCGCCTGCCGTTTGCCGGATGACCTTCATGACCGATTCCACTTCCGCCGCCGTTTCCGCCGAATCCGCCCAGCCCGACGTGCGTGCGTATGTCGCGAACCGCATCGGCTTTCTCGAACTGAACCGACCGAAGGCGTTGAACGCGCTGTCGGTCGGCATGATCCGGCTGATGCAGCAGGCGCTCGATACGTGGCGCGACGATCCCGACGTCGTCGCGGTCGTCGTGCACAGCCCGCATCCGCGCGCATTTTGCGCGGGCGGCGATGTGCGCTTCTTCCACGACGCGTGGCAGCGCGGCGACCGCGATGCGGTCGACACGTTCTTCATCGAGGAATACACGCTCAACCATGCGATCTTCACGTATCCGAAGCCGTACATCGCGTTGATGCACGGCGTCGTGATGGGCGGCGGCATGGGGATTTCGCAGGCGGCGCGGCATACGGGCGGCCTGCGCGTCGTGACCGACTCGACGAAGATGGCGATGCCCGAAACGCGCATCGGCCTGTTCCCGGACGTCGGAATGAGCTGGTTCCTCGCGCGTACGCCCGGCGCGATCGGCCGTTATCTCGCGGTGACGGGCGCGACGCTCGACGCGGCCGGCGCGCTGTACGCGCAACTCGCCGACGTCTATCTGCCCGATGCCGCGCTTCCGGCGTTGCTCGACACGCTGCGCAGCGTGCGCGTCGACAACGGTGCGCAGGCCGTCGCCTGCGTGACCGAGGCGGCCGCCGCGCACAAGGTCGTGCCGACGCCGGACACGTCGGCGCTCGCCGACGCGCGCGCCGGGATCGACCGGCATTTCGCGCAGCCCGACCTCGACGCGATCCTCGCGTCGCTCGACGCCGAGCAGGATTGCGCGGCGGTCGACGGGTGGGTCGAGAAGGCGACCCACGCGATGCGCGAGCAGCTGTCGCCGCTGTCGATGGCCGTGTCGCTCGAAGTCGTCGAACGCGCGCGCGGCGCGACAATGGCCGATTGCCTGCGGCGCGATCTCGATCTCACACGCTCGACCTTCGCGCGCGGCGACGTGATCGAAGGCGTGCGTGCGCTGATCGTCGACAAGGATCACCAGCCCGTGTGGCGTTTCAAGTCGGCCGCCGACGTCGACCGTGCCGACGTGCTCGCGATGTTCGACAGCCCGTGGGCGCCCGACACGCATCCGCTGCGCAAACTGAAAGACTGACGTCGATCGGGCACGACCCGTGCGTTCGATCGACGCGCGAGGCAGAAACGAAAAGGCCGCGTGCATGTGCACGCGGCCTTTTTCATGGACGTCGGCCGGTCCAGGCCCGAGGGGTGTGTCGTCCGGCCCGGCGTTATTCGTCGCCCGCGTCGTCCGACATGAAGGCGCGCATGAACACGAGCGCGCCGAAGCCCCACACCGCGTTCGCCGCGAAGCCGGCCGCGAGCACGGGCATCATGTTGCCCGACGGCCAGATACCGCGCAGCGGATCGATCGCGAACACGCGGGCGGCCGTCAGCACGATACCGCCGAACACGAGCGCGCCGACCCACGATGCTTCGCGTTCCGGCGAGACGCGCAACAACCACGCCATCGGAATCGCACAGCACGCGCTGATCAGCGCATTCGCGACAAATTCAGGAATGCCGAGCGGCGCGAACGGTTGTGTCGAGAAGCCGGTCGCGGCGATCAGGTCGGCCGTGTGAAGGAGGGCGAGGGTGGCCTCGCGGAAGAACAGGGCGGCCAGGAAGCCGGACAGGAAGGGCAGGATGACTTTCTGCATCGATGAGCGCATCGCAGGCGCGCACGGCTGGGGCCGGGCGCGCGGAGTTATTCGGATAGGTGCGTCATTATAGGGCCCCGCCGCGGCGATATTCGCTCCAGCGTCGTGCTAATCACGAAAGCGGAAAACCTAAGCTCAAAAAAATCGTTCCAAAGCCCTGTACCGATCCCTAGACTGATTTCCCGGAAACAGCCGTGCGATCGCGTCCTCGTCCGCTGCACGGCCTGACCGGCGAGCCATCCCGATTCGAATGCACACCATGCATGCGTCGCTCATCCACGACGCGAGCAGGGCGATGTTTTTCCAAATTTCGGCAGTGACAGTCAAGCAGGAGCAGCAGATGAATGTGTTCTGGTTTATCCCCACGCACGGCGACAGCCGCTATCTCGGCACGGCCGAAGGCGCACGTGCCGCGGACTACGATTACTTCAAGCAGGTCGCCGTGGCGGCGGACACGCTCGGCTACGACGGCGTGCTGCTGCCGACCGGTCGTTCCTGCGAGGATGCGTGGGTCGTCGCGTCGAGCCTCATTCCGGCAACGCAGCGCCTGAAGTTCCTGGTCGCCGTGCGCCCCGGCATCGCTTCGCCGGGGCTGGCCGCGCGGATGGCCGCGACGTTCGACCGCCTGTCGGGCGGCCGCCTGCTGATCAACGTCGTCACGGGCGGCGATGCGGCCGAGCTCGAAGGCGACGGTCTCTTCGCCGATCACGACACGCGCTACGAGATCACCGACGATTTCCTGAACATCTGGCGCGGGCTGCTGGCCGCGTCGCACGACAACGGCGGGTTCGACTATATCGGCAAGCACCTGCAGTCGAAAGGCGGCAAGGCGCTTTATCCGCCCGTGCAGCACCCGCATCCGCCGCTGTGGTTCGGCGGCTCGTCGCCGGCCGCTCACGCGATCGCCGCCGATCACATCGATACCTACCTGACCTGGGGCGAGCCGCCCGAGGCCGTCGCGAAGAAGATCGCCGACATCCGCGCCCGTGCCGACGCGCGCGGCCGCAAGATCCAGTTCGGCATCCGCCTGCACGTGATCGTGCGCGAGACCGAGGACGAAGCGTGGCGCGACGCCGAGCGGCTGATCAGCCGGCTCGACGACGACACGATCGCGCGTGCGCAGAAGGCGTTCGCGAACATGGATTCGGAAGGCCAGCGCCGGATGGCCGCGCTGCACGGCGGCAAGCGCGGCGGCCGCGAGGCGCTCGAGGTCTATCCGAACCTGTGGGCCGGCGTGGGGCTCGTGCGCGGCGGCGCCGGCACGGCGCTCGTCGGCAATCCCGAGCAGGTCGCCGAACGCATGCGCGAATACGCGGATCTCGGCATCGAGACGTTCATCCTGTCCGGCTATCCGCACCTCGAGGAGTCGTATCGCTTCGCGGAGCTCGTGTTCCCGCTGATCAAGGGCAAGGGCGTCGAGAAGGCGGCCGGCCCGCTGTCGGGGCCGTTCGGCGAGATCGTCGGCAACAACTATCTGCCGAAGACGAGCCAGAGCTGAGCGAGGAGGCTTGCGATGACAACGAAAACGTCGGCGACGGGTGTCGCCGTGGCCGCCCGCGCATGGCGCGGCGTCGCGCCGTGGCTCGTGCCGCTCGCGTTGCTGGTGGCGTGGGAAGTCGGTGCGCGCACCGGATGGCTGTCGACCCGCGTGCTGCCCGAGCCGGTGGCGGTCGTGCGCGCGGCGTGGTCGCTGGTGACGTCGGGCGAAATGTGGGCGAACGTGAAAGTGAGCACGTGGCGCGCGCTGTTCGGCTTCGCGATCGGCGGCGGCGTCGGCCTCGCGCTGGGGCTTGCGACCGGGCTGTCGAAAGCCGCCGAGGTCGCGCTCGATTCGACGATCCAGATGATCCGCAACATCCCGGCGCTCGCGATGATCCCGCTCGTGATCCTGTGGTTCGGCATCGACGAGAAGGCGAAGCTGTTCCTCGTCGCGCTCGGCGTGTTCTTCCCCGTGTACATCAATACCTATCACGGGATCCGTTCGGTCGACGCGAACCTGATCGAGATGGCGAAGAGCTACGGCGTGCGCGGTTTCGCGCTGTACCGCGACGTGATCCTGCCCGGCGCGTTGCCGTCGATCCTCGTCGGCGTGCGCTTCGCGCTCGGGCTGATGTGGGTGATGCTGATCGTCGCGGAGACGATCTCCGCGCAGTCGGGCATCGGCTACATGACGATGAACGCACGCGAATTCCTGCAAACCGACGTGGTGGTGGTCGGCATCCTGCTGTACGCGGTGCTCGGCAAGCTGGCCGACGTGCTGGCGAAATGGCTCGAACGCGTGACGCTGCGCTGGCACCCCGCTTATCAA
Source organism: Burkholderia sp. MSMB1078WGS (assembly GCF_001528895.1). Classification (NCBI taxonomy): domain Bacteria; kingdom Pseudomonadati; phylum Pseudomonadota; class Betaproteobacteria; order Burkholderiales; family Burkholderiaceae; genus Burkholderia; species Burkholderia sp. MSMB1078WGS. The sequence goes on along the minus strand of NZ_LPDI01000082.1, from coordinate 184,915 downwards.
TCAGGAGCAAAGGCATGAATGCGACGACCTCGGCGGCCGCCTACGGCCCGCTCGCCGGCGCAGACCTCGAGGCCGAGCTGGCGCAGGCCCGCGTCGCGGATGGCGATGCGCGCGATGCGGCGATCCTCGAACGTGACGGCAGCGCATCGGTCGTGCCGCTCGCGCGGCGGCGCGCGGGCGGCTCCGCTCTCGACGATGCGGTCACCTTGTCGGGCGTCAGCAAGCGCTTCGGCGCCCGCACGGTGCTCGACAACGTCGAGCTCGGCATCGCGCGCGGCAGCTTCGTCGCGATCGTCGGCCGCAGCGGCTGCGGGAAATCGACGCTGCTGCGTCTCGTCGCGGGGCTTGAGCAGCCGAGCAGCGGCGCGCTCGTGACGCGCGGCGAGGGCGGCGGCGTGCTCGATACGCGGATCATGTACCAGGATGCGCGCCTGTTGCCATGGAAGACCGTGCTGCAGAACGTGATGCTGGGCCTCGGCCGCGGCGCGCGCGACCAGGCCCGCGCGGTGCTCGACGAAGTCGGGCTGCTGGAACGCGCGAACGACTGGCCCGCGCAACTGTCGGGCGGGCAGCGGCAGCGTGTCGCACTGGCCCGCGCGCTCGTGCACCGGCCGCAACTGCTGCTGCTCGACGAGCCGCTCGGCGCACTCGATGCGCTTACCCGCATCGAAATGCATGCGCTGATCGAGCGCCTGTGGCGCGAGCACCGGTTCACCGCGCTGCTCGTCACGCACGACGTGCAGGAGGCCGTTGCGCTCGGCGACCGCATCCTGCTGATCGAGCAGGGGCGCGTGGCGCTCGACCAGTCGGTGCCGCTCGACCGGCCGCGTGCCCGTGCGTCGGCTGCATTTGCGGCGCTGGAGGATCGCGTGCTGAAACGCGTGCTCGCCGGCGGCGCCGGTACGGCCGATCAACACGCAGAACAAGCAGCAGACGAGATTCGACCGGTCGGGCAGATCCGCTGGGCCGTTTAATTCCGGGCGGCTCCGGCCGCCCGTTCTGAGACTTTTTTCTTCGGAGCGATCATCCCGATGAGCATCACTGCAATCAACGTACGGAACCAGTTCAAGGGCAAGGTCAAGGAGATCATTCGCGGGTCCGTGGTTTCCGAAGTCGACGTCGAGACGCCGTTCGGCATCGTCACGTCGGTGATCACCACCCGTTCGGTGGACGAACTCGAACTGAAGGTCGGCGCCGAAGTCGTCGCGCTCGTGAAGTCGACGGAAGTGTCGATCGCGCGCCTCTGAGCGCGTGTGTCGCGCATCGGTGCGGCGCCGCCGGGCTGGCGACGTGCCCGATGGCGCCGCATTTGCATCCGCGCAGCGCGTTTGCCTCGGTATTCGACTCCCGGACGAAGTGCTAGGATGGAACGACACCGATGCCGGAGGCGAACGCATGACCCCCATCCTTTCCCCCGAAGCCATCGAGGCGCTGAAATGGATCGACCAGTTCGGCGACAGCCGGCCGGTTCCCGCCGCATTCGACGGCGTCGTCCATGCGTTGCTGAACGACGGGCTGATCTATCTGGCGACGGCCGACCGGGTCGATCTGACGGCCGATGGCCGGTCTTTCTTGTCCGACGAATACGATTGAGCACGCGGCGCCGGCCGCTCAGGCGGCCTCGCGCGGCGTCGTCACGGAGCGTGCGATGGAACCGAGAGGCAGCGACCTCGGCGATTTCAGCGAGCCGTACCGCGGTTTCGAGATCGAGGTGAAGACCGAGCAGGTCTGGGACGGCGAACATGCGCACTATCGCGTGCTGCAGGGTGAGGCCGTGCGGATCGACTGGCGGCCGGTCAAGGTCGACGGGATGCTGTTGACCGAGCGGCGCGTGATCGAATGCGTGCTCGACGAGGCACGCCGGGCGGTCGATGCGGAGCTGGGCGACGGCTAGCGCACGCGTCGGGCGGGGGTGGCCAGTATTGCGGTAAAATATCCGGTTGTTTCCGCGCCGTCTGGCCTGTACCCGATTCCATGTCCGTTCCGTCCTCGCTTCCTCCCCGCCGTGTATCCGTCGCGCCGATGCTCGACTGGACCGACCGTCATTGCCGGTCGTTTCACCGCACGCTGACGCGCAACACGTGGCTGTATACGGAGATGATCACGACGGGCGCGTTGCTGTTCGGCGACGCCCAGCGGCATCTTGCGTTCACGCCGAGCGAATCGCCGATCGCGCTGCAACTGGGCGGCAGCGAGCGGGACGATCTCGCGCGCGCGGCGAAGCTCGGCGAGCAGTGGGGCTACGACGAAATCAACCTGAATTGCGGGTGTCCGTCCGAGCGCGTGCAGCGCGGCGCGTTCGGCGCATGCCTGATGAACGAGCCGCAACTCGTTGCCGACTGCGTGAAGGCGATGCGCGATGCGGTGTCGGTGCCGGTGACGGTCAAGCACCGGATCGGTGTCGATGCGGTCGAGGACTACGCATTCGTGCGCGACTTCGTCGGCACGGTGGCCGAGGCCGGTTGCGAGACGTTCGTCGTGCACGCCCGCAACGCGATCCTGAAGGGGTTGTCGCCGAAGGAGAATCGCGAGATCCCGCCGCTCAAGTACGACTATGCGTATCGGTTGAAGCGCGATTTTCCGTCGCTGGAGATCGTGATCAACGGCGGCATCACGACGCTCGATGAAGTCGAGCAGCATCTCGAGCACGTCGATGGCGTGATGCTCGGCCGCGAGGCATATCACAACCCGTACGTGCTGGCGGAGGTCGATGCGCGCTTCTACGGATCGAGCGCAGCGGTGCCGACGCGCGAAGAGGCCGAGGCGCAACTGATCGCGTATTGCGCGGCCGAGCTGAAGCGCGGCACCTACCTCGGCGCGATCGTGCGGCACGCACTCGGGCTGTATCGTGGCATGCCGGGCGCGCGTGGCTGGCGTCGTGTGCTGTCCGACAACAAGAAGCTCGCGCGCGGCGATCTGGCCGTGTTCGACGAGGCACGCGCGCATCTGAACGAAGCCGAAGAAATTTTTGAAAAAAAGGCTTTGCAAGATTCAAAAGTGTTCGTATAATCTTGTTCTTCGCTGCTGAAACAAAACAGCGAAACGAAGCAAGCAGTATCAGTGGTGGCTGTAGCTCAGTTGGTAGAGTCCAGGATTGTGATTCCTGTCGTCGTGGGTTCGAGTCCCATCAGCCACCCCAAAGAATTCAAGCACTTAGCCCAGTCATTGCGACTGGGCTTTTTGCTTTCTGGCTTCCATGTAACCATGGTGTAACCGGATTTAGTCAATTCGTCACGAGGCTAGTTGCGTCCCAGTCGCTTCGCCACCCAGTGTCCGATTGCTCACTACCTCCCCAACTCCGATAATGCTTTCGATTAATAGAAAGAGGCGGGGGCCGACGTGAGCAGCAACGATAGCGGAAGCAGTGCGTTGGGCGTCATCGTCATTGCGGCGGTGGTCGCATGGGGAGCAAGTAGGGGCTGGTTTTACCAGACGGGACAGGAATGGTTTGATACCTGTTGGGCGTCAATCAACACCAAAGCTCCGACGACGGCGGCAGAGGCGACGGCATGGGCTCAATGCGAACCGCTGACCAAGAAAGCGTTGTTTGACGCGGGATATGTATTCGGCGGCAATCCCGAATATGCCGCGACGCCAGAATTGAAGGCTTTGGAGGCTTCGTGTCCAAGCAATTGGACAGATATTCCGCTGTCCGGTGTGCATGTGCTGGCTATCGACCTGCTACAAAAGGACGGCGGCCCACAATGGCTAGATAAATTCTTACCGCCTGACCGGATGATTGTGCGGACGTTCGATAAGCGTTGGCCCAACTGCAACACGGTGAGAGCTTCCAACGGATTTCCGAAGATTGTCCAGAAGGGAGACGGGTTCGACTGGGCTGCCCCATGCCAGCCCTGCGAGGCGGAAAAGGCGAGCATGGGCAAATAGGCATCTAACCTTGCCGCGTTTCTCGGTGGCATGTCTAACGTCGGAAAGCTTGGCACCCCTGCATGACTCTTCTCTAACGTCGGAGAGGTCGCTCTAGCTACTGACGCAACTCGCCCGACATCCGCTACCATCCCCGTGAAACACGATAGCTGCGGGGAGCAAAATGGGCGGATGGACTCGTATTTGGGTGGTTGTGACCGTTCTGGCCGGAGCGGCTGCGGCTGTGAATTATGTGGACGCCGTCCGAAACGCCGAGCGGCAAGCGACGGATGCGTACCAGCAGGCACTTTCCGCTTACGACAACTGCCGAAACGCACCCCCGCAACCAACGCCAAGTTCCCCACGTCTACAGCCTCGTCCGGGTGATACAGGCTCTGTTTCGGACCTCGTGTCCACCCTTGAAGCGGCGGCAGCGGCGGCATGTGACTTCGCGAGGCAATCAAGAGCCGAATACGCCGCAGAACAGGAGCGGCAGCGTGACGATTCGATTGCGATAGCGAAGAGTGGCGCGCTATCAGCGTCAGCTTTGATAGTTGCTTGGGTAAGTGGAACAGTTGGGGCTCTTTTCTTTGCGGTCGGATGGATCCGCCGCGGATTCCGAAAGAAGGTGCAAGGATAGTTCGACAGTACGTCTTGCACGATGCTGCCCGCAGATTGGCTGTTTTTTCGCTGTTACCAGCGAAACGGGCAACGCGCCGTCTGTTATTTCTCTGTTACCAGACGGCGCGGCGCCACACTTTACTGCATTAGAGTCCACCGCTCACATGTGCATGTACGGCTGCGTCGACTGCATCGGCGGGGCTTGAACGGCAGGGCGCCCGAATCCGAACGGAGCGACCGGCGCGGGTGCTGGCCCTGCTTGTTGCCGATTATGAGACGCGGCGAGAAGTCCCAGACCAGCGAGGCCAGCTGCGCCGAGCATCCAGGGTGCCGGACTGAAACCGCCCATCGTTGCGCCGCCAATCGGAGCAGCGCCATTAACTGCACCCGAGAGGCCGCCGCCGAGCGCGCCGCTCTGTGTTGCGCTCATCCCGCCACCAGGAAGGAAACCGCCGAACAGCCCCGTAGGCGCGAAACCGAGCGCGCCTCCGAGATTGCCGCTCATCGCCGAGTTGAGCCCCGAGCCATTCGGCGTAACGCTTCCCGTCATGCCCGTATCGCCATACGCAGCGGGGCCGTTGAAGAATCCATTGAGCCCGCCAACACCCGGGCCGGATGTTGGGTCGCTTCCAAAACCAAAGATTGCCATTGCCAAGCTCCTTACCGTTGAAGATCTTCCCAGGTCGTCCCTTCGGGGACTTCCTCAAAGCCACTTTGCCCAAGACGCCAAATGAGGCGGGGCGTGTTTTCCGTATCCTCCAGGTCAGTAATCACAATGGTGTCCACGGCGTACGACTCGGGCTGCCGTTGTTCGAGGCGCTCAATGCGCGTTTTGAGGTTGCTGTTTCCCATTACTCTTTTCCTCCAGGGCTGCGATTCGTTTCTCAAGCTCGTCCGCTTCGACAATCTTCGCCTGCGCGGAAATTACTGCCATCACCGCGGCGGCCTCATCCGGGGTAATCGTGCCGGCGGCCATTGCCGCGACAACCGTCTTACCCTGGTCAGCCAGTGAGCCTGTTAGGCCAGAGATACTGATTGGCTCATCCTTCGCCTTGACTGCCGGGATGCATCTGTCGATGCAGATGCGTAGGGCTGCCGTGTCGCCAGCGAGCGCCATTTCGACAGCTTTCTGCACCAACTCGGCCGCGTGCGGCTGCAGCAGCTCTCGGAGCGCTGTTCGTTTGTCGCGGGCGCCTTTCGGTTTCCCTGCCGGGTTGCCGCTTTCGCCTTTTCTGAATCGCGTCATGTCCCTGAAATGCTCCTGAAAAATTCACGGCCGAAGGCGATTGCGTAACCTGTTGACACCGCCGCCGCGCACAAAATCACGCACAACGCACACCCCCTATAGGGGTGTGTGCGTGTTGTGCGCACGGGGCTCACAAATTGCGCACTTGTGCGGGTTGTGCGATTTGTCAGTTCGCCCATATCCAACCCTCCCGCAGTTGGTAAATCTCCCGTTCGCCGCTCATAGCGTTGATTGCGCGGCGCACTTGGTATTGGCGTTGGTCAGGGCGGCACGCAAGGCGCTCGCCGATAACGGGCACGGCTGCTTCCACCTGTATGCACGGGCGACCTGCTGGAGCACCGCCCTTGCCGCAGTCCTTAGCGGCCCGAAGAAGCTCGCCAAGGGCCTCGTAGACAATCCGCTGTGTCTTGCCTTTCGGCACGGGGCGTACGGGCGCCGGAGCCGTGTCATCTTGCTCCACGACGCACGATGTAATCGGCTCGCCTTGGTCATCGTCGCCGAGTTCGATTACTCGCAGCGTGAAGGCATTGCGCCCGCCGTCAGCGTCGTCTTTGCTCTTGGCAACGCTCCATTCGCGGCGAGTGTCATGGCGAGAGACTTCGATAGCGGCGTCGAGAGCGGCGTAGAGGCTGCTATGACCGCGTAGACCTTTCGCACCATCCTTGCCGGTGTGATGAACGAGCAGCACCACGCCGCCAAGCCGGCGCTGTGCCACTTTGCAGGCCTCGATGAGCTGGCCCATGTCTACACTGGAGTTCTCGTCCGTACCAGGCGCTGCGCGGTTCAGGGTGTCGATGACAAGCAGCCCATCGCGACCACCCGCCGTCAACACGGCCGCGCACAGGTCTGCAACGTCTTCCGACTGCCGTAGGTCGAGCGGCTGAGTGACGAAGCGCAGGCGGCTCGGCAGGCTGCATTGCTTGCGGATGCTCCATGCTTTCGCCCGCTTGCCAAGGCCGGCTTCGCCTTCGAGGCATACGTAGGTGACGGGAGCTGCGGTCGCGCGCCGACCGAACCAATCAGCGCCCGCAGCAATGGCCGCGCAGAGGTCGAGGACCAGAAACGATTTCCCAGAACCGGACGGGCCGTAGACGGCAGCGAACCCAGAGGCGGGGAGCACGCCTTGAACCATCCAGCGAAGCGGCGGCGCGTTGAGCAGGTCGTCGGCCGATTGCAGTCGGTACCTCAGGGGCGGGGTTTTGGCGGCGCGCAACAGATCCGCAAGCCCGTCGATGCCGTGGTCCGCCTCAAAGTCGTTCGCGTCATAGTTGGCCGGTTTGTCCGTCGGCATTTCGACCCATGCACCGGTAATCTTGCGGGCGATGTCTTCGGCGTCTGCTTCCTTGCCTCGGTCGGGAACGATGACAATGCGCGCCGCCGGAAATTGCTCCCGCAGCAGCTTCGCGACAGGACGAGTGCGACCAGCGCCGAACGTTACGACCGCGGCGGCGTGGTAGTCGGCCTTGGCGCAAGCCCATGCTTGGCCGATGCCCTCACATACGTATAGCGTGCTGTCCGGCGCGATGTTGCCGACCACGAACAGGCCATCGCTGAATGTTGCGCCGGGTGCGTTGAGCTTCTTCCCAGTACCAGGCGGCGGGATGTATTGAATTGTGCGGAGGGTGCCGTCGAGCGAGCGCGCTGGCAGGGCAAGCCATCCGGCGATACGTTGCCCACCGATGGTAAGGTTGTCGTCGGCTGGTACCATGCGCAGGCCGTCAGGATTACCGCGCTTCGCGACGATATAGCGATGGTCGGCAGTTGCGGGCGGATAGTCTTCGAACGCCGCAGCCAGGTCGGTGCGAGGCTTCGGAGATGCATCGGACTTCGGCGATTTCGCTACCTGCACCCGCGCCGCCGGCATGCTGCTGCGCGTGCGTGGATCGCGCCAACCGGCATCCATTGCCATCTTGAACAGGGTCCCCGGCCCAATGCCGCCGTTGGGATTGAAGCTCTTCCATGCGGACCTAGCGTCACGCTCGCCGCCGAAATTGGCGCCGGTGGACGACCACTCGATGAAATCCGCTTCGGACAGCCCGGCGGCTTTCGCGGCCATGCCTGCGCTTACCCATTCACTGCGGGGACAGCCGGCATCGAGCGAATACAGGGCATCACGTGCGCGCGCGGCGTCGTGACCATTCATCATGTGGCCACCTTGTCGTGTGCGGCGAGCCAGCGGCCGACCTTGCTACGGTCGCTCTCGGTCAGAACATACACGCCGGCTTCAACTTCCTTGCCGTCGCGGTCGTGCACCGCGCGCATGAAGCAGGGCACTTCAAGCCCCTTACCGCGCAGGTCGGACACCAATGCCGGACCATTCGAGCATCCCGCTACACGGTCCAGTTGCTCACGCGCCAGTCCGGCCGGCGATGCCAGCAATGCGCGAAGTGCGCGCACATGACGAGGGCTACGTGTTCCGATAAAATCGACGTGTGCATTCGCGCTCGATTGGCTTTTGTCGGTCGGGCGTTTTTTATTCATTTCACGCCTGCCCCGACAGTTGCTCAAGGGCATCCGCAGGCCACATCAGGCGGCCGTTCGGCAACTTGACCGGGCGCAGATTGAAATATCCGCCGGTATTGCAAAGCCTCTTCCTGATTGATTGCGGACGAATCGAGAGGAGCGCGGCCAACTCCTCGGTCGTGATGTGGCGGCGCGTGGGGAGGGCCGCAGATTGCTGCATGGACATGTAGGGGCTCCAAGGTCACGCGACTCAATGCGAATCGCTTGGAGGCACCCTGAATTGCGGGGCTATGTCGACAGATACCGCCGTATTTGAGTTCTTGTCCCCATTTGGTTTTACGGGGCGCAGTCCCGTATTTGAACCGTATTTCAGTCCCGCAATATCTCTGTTTCTCGCTCCCACTGCTCGCGCCACTCCCGCAGAGCGGCCTTCTTAAAAACGGTATCGAGCGCGACCCACCCCACGCCCTTATCGCGGAGCCCCAAGGCAATCGTTATTGGGCTCCAGGTTGCAGGGCCAACGCCCGGTCGCCCCTTCGCTTTGCGAGCCTTATTTAGCCAGAGCGTGCGCCCGTCGCCCAACGCTTTCGACCATTGGTCGGCGCTCCACGAGTAGATGCCGTCGAACGCAGACGCAATCACTGGCGTTGCTAATGGAGCAGGGGATTGAGCAGTCGGTGCGTGATGTGTTGGCACTTCGGACACGGAGGTAGGTGGATCGCCCGGAGATGTGGCCTTCGGTTCTTCGGGGGCTTCCTGGGGTGTTCGAGGCGTCGATTTCTCTTTCCATCTAAGCCGTGCCGCGGTCAAATCAATCGGCGCGTAGTCCGTTCGCCCATATATTGTCAGCTTACCGTCATAGACAGCATTTAGTAGGTGCCGCTCATAGCTCGCCGCAATACGGCCCCGTAATCGTCCCACCGGGTCGCCATCGTCCGCGAAATCACCTGACGCCAATAACTCTGCCTTCGCCTCATGAGGATCCATATCGACAGGAACGTACGCGGTCGCTATCAATAGTGGCAGCATGCCGCACGGCTGGAATCGGCGCTCAGGAGGAATGTCGGGATGTTCGTCGGTTACGAGTAGTTTCAGGAACGGAATCGCTATCTTGTTAGCAGAGGCCCACGCGGCGAGTTCGGCCACGTTGAATAGGGCGAATCGGGCATCATCGCCAATCGCCTGGTAGCGCAGTTCATATCCATCGGCAGGCGTGCCGCCGATTCCATGCTGACGTTCAACAGCGAGACGCATGCCGATGTGCACCGACTCGCTCAGCCCATCAGCCCATTGCAGCCATGCATCAGGCGTTGCCTCGGTCATATGATGCGCGGTTGCCAACCTCTCCAGTCGCCGCGCGTGCTCCTTCGCGGCGCCTGCGCTGTCATTCCTTTTTAGCGAAAGGTCGGGGAACGATTCAGGGTCGAGGCCGGCCATCAGTCGCACGGCGTGCGCGGCAGCCCAGCGTGGCATTTTTCCCGACCAGTAACCCCAATCTATGCACTTTCCGTTATTGCCAATTTCCGCCATATCGGCAACGTCTTGCACACTAATATCATCGATTACGTTGCTCTTGGGCGCTGTCAGCGTTTCCAGTAACGCTTTCAAGTCAGCTACCGCAACAGTTGTTTTCGATGGGTCAATGGGCGCGATTTCCTTTCCCGACCACGAGCCAACGCGCGTTGCCACGTCTGCCGGCAGGCGGTTCGCTTGCACCCAGTCGACAAGAAGTGAAACGGCATCGTCCCACGTGCCACCGAGGCTTGTGGTTACGAGATATGCGGCTTCATGGAGCGTTGCCCGCTGCTTGTGCTGTATGAGCCGTGCCCGGTCGTGATGGTCCATTCGCGTCCTTCATGCGCAGGCCTTCAATCGGGAGCCCCTGCCAGGCCGGTGAAGGTGTCCGGCTCTTCGCCCCGTCGAGCTAGGCAGAGGCAAACCATCATGCTACATCCGAGGCCGCTTAGTAGCGGTCGTCGTTTGCCGCATCGCGAACTTCGAAGCGCCGCATCTGCCAACCGCGAATCTGAACTAGTGCTCGCGCCCATTGAGCGGGTGAGAGTACGCGCCATCCTGGCTCAGGTCGGGGCCATAGGCGCTTCACGCGGAAAGCCATAATGTCCGACCAGTTGGGGTTCGCAGGATTCGCCGCATCTGATGGTGTGTATAGCGCGACATAGGCAGGCACATCGGCAAGCTGTGCCAGATGCTGTATTACTCCGGCTGGCTTCTCCTGGCCGATGTCGCGGGCCACTTCAACGAGAGCCAAAGGAACCTTGGCACCGTTGTCGTATTCCGTGAACAGCACCGAATCGAGGTCAACCATCGTTAGCGATTCGGCTTGAGTCGCCTGCAAATATCGGCGAATCGAAGATGCGCGATGCCATGCGCCGTAAGCGCGGTCGCGGGTTTCATAGCGCTCAGTTCGCATGAGTCGCTCCTAAAAAGCGCAGTCGAAGGGGACTGCGGAGTCTGTCGTTCTTAGGTAGTCGGTGAAAACTCGTTGGCGATACGCGTAATATCGCGCTCACGATTAGCTCCGCTGTACGACGCCACGGCGGAGCTAATGGTCAGCTGCAAGGCAGCCAATTGAGCACGCAACGCGGCAAGACTTGCGTCACTGAGCGAATATCCTCCTTCGCCGTCGCTCGCCATCCGCTCCACTACACGAGCGTACAGTTGAGCCTGGAACTGGAGACGGTGCAAATAGTCGCTCCGAGAGGATGGCAGCCTCTTCGACTTCTCAATCGCATCTACACGGGTCTTCTGTACGGACTCGCGGTGATAGTTCGCGACCTCTGATTCTTCATCCGTGAAATCAACTTGAATCGAGTACCGGGCGCCATTTTTCTTTACGTTCACAATTCTTTCCGCGCCGAATATGTTCGCAGGGAAGTCACTACGTCGCCCTTGGCGAGACTCCGTATGCAACCAGTAGGAGTGGGCCACGCCGGACCATATCAGCGCATCTCGATGCCCCTTCAGTTCTGCTGCGTTCGTTCCCCTGACACGCGTCCATGCATGTAAAAGCACGTTCCCAAACGGTGTCGCGACTCTCCCTCTTATCTCCCCCCCGTCTTGGCTAACCTTCCAATTTACCGTGGATATAAGCGATTTCCCGGTGGCTGATTCGACCGTATCAGCAAGGCGCTGAAAGAAGGGTGACGAGTGCCATGCACTGATGATGGATGAATCCGCATTTATCCAAGGTGCAACTCGAGCAAGGGTCGCTACAGCGTCCTCAAAGTCACGAAGTTTGACGACAGGCGCCACTGTCGTCCGCAAAGTCGCCTTTCGCTCAACGTCAGTTCCCGATATGCGACCAGGAAACAGCATGACGTTCCCGTGGGTCTGTTTTGTCACGGATGTGGAATTGCTGTTAGCCATGACGAACCCCACGCGCGTCGAGACCGGCCTTTACGGCCCTTTCGCGAATCACATCAATGTCGTTCGCCTGTAGGTCTGCTTGCAAAGCACCATGCTCACATAGCGCCTTGATTTCGCGGTCGTCGGTAAGCCGAGAAATGCTGCGGAAGATTGCACTCATCGCCTCAGCCTGCTCGTATGTGATGCTTGCGGTGCCTTCGATGTCATCGACGGAAACGGGCTCAAATCCGTCTACGATGACGCGTTCGGTAGAATCAACAATAGCCATGGTACGGACCTCCAATAAGGCCGTGTTGTGGTCAGGCGGCGCGAAGTGTTCCAGCACCCGCGCCGCCGCTTTACCTGATGCCGTCAGGCTGCGGTAATTGCCTTTAGTCCCGGCCTCTCCGGTTCCGGCGTGAATTCGACGCCGGCTTCATCGAGGATCCACGCCTCCAGTTTGTCGTGCCACTTGCGCAGAAGGTCGAGCGGGCGCACGTTGTAATGGCGTTCAGCAATGGCAGACGGCTTGTGTCCCATGATTTGGGCCTTGATGCCTGACGGGACTTCAGTCCATTCGGCAAGACTTGAGAACGAACGGCGCAGGCCGTGCAATGTCACGGGCGCGATGCCGGCAATCCCGCAGACGCGATGCAAAGCGTTGTTCGGCGCGGCCAGCCGGCCATCCCCTGATGTCTTGCTGGAAAATACCCACTCTGACGGCTGCCAGGTTTCGCCTTTGGCCTCAAGGCTGCGCATCTGGCGGACATTCGGCGGCGCGTCATTGATGCGCTTCAGTTCAGCCAAGACACCGGCAAGGTAGGGCGTGAGGGGAATAACTCGGCCTGTTTCGGTTTCTACCTTGTCCTTTAAGCGCAGGCTGCGCCACCGAAAGTCCACGTCGTCCCAGCGCAATTCGGCCAATTCCTCGCGGCGGGCGCCGGTTAGCAACAAGCCAATCAAATACGCCTCCATCACAGGGTTGCCGAGTTGGCGCACGGCATCAAACCATGCGGCGAGCTGCTCGCGCTGGATGGAATCGATCTTGGCAGCCTGCTTTGGCAGGGCGTCTTTGGAAAGGCGGGTCGCGACGGCTTGCGGGTCGATGAGGCCTTGATATTCAGCTCGCGACTCGCACCACGTCGCGAATATGCGCAGCAGGTTGAAGGCAAGCCGGACACGGGCCGGACGGTGGGCGGCTTCTTCGGCCAGCCAGTCACCGACGCGCTCGGCGTTCAGGTCCGAAAGCCTCAGCGGCATTAGCGCGGCAAGGGGCCCGGGCTCCGTTAGCCCCTTGCCGCGCTTTTTCGGCTGGCCGCCGACACTGGCGAGTGCTACATGGTCACGGTAATGCAGGTCGCTCCACTTAGAACGGCGTGCCTCAATGTACGCCTTCCAGGCATCTGCAAGCGTCACGTCTTGGCGGCGCGCCTCGGCTTTGCGTGCTTCGCGTGCTTTGTGCTGTTCGGCGGCTTCTTCGCGCGGATCTTTCCCGGCGTCAATTAGGCGTTGCAGGCGGCGCGCCTCGTCTCGGGCAGCATCAATCCCCCAATCCTTCGGTGAGCCGATTGTGACGCGTACCGTCGCGCCGTTTAGCTTGCCCTGAAAGATGTACGCAAGTGAGCCAGCAGCCGTAGCACGGAGGCCGAGGCCTGACGCACCGCTGTCCCAGAGAAACGCCTGAGACTTGCCGGCCGGGCAGCTATGCCCGTTGACGCGACCTGCCGTGAAATTGACCTTTGCCACTGCTTCACCCGTCGGGTTTCGGGTTACATGAGAGCCATGTAACTGCCGTGTAACCGCATTATTGGCACATCAATCAACGGAGGTCAACAGGATTCTGTAACCGGATTGCCAAAAAACTCAATGATGACAACGGCTTGGGTTGATGTTGGAATCTAGGTCAACATCACGGAATGTGTTGATGAGAGGATTGTGATTCCTGTCGTCGTGGGTTCGAGTCCCATCAGCCACCCCAACGAATTCAAGCAAAAAGCCCGGTTCATTGAACCGGGCTTTTTGCTTTCCGGCGTTCGGACACGATCACGACGTGTTTTGGTCACGGCGTCTTTAACGAAGTGGCGCGCCGTATTCAATGAATCAACCGCGATGCCATCTCGGCCTCGCGCTTCAAAAGACCGATAGCGCTAAAGCGCACTGCGGGACAGCAGCATCAAGCGCATGGAAACGGACACCCTATACGCAAGACAATCGAATGCCATAGCGATGAATTCGACGGTTACGAAATCATCGTCGCGTTCGTGCGGCCGGCACCCGGCGGCACGTGGATGGCGAACGTTCGGGTTCGCACAGACGGAATCGAGTGGCCTTGGCGATATGACTTCGATGCCGAATATCAGACCGTCGGACGAAGCGAGGCGGGCAGGAATCGAAATCGGGCGTGCGATCGATCGTGCGTGATATCGACCGATAGATAGCACCACTTGTCCGGCACCTCCGATGTGGAGACGAGCATGGCGACGAGCCCCCGAGCGTGCTTCGTATCGCGCGTCCGTGTCGTTGCGCAGGCAACGGTCGCATCAATTTGTCCGCGATGCTTCCTTTCCGCCTAAGGTTCCCGCGCGCCGTGCCGTTATCTTGCCTGGACAGCCCTCGTGCCTCGAATGCTGATCCGTTTTCTTGCCTGCTCGCGCAAAACGCGAGCAGGCTTTTTTCGTTTACGACCGCGCGCAACAGGCCGATTGGCGGAATCGAACAGGGGCTTGGCGCAAACCGACAAAGCGCGACAGTCTTACATTCATGTAATGTGTGACCTTCCTCGTGCCCTCATGCTTTGCAGGGCCGTTCGATCCCGACGACCGCAGGCGGTGTCGGGATTTTTTTGCCCGCGTGCCGACCTTCCGACGACGAGCCCGTGCGAAGTGCATCCCGCAAGCACGGTATATTTTGCGAAGACACATGCCGATCAAGAGAACGAGCATAAGGAGTTGCTACCGATGCCGGACACCCGGACCACACTGCGCGCCGCGACGGTGCACGACGCGAACGACATTGCTCGCCTGCACACGCTGAGCTGGCAAACCGCTTATAGCCATATTCTTCCGGCCACCTATCTGTCCGACGAGGCGCCGACCGAGCATGCGATCCGGTGGCGCAAGTATTTCGATCGCAACGAGCGCGACTGGGGCTTCGTGCTGATCGCCGAGTCGAATGGCGAGCCGGTCGGCTTCGTCAGCGCCGAGCGCCCCGTCGATCCGGCGCTGGGTGTGTTGCTTGACTGCCTGCACGTTCATCCGTCGCATCACGGCAGCGGCACGGGTAAGCGCATGATCGAAGCGGTTCGCGCATGGGCCCGGTCGATCGGCGTGGACAAGGTCCATCTGCAGGTGCTGGAGGGCAACGTGCGTGCGATTGGGTTCTACGAACACAACGGCTGGCAATTGGCCGGTGTCGAAACGAGCCGCATCGGCCGGACGGAAGTCACCGACCGGATTTACGCGATCCAGGCTTGAACGCTTTGCCGGCGTCGGCGTGCCGCGCACGCGCGTGCAGCCGCGGCCGGCCTGCTACGGCATCGCGGCCGGTGAAATCCGAACGGACTTCGCCATCATTCGCCGCAATACCGGACCAGCAAATCGGCTTCGGTCTCGTGGATTTCGACAGGCAAGATCGTCGCGCCGGCATAGGCGAGATAGCGTGCGCGATGCTGGCCGTTACGGAACGACGCGACGCCGAGTTTCGACAGGCCGGGAATGCCGAGCAGCGTTCGCGTTCTCGTCTCGCGAAACGTGATGAACGGCATGTCTGGAATCCGGTCCCGGTCCGGATCGAGGAATTCGCGAATGCCCGCGGCCTTGCCGGGTGCCCAATACTGAACCGACGGCAGCACATAGTCGGTGGTGTCGCGGTCGGCGCAGGTCAGCAGTTTCTTCAAGTCGACCGTCACGACCCGATGTCGAGAGTCGTCGGACGAAAATACCCGCTTGAGGTGCGTGTAGGCATAGGGAGCGTGCCCGGGAAGCTGGACGATCCAGACATCTACGTCGCCTCGTCGTGCGTGAGCGAGCGTCATTGATTTCCCCTGGTGGCGCAAGCGGCCCTCGTGATTCGAGTTTAGCAGCGCGGACGGCTGTGCAGCGGTTCGATACCAAAAACGGGAAATGGAGCGACTTACGGCTCAACCGACAAAAAGAATGGGAACGATCATGTGTTGACGGTCCAGATCGACAGGTTGCGAGAATATCGCGATACTGCCAGCGAGAATGAAACCCTGCGCGAAATTCAAAGATTCACACGGTGTCGCGAAGCACGCCGGCCATCGTGAAAAATGAGAGGGCGCATTGAGCGGAGAAGCCATGTCGTCGAAACTCGAGATCGAATATCTGGATTACTGCTTCACGGCGACGCTCGAAATCGCCGAGTCCGGCCGTACCGTCGTCGTCGACAGGCAGCTCGAGTCCGAGGTGCGAAGCAAGACGCTCGCGTGGATCGTATTCGATCGTTTTCTGGAGCGAAACGATTTCGCCGACGAGGCGGACGCGCGCGCCAATATCGTCGACTGGCTGGAGCGGCTTGCCGATCCGAGGCCCGTCGCATCGACCGAGATAGCGAAGGTGAGCGCGGGGGCAACCGGCGCGGTGGCGGCAGATTCGTCGACAGCCGAAATCGTCGGCGGCGCTGCTATTGAAATCGTCAGCAATCTCGACTGGATCGATATGGCTGCCGACTGGTTTTCCAGTGGCTCGTTGTAGCGACGAACTTGTATTTTCATGACGCAGATCATTGCGCGCAAGAAATTCCGTGCGGAAATGACGAGGCGGGAATCGCATCGCGCGAAAAAATAGAATAATCCTGCTTTGACAATACTTGTGATTTACCGGAAGCTGCGCCTTTGGGCCTGAAAAAGCGGCTTGATTAAAAAATAAAACGCCGGGATGAAAAGACGAACGCCGTCTCCCGGCTTTTCGTCAACGAGGCCGGCAAGCAATGCGTCGTGCTTGAATCGTGACGGTATTCGCCGGCACGCGAGCATGCCGGTTGCCGTCACGTTGTCACTAAAGGGTGAGTTGCCGCACAGACCGCCGCGCGACTCGAGATCACAATTTGACCGGTTGACCGTTCTTCCCCGGCCCGGTCAACCATTTCCCCGCTCGCTCGCGCAGGAGCGGGGGCTTTTTGCCCCCCGACGCCGGAAAATTGCGTCGGCGGAACCGGACAGGCGTTCGGCGGACTGCGCGACGGCACGCGTTCGCACTCCCACATCCGTTCGCCCGATCCGTTCGAATTGCTTTCCTCGTGCCTGAGCGAACCCTCAGGCCCATCGCCGGTTTTTGCCGGCGATGCCTTGATCCCGGCAGCGCGCAACAACGCTGCCGGGATGTTTTTTGCGTCGCATGCGTGACGTCGCATCACGCGCCGCGGGCATCGCGCGCCGCTCAGCCGGCCTGTTCGACGCTGGTTTCCCATCCATCGTAATTGCCGCCGAGTGCGCGTACTTCGCGATTGAGCACGATCGTATGGCGCGTGATATCGGCGAGGGCCATCGTACCTTCGTGCGAAAACCGCACCGCCGACTTGCCGTCTTCGGTCGGCGCGACCGATTCGACCGGATAGCCTTTCGCTTCGGCCCAGTCCGCGAACTGGTGTGCGTCGCTCGGGTCGGGGAAGTACGCCCAGTGCATCACGCGTCGGCTCACGTCGGGGACGTCGCCTTGCTGCCGCAGCGCCTCCAGCGTGCGCATGTCGCGCATGATCTGCCAATCGTCCTCGGTCGGGTAGAGCGTCTGCCAGTATGTCGTCTTGTCCGGGTCGTCCTGATGGGCGTACTGAAGCGCATAGGTCGTCCGCTCGGCCAGCGAGTCGACGATCTCGGCGGCCGCCTCTTCGTCGAAGGGCACGTAGAAAAGAAAATCCCGGTTGCCGTCGACGGTGATGCGGCCGACTTGCACGCCGTCTTTCGCGGTGATCGCGGCGTCGAGCAGATCCTCGATCTTGGCGAGATCGGCGAATTCGTCGCCGGTCGGCAGACCGTCGGGCGATGGATGCGCGAAGGGAACGCGCACGCTGAGCACCGACGTGCGCGGATCGCCATCCGCGATTTCCGCAAAGCCGTGGTTGAAGCTGATGAAAGCCTGATGGTCGCCCATTCTGGCAGGGAAGGTTCCCCAGGCGTCGCTCATGTGTTTCTCCCGTACACGATCGTCTGTTGACGGTTGCAAAGCGTCCCAATGTATCATCGAAAATCGCGTTGGCCGGAGCCGCGCACGTGATCGCGGGCCGTGCGCGCCGCGCGGGCAAGGTCCGGGCCGTTCGCAGCCCGCAGCGTGCATGCGGCGGGCTGCAAAAACTCAAAGGAGATGCCGATGTCGACGTTTGCGGTGAATGGTGTCCGAATCGATCCGCTCAGCGCGCGCGTGACGCACGTGCGCTGGGCGGCCGTGAACCCGGTCGATCGCTCGTGGGCGGCGGCGCCCAGCGAGGCCCCGGTGGCGGACGTGGCGCGCGCACTCGCGTCCGGCAACGATGTCCGCGCGATCTTCTCGGCATCGGACACCACTGCGATCGGACCCAGGCTGAAGCGCGTGCTGTATCGCGATGCGTCCGAAGGCATCGAGCTCGACATCGATGCAACCAGCGAGTCGCGCACGTTGCGCGATCTGCCGCAAATCTGACTGCGAGCCGGTCCCCCAAAACGAATCGCGCGAACGCGCCCATGATCATGCCCAGATCCGCCATCGCTTCGCTGGCATTCGCGCTTTGTTCGGCGCTTGCCGCCTGTCAGACCGCGTCCGGGCCGTCGCCCGTGCAACCGTCGCCCGAGACCGCGTCGGCGACCGTCCCCGCGTCTTCACCGCCGGCCGCGCCGATCCGCGGCATGGGCCTCGCGCCTCATCTGGCGGGGCAGAGCCACTGGGCCATCGGTCAATGCACGACGAACGGCACGGTCAAGGTATGTAATTGACCGACGTCGGCGCAATGGCGCGTAATTCGCGCGAGCGGGATCGGAAAGCCGGCATGTCGCCCGCGTCGATGGCCCGGCGGCCGTCGACACGGGCCAGCGTGCAATGAACAGACGCGAAACGACGGATTCCGGCTGGCATGTCGATCCCGTCGCGGAAACGGTCACCGGCCCGTTGCCGGTCGCGCTGGCAGTCGGCGGCCGAAGGCTGAAAGATCGTGTGCGCGGGGCTGGCTTCGGCGAGCCGGTGCGGTTATGCGGCCGCCCCGACGCTCTGGCCCGTGGGGGTGCTGGCCGCGCTGCTGGGGCTGTCCAGCGCCGCGTTGTTCATCTCGTCGCGGCGCCAGATGGCGCTGCAGGTCGACGAGACGGGCTTCCGGCTGATCGGTTCCGCCCGCGAAAAACCTGTCACGCGTTGGTGTGACGTCACGGAATTCCGGATCGTCCGCGTCGCCGGTCATCATTACATCGGCTACCCGTTTTCCGTACATTCGTCGCGCACGAAGGTGCCGGATGGCGTGATGTTGCTGATCGCCGGGTTCGTCGATCCTCCGCTCGACGCGGTGGCCGAGTTGTTGCAGGCCTGCCGCCGTCAATTCGGCCAACCGACGAGCAGGCCGCCCGAACCCGCTGACGAGGCCCCGGGCGTCCTGTGTACCCGGTGGCTCGGCCAAACAAAAAATCCCGCATGTCGTGTCGATTTCCGCGGGAGTCGTCCGTCGTAGCATCGGAGGCGTGCGCATCGCGCGTCCGTCCCGATTTTCGATACGACAACCGACTGAAGGAGCGACACCATGTCCACGTCCGTCAAGCCGATCCCGGAAGGGATGCGCACGCTGACCCCGCATCTGATCTGTGCGGGCGCGACCGCAGCCATCGACTTCTACAAGCGCGCATTCGATGCGACCGAACAGTTTCGCCTCGCGATGCCCGACGGCCGGCTCGCGCATGCGTGCCTTGCGATCGGCGATTCGACGCTGATGCTGGTGGATGAAATGCCCGAGCACGGTGCGCTCGGCCCGAAGGCGCTGAAAGGCACGCCCGTCTGTCTGCATCTGTACGTGCCGGACACGGATGCCGCGATCGCGAAGGCGGTCGAGGCCGGCGCGACGATCACGATTCCCGCCGCCGACATGTTCTGGGGCGATCGTTACGGGCAGGTCGAGGATCCGTTCGGGCATCGCTGGTCGCTGGCGACGCATCAGCGCGACCTGACGCCCGAGCAGATCGCGGACGCAATGGCTAGTGCGCCGCCTTGCGGAAGCTGAACCGACGTCCCTGCACGACCGCGGCCGAGCGGCGGCGCGGCGGCGTGGGTTGCGCGCTGCCGCGCCGGCGCGGCTCATCCGCGGTCATGCGCCGGTCGTCTTGCCGCGCTGCTTGTGTTCGTCCATCCGGCGATCGGCCGATGCGAGCAGGTCGGCGACGGTGCGATGGCGTGCGGGATCGTACGCAACGTGCGCGACGCTGAAACGGATCGCGTAGCCGCGTGCGTCGGCTGCATTGCGCTGCGCGAGCGTCTGCGTCGCCCGTTCGACGGGCTCGGCGACGTCGGCGGATCGGTGGCGCTCAACAGCACGACGAACTCGTCGCCGCCGCGCCGCGCGACGACGTCGCTGTCGCGCAGCGCGTCCGCCAACGTTTCCGAACACGTATCCCGCATTCCTCGATGCATCGCCACGCTGCACGTCTCGCGGCTGCGGTGATCGGCTCCGTGAGGGTCGGCGAAGATGCTGTGAGAAGCGGGTGTCATCGGCTCGTGTTTCGTTCCGATGCGGCGTCGCACGGGCGATACCTCAAGGTGCGCGTCGCGATGCCGTAAACAGGACAAGTCCAATCGTTCATCGCATCCCATCGCACCATGGTTCGAATTCTGTACGCGGGCTATCTCGCGTTTGCGCTGTATCTCCTTTACCCACTGATGCAGAACACGCTGATGTTCAGCACCGATTGCGTGCGCAGCGTGCTGCCGATGGGCGATCGCGGCTTGTCGGCGAATCCGGCAAGCGATGCGGACGGGCACGCGAACCGCTGCGTGTCGGGCGCGCATGCCGGCGCAGTGATCGGGCGGGTGCCCGAAATCCATTGAACGTGGCGGCGTCGCCCGTGATGGGCGCTTCGCGAGCCGGCATGCTGGCCATTTGGCTGAATTGAGCATCGCGCCATGCTCGCCGATCATCTGTCACGCGGCGGCAAAAATGCGAGCGGTCGAGCGTCGGGCGAAAGCGCGTGTCGCGCGTCAGTAGCTGGAGCGGTACGGCGTGCCCTGGTCGAAGCGGCTTTGCCAGTGCGTGAGGTAGCGCGACGCGAGTTGCGGATTGTTCCAGACCACGACGACGTTCTCGGAATTGCGGCTGGCGGCCGACGCACTGTAGTTGAACGAACCCGTTTCGACGTGCTCCGCGTCGATCACGAGGTACTTGTCGTGATGGATCGCATAGGCGTCGATCGTGCGCGTCGGAATGCCCGCGTTGACGAGCAGGTTCAGTGCCTGCTTGCTGCTCTTCGCGCGATTGCCCTTGTCGTCGACGACCACCGCGACATTCACGCCGCGGCGCTTGGCGGCAAGCAGCGCGCGCGCGACGGGCGGCGACGTGAACGAGTAGGCGGCGACCCGGATCGAGCTGCGCGCCGCCCCGATCGCTTTCAGCACGAGCGCTTCGGCGCCGCCGTCGGGCGAGAACGCCGATTCGACGACCTGCGTCGCGGGTGCTTCGTGAGTGGGGGCCGGCAACCATCGCGACACGAGATCGATTGCTTGCTGGAGCAGCGATTCGCTTTGCGTCTTGCCGAAGGCGGCGAAGGGGGTGGCGAGCAGGGAAGCGGCGAGACAGGCGGCAGCGAGGCGATTGCGCGACAACATCTTGGACAGCGAATAATTTCGAGACAGCGGGCCGTGAGTGTAACGCACGCGTGGCGGCCCGGTCACGTGCGGATGCGAAGCGAGGGGCCGCACGATGATCGGCAGCGGCGATGAGGGTGACGCAAAGTTGCGTTGTGCAACTCGTGTATGCGCGCGGGGCGGTCAACGGACACCGGACAGCGCCGGCGATGGCATGCGATTGCATTCGCCGTTGCAGGACCCGCGTGTGCGAGCAATGCGTGCTTCCGGTCGGACTGCCCCGGCCCCCATGCGGCCTGTCGCCGAAGCGTGCGTGCAACGGGCGCGTCTGACGGACATCCGCGCGTAGCGCATCGTCAATCCGTGGTTACAGACGCGCCAGCCTCATCGGGCGCGATCCATCCGGGCCCTGGCTCGGGCTGCACGTCGCGCGCGTCGAGCGGCTCGCCACAGGCCGAGCATACGGTCACCGCGTGCATCAGCTGGCCGCAGGCCCGGTGGCGCAATTGCAGCGGCGGCCCCTGGCCGTCGTCCTTCCAGCGATCGCCCCACGCCATCAGCGCGAGCAGCGCCGGGTAGAGGTCGCGGCCTTTTTCCGTCAGCCGGTATTCGAAGCGCGGCGGGCGTTCCTGATATGCGCGCTTGGCGAGCACGCCTTCGTCGACGAGCCGCGCGAGCCGTTCGGCCAGCACGTGGCGCGTCAGGCCGAGCTGGGCCTGGAATGCATCGAAGCGGCGGCAGCCGAGGAAGGCGTTGCGCAGGATCAGCATGGTCCAGCGGTCGCCGAGCACGGCGAGCGTGCGCGCGACCGAACAGTTCAGCGTGCCGATGTCATCCCATTTCATCGTCGAGTCTCTTGCCTCTTGCGGCGGTCTTGCGGCGGGTCAGCGAAATAGCGGGTTCGATTATAGAACCCGCCTTCGGTTGCAACGGGCGCAGCCGCGTTGACAACGGCCGGCATCGTTGACAATAATGGGTTCCAATTTAGAACTTACTCGCGCGGCGACGCGCTTTCAACCCGGAGACAACCCGATGAATCCGCTTTCCCTGTCTGGCCTCGATCTGCTGCGTGCCGCCGTGTCGGGCGACGTGCCACTTGCGTCGATTTCGGAGACGATCCCGATGCGTCCGCTCGATGTCGAGCTCGGTTACGTGAAGTTTTCGGCGCGGGCGGACGGCCGCCACCTGAATCCGCTGGGCGGCGTGCACGGCGGGTTCGCCGCGACGGTGCTCGATTCCGTCACCGGGTGCGCGGTGCATTCGATGCTCGACGCGGGCGTCGGTTACGGCACCGTCGATCTGCACGTGAAGATGCTGCGGCCCGTGCCGCGCGACGTCGACCTGATCGCGGAAGGGCGCGTGATTCACCTGTCGCGTTCGCTGGGCGTCGCGGAGGGCACGCTGAAGACGCCGGACGACAAGATCGTCGCGCATGCGTCGGCGACCTGCTTCATCCAGCGGCCGCAGTGACGGAGGGCGGCAGCAGCGTCGTCCGGGCAGCGGGCGCGTGAGCGCGCCGGGCAGCCCAAAAGCCGCTTGTAAGCGTGCGCGGCGCCAGCCTGAAGCAACCGCTTCGATGTGATAGCGTTCCTGCTTTCCACCGACGCGACAGGAACAGCATGGAATACCGCACACTCGGCGATTCGGGCATCGAGGTCAGCCTGATCGGTCTCGGCACGATGACGTGGGGCGAGCAGAATTCGGAGCGCGACGCGCACGAACAGATCGACTATGCGCTCGGGCAGGGCGTGACGCTGATCGACGCCGCGGAGATGTATCCGGTGCCGCCGAAGCCCGACACGCAGGGCCGCACCGAGCAATACATCGGCACCTGGATCGCGCAGCATCGCGCGCAGCGCGACCGCATCGTGCTCGCGACGAAGATCGCGGGGCCGGCGCGGCAGCCGCACAATCCGCGCCATATCCGCGGCGAGGGCAACCAGTTCGACCGCAAGAACCTGACCGAAGCGCTCGACGGCAGCCTCAAGCGCCTGCAGACCGACTACGTCGATCTCT
Source organism: Burkholderia sp. MSMB1078WGS (assembly GCF_001528895.1). Lineage (NCBI taxonomy): Bacteria > Pseudomonadati > Pseudomonadota > Betaproteobacteria > Burkholderiales > Burkholderiaceae > Burkholderia > Burkholderia sp. MSMB1078WGS. Next base: position 161,575 of record NZ_LPDI01000082.1, on the reverse strand, counting down.
ACCAACTGCATTGGCCCGATCGCAGCACGACCACGTTCGGCCGTCCCGCGTATCCGTGGGTCGACGACGCGTACACGGTGCCGATCGAGGAAACGCTCGGCGTGCTCGCGGAATTCGTGAAGGCCGGCAAGGTGCGCGCGATCGGCGTGTCGAACGAAACGCCGTGGGGTGTCGCGCAGTTCCTGCACGCGGCCGAGCGGCTCGGGCTGCCGCGCATCGCGAGCATCCAGAATCCGTACAGCCTGCTGAACCGCACGTTCGAAAACGGGCTGTCGGAATTCACGCATCGCGACGGCGTCGGCCTGCTCGCGTATTCGCCGCTCGCGTTCGGCTGGCTGTCCGGCAAGTACGAGAACGGCGCGCGTCCGGCCGGCGCGCGCATCACGCTGTTCGAGCGCTTCCAGCGCTACAGCAAGCCGCAGGCCATCGAGGCGACGTCGCGTTACGTCGCGCTCGCGCGGCGTCACGGGCTGTCGCCCGCGCAACTGGCGCTCGCGTTCGTCAACAGCCGCCCGTTCGTGCGCAGCAATCTGGTCGGCGCGACGTCGCTCGAGCAGTTGAAGGAGAACATCGGCAGCATCGACGTAACGCTGTCCGACGAGATTCTCGCCGAGATCGACGCATTGCACGAACGGCAGCCGAATCCGGCGCCGTAAACGGCGCGCGGCCCGCGCGGCAGCGATGCCACGACGGGCCGTGTCGGCGGCGCATGGCTGCGCCGTCGTGTCCCGCGTCAGCGCATCTTCAGCCGCGTGCGTGCGACGAACAGCGCGGCGAGGCTCAGCAGCGCGCACCCGATCAGATAGAGCGCCGGCGACAGCCGGTTGCCGGTCGCGCTGATCAGCCAGGTGATGACGAACGGCGCGAAGCCGCCGAACAGCGTGACACCGGTGTTGTAGCTGACCGCGAGCCCGGTGGCGCGTGTCTGCGACGGGAACAGTTCGGCCATCAGCGCCGGCAGCGCGCCGCAATACATCGCCTTCAGCGCGCCGATCCAGACCAGTGCGGCGAGCATCGTCGCGAACGACGCGTGGCGTGTGAGCCATGCGAACGTCGGCCACACGGTCACGAGCATCAGCACGGCGGCGACCGCCATCATGCGGATCCGCCCGGTGCGGTCGGACAGATGGCCGACGACCGGCGTGACGAGCGTCAGCACGAAGCCGGTCGCGAGCGTCGCCGCAAATCCCGTCGAGGCCGGCAGCCCGAGCTGCTTGATCGCGTAGGTCGGCATGTACAGGATCATGTAGTTGATCGCGGTCGAGATCACGAGCGCGCCGATCGACAGCAGCAGCCGCAACTTCTGGGCCGCGAACAGCTCGCGCACCGGCGCGTCGGAGCGCGCCTGCGTCTTGAATTCGACGCCTTCGTCGACGTAGCGGCGAATGTACAGCCCGACCGGACCGATCGCGAGCCCGAACAGGAACGGCACGCGCCAGCCCCAGCTTTCGAGTTGCGCGGAAGTCAGCGTGGCCGTCAGCAGCGCGCCGAAGCCCGACGCGAGCAACGTCGCGAGGCCCTGGCTCGCGAACTGCCAGCTCGACATGAAACCGCGCCGCTGCGGCGCATGCTCGACGAGAAACGCGGTCGAACTCGCGAATTCGCCGCCCGCTGAAAAGCCCTGCATCAGCCGCGACAGCATGATCCCGAGCGGCGCGAGAATGCCGATCGACGCGTAGGTCGGCATCAGCGCGATCAGCAGCGTGCCAGCCATCATCATCGCGATCGACAGCAGCAGCGACGCCTTGCGGCCCGCGCGGTCCGCGTACGCGCCGAGCACGAAGCCGCCGATCGGCCGGATCAGGTAGGACAGCCCGAACGTGCCGAGCGTCAGCATCAGCGACGTCGCTTCGCTCGTGGCGGGGAAGAACAGCTTGGCGATCGTGACCGCGAAGAAGCCGTAGACGATCAGGTCGAACCATTCGAGCGCGTTGCCGATCGACGCCGCGAAGATGATGCGGCGGATCTTCGCGGCGCTGGGGTGCGCGGCGTCCTGCGAGGTCAGGGTGGTCGTATTCATCGTGTGTGCAGTCCCGTGAAAGGGCGAAGCGCGTTACAGGGCGGCGCCGGCCGCGGCGGCTGCCGCGCGGCGAACGGGCGGCGCGTCGTCGCCGAGATCCCAGAAGAGGCCGGCCATCATCTGCAGCCCCTCGCTGACGACGCTCGCGAGCAGATGCTCGTCGGGCGCGTGCTGCGAGCACGCCGGGTACGAGTGCGGCACCCACAGCGTCGGCAGCCCGAGCGTGTCGGCAAACACCTCGTTCGGCAGCGTGCCGCCGAGATTCGGCAGGATCGCGGGCTTCTTGCCGGTGGTGCGCGCGAGCGACGCGACGGCCCAGCGGACCCACGGATCGTCCGGCGGCACGCGCGTCGCCGGTGCGCCGCGTTCGACGTCGATCTCGATGTCGGCGAAGCCGTGCGCATCGAGATGCGCGCGCAGATGCGCATGCAGCGCTTCCCAGTCGGTGCCGACGACGAAGCGCAACTGGCAGTGTGCATACGCGGCGGGCGGAATCGCGTTGACGGGATGCTCCGGGTTGCCGGCCTTGAACGCGAGAATCTCGAACGTGTTCCAGCCGAATACGCGCTCGGCGGCGGACAGGCCGGGCTCGCCCCAGTCGGCGTCGAGCGCCGGGTCGCCGGGGCCGCCGCCGACGGAGAGATCGGCAAGCGCGTCGCGCACGGCAGCCGGGATCGGCGGCGGGCGCAGCCCCGCGACGCGAATCGCGCCGCGCGCGTCGACGAGGCTCGCGAGCGCATGCGCGAGCACGATCGCCGGATTGCGCAGCAGTCCGCCCCAGTTGCCGGAGTGATGTGCGCCGTCGCGGGCGTGCAGGCTCAGCTTGAAGTTGACCGCGCCGCGCGAGCCGAGAAATACCGTCGGGCGCGCGGCGGCGATGCGCGGGCCGTCGGACGCGATCAGCACGTCGGCCGCGAGCGCGTCGCGTTCCCGGCGGCACAGCGCGTCGAGGCCCGGCGACCCGGTTTCCTCGCCCATCTCGATCAGCAGCTTCGCGTTGAAGCCGAGCCGGCCGCCGCGTGCATCGAGCACGCTCGCCAGCGCGGCCAGGTTGATCGAGTGCTGGCCCTTGTTGTCGGCGCTGCCGCGGCCGTACCAGCGGTCGCCGTCGGCCGTCAGCGTCCACGGCGACAGCGGCGCGCGCCACTGCGCGTCGTAGCCGCGCACGACGTCGCCGTGGCCGTAGATCAGCACGGTCGGCAGCGCGTCGTCTTCGTGGCGCGACGCGAGCAGGAACGGGCCGCCGCCGTCGACGGGGTTGTCGACGATCCGCGACGCGAAGCCGAGGCGGGCGGCCTCGGGCGCGATCTCGTCGGTCAGGTAGGCGCGCAGCGCGGCGCCGCTGCCGCTTTCCTGGCTTTCGGTGCGCAGGCCGACGCGGCGGCTCAGGGTCGTGAAGAATGCACCGGATTCGAACTGGTTCAGTGCGTGCTGGATAGCGGCGGTACGGCTCAAATCGTGTCTCCTTTGATGGTTCGCTACGCGCGGGCCGTGCACGCAACGTGAAGTGCGATCGATTCTAGAAAGCCGGTTTTTTTGTCACAATGATCGAATTTCGAACCTTTCTTTGCCGAAAAGGCAAAGCAGCGCGACCGGATGCGGCGCGGAGACAGAACGATGGCGGCTTTCCTGCATGGTCTGGCGTTGCGATATTTCGTCGAGGTGGCGCGTACCGGCTCGATCAGCGACGCGTCCGCGCGGCTGCACGTGGCCGTGTCGGCGATCAGCCGCCAGATCGCGAAACTGGAGAGCGAGCTCGGCGCGCCGCTGTTCGAGCGGCGGCCGCGCGGGATGGCGCTGTCGGAGGCCGGCGAGCGGTTGCTGGCGTTCGCGCAGCGCAGCCTGCTGGAGGCCGAACACGTGATGAAGGACATCGGCGGGCTCGACGCGCTGCACGGCAGCCTGCTGAAGATCGCGTGCTCGGAGGGGTTCGCGATCGATTTCCTGCCCGGCGTGCTCGCGAGCTTCAAGGCGCGCCACCCGGGCGTCGATTTCACCGTGTGGGTCGTGTCGCCGGCGGACGCGACCCGGCGCGTGCGCGACGGCGATGCGGACATCGCATTGACCTTCAGCCTCGCGCCGGAGAAGGGCGTGCGCGTCGACCACACCGAACGCGCGCCGGTCTTTGCGCTGGTCCGGCACGATCATCCGCTCGCGGCGCGCGACGCGGTGTCGCTCGCCGACGTTGCGCGGCACGCGCACGTGCTGCCCGAGGCCGGCACGACGGTGCGTCAGTTGATCGACATCGCGTGCGCGCTCGACGGGCTGCTGCTCGAGCCCGAACTGACGAGCAACAACACCGCCGCGATGTACGGCTACGCGCGGCGCACGGGCGCGGTGATGTTCACCGGGCTGTTGTCGGTGCGCGATCGCTCCGATGCGGACGGCTTCGTCGTCGTGCCCGTGACGAACCCGCAATTGCGCGAACGCAGCATCCAGGTGCAGACGATGGCGGGGCGCGATCTGCCCGCGTCGGTGCGCGCGTTCCGCGACCACCTGATCGACGCGATGCAGGCCGCCTCGCCGCCGCCGACTGCCGCGCGACGCCCGGGACGCCGGCCCGTGAGATAATCGTCAATCCGCCTTCCGTGCCCATGCGGCTCCCCGAGCCGTATCGCCCCTGTTCGACGCCAAATTGAAGAACCTGATTGTCACCCTCGATCGCGCCGGCGAGTTCGACGAGATCATCGACGTGCGCACGCCGCTCGAGTTCGCCGAGGATCATATTCCCGGCGCGCTGAACGCGCCCGTGCTCAGCAACGAAGAGCGCGTGCTCGTCGGCACGATGTACCGCCAGGTATCGCCGTACGAGGCGACGCGCGTGGGCGCGGCGATCGTCGCGCGCAACATCGCGCGCCATCTCGATACGACGTTCGCCGACCGGCCGCGCAACTGGCGGCCGCTGATCTATTGCTGGCGCGGCGGCAAGCGCTCGGGCTCGATGACGACCTGGTTCAACCTGATCGGCTGGAAGGCGCGCCAGCTCGACGGCGGCTACAAGGCGTACCGCCAGTCGGTGTGTGCGACGCTCGATTCGCTGCCGACGCGCTTTCGCTACATCGCGCTCGTCGGCCATACGGGCTGCGGCAAGACGCGCCTGCTGAACGCGCTGCGCGACGTGGGCGCGCAGACGCTCGATCTCGAAGCGCTCGCATGCCATCGCGGCTCGCTGCTTGGCGCGCTGCCGGGCAAGCCGCAGCCGGCGCAAAAGGGGTTCGATTCGGGGCTCGTCGAGACGCTCGGGCGTTTCGACCCCGAATGGCCGGTGTTCGTCGAGTCGGAAAGCCGCAGGATCGGCCTCGTGCAGTTGCCGATCGCGCTGATCGACGCGTTTCACGCGGGGCCGTGGGTGCAGGTCGAGGCGGCCCACGACGAGCGGATCGCGTTCCTGCTCGACGATTACGCGCATCTGTTCGACGAACCCGATGCGTTCAAGGCGCAGCTTCATCGGCTGATCGGCCTGCACAGCCGCGAAGAAGTGACGCGCTGGAAGGGGCTGATCGATGCCGGCGCGCGGGCCGATTTGTTCGCCGAACTGATCGACAAGCATTACGATCCCGCCTATGCGCGCACTTACCGCGCGACGTACAACAAGCCGAACCGGGCGCTGACGTTCACGTTCCGGCCCAACGCAGCCGACGTGCGCGATCAGGCGCGCAGGCTGCTGGCCGAACTCGCGCGAGCCGGACTGCCCGCATCGGCCGCGCTTGCCGCCGGCGCGACATCCGAAACCGACAAAGACCAATCGACGACCACCGCACGATGACGACCACACGCACCCAACCCACTCCGGCGCTCGGCTGGATGACCTTCCTGCTGATCGCGGTCGCGGGCCTGTTCTATGTGAAATGGTTCCCGTACTACAACAAGGCGTTCGTTGCCGCCGAGCACCATTCGATCGGCCAGTCGATCCTGATGGGCACGTCCGCGGCCGCGCCCGAACCGTCGCTGAAGGCGGCGCTCGACTATGCGTGGGCGTACGGCAAGGCGATCTGGCAGGCGATGGTGCTCGGCCTGCTGCTCGGCTCGGCCGTGCAGGCGCTGTTGCCCGCGCACTGGGTGGCGCGCGTGCTCGGCCGCACGGGATTCGGCAGCGTCGCCGCGGGCGGGCTGCTGTCGCTGCCCGGGATGATGTGCACGTGCTGCGCGGCGCCGGTCGTGGCGGGCTTGCGTGCGCGCCATGCGTCGCCGGGCGGCGCGGTCGCGTTCTGGCTCGGCAATACGGTGCTGAACCCGGCGGCGCTGGTGTTCATGGGCTTCGTGCTCGGCTGGCACTGGAGCGCGCTGCGCGTCGTGCTCGGCATCGCGATGGTGTTCGGGATCGGCTATCTGCTGAACCGCATCGCGCGTCCCGAAGACCGCAGCATCGACGATGCGCAGCTCGCCGCGCTGGCGGCCGAGCAGGCCGCAGCCGGCAATCCGTTCGTCCGCTGGATGAAACTGCTCGCACGCATGGCCGTGCGGCTCGTGCCCGAATACATCGTGCTCGTGCTGCTGCTCGGCGCTGCGCGCGCATGGCTGTTCCCGCATATCGGCCCGGACATCGGCAATCATCTCGGCTGGATCGTCGCGTTCGCGGTTGCGGGCATGCTGTTCGTGATCCCGACGGCCGGCGAGGTGCCGATCATCCAGGCGATGCTGTCGCTCGGCATGGGCGTCGGCCCGGCCGCCGCGCTGCTGATGACGCTGCCGCCGATCAGTGTGCCGTCGCTGGCGATGCTCGCGCGTTCGTTCAAGCCCTACATGCTGGCGATCGTCGCGGCGCTCGTCGTCGTGTTCGGGATCGCGAGCGGCTTGCTCGCGATCGCGTTCGGGTTCTGACGCATGCAAACGGCGCGCCCGTCGCGCGCCATCGTCGTATTCATCCGGCGCCGCCGCTTCACGTGTGCGGCGCCTTTTACAAGAAGCAAACAGGAAAACGCATGACCCAACCGAAGATCCATCCTCGACTCGAAAAGGCGCTGACGCGCGGCGATCTCGCGATCCGCCAGGCCAATTCCGCGCGGGCGACTGCCGTGCTGCAGGCACTCGGCACGATGATCATCGAGGCCTCCGCAACGATCGGTGTCGAGGCCAGCATCGACATTCCGCAAGGCGATCGGATTTACGATCCCGTCAACGGCCTGTGGCCGCAGAAGATGCTGGTGTCGTTCGACGGCCCGGTGGACGAAGCCGACAAGGAAGAGCTGCGCACGGTCTATCTGCTGGCCGACGATCCGGGCACGCAGTTTCGCGTCGAATGGCATCGTGCGGACGGCAAGCTCGGCCGCCAGGAAGGCGGCCCGCTCGCGACCGTCGCGTTCCTGACCGACGTCGAAATTCCGTGGAGCGACGACGACGAGTAATGTCGTCGCATGAAGCCGGCGGCCGGTGCGCCGGCCGTCAGCGCATCATCCGCCGCCGGAACAGCCATGCGGACAGCAGGAACCCACCGACCGCGTAGCCGGCGAGCACCGCGACGTGCAACGCGATGTCGGTCGCCGGCCGGCCGAGCATCGCAGGGCGGATCAGCTCGACCGCGTTCGCGAGCGGCAGCGCCTGCGCCGCGTGCTGCGCGAGCGGCGGCAACTGCGCGATCGGGAAGAACACGCCCGACAGCAGCAGCATCGGCGTCAGCACAAGCGTCTGATAGAACATGAAGAAATCGTACGACGGGGCGAGCGCCGTGACGATCATCGCGATGCTGGCAAACGCGAGGCCGGCCAGCGCGATCACGGGCAGCACCGCGAGCATCGACGGAAACTGCGCGTAGCCGAGCCCGCCCGCGACGAGCATGATCGCGCCGCCCGACAACATCGCCTTGCTGGCCGCCCAGACGATCTCGCCGAGCACGATGTCGCCGAGTGCGAGCGGCGTATGCATGATCGCTTCCCACGTGCGTTGCACGTGCATCCGCGAGAAACCCGAATACATCGATTCGAAGCTCGCGGACATCATCACGCTCGAGCCGACCGTGCCGGCCGCGAGAAACGCGATGTACGACACGCCGTCGACGTGGCCGAGCATCAAGCCGAGCCCGAAACCCAGCCCGAACAGATAGATCATCGGATCGGCGAGATTGCCGAACATCGACGCGAGCGCGAGCTTGCGCCACACGAGATAGTTGCGCCGCCAGACGGCGATCCAGTTGCTGGCGTTCGCCGGCATCGCTATCGCGAAGCGCGATTCGCGCGGCGGGGCCGATGACGTGGTGGCGGAATAGTGACGGACGTCCATGGTCGATCAATCCTGCATCTCGCGGCCCGTGAGCCGCAGGAACACATCCTCCAGATTGGCCGGGCGATGCAGATAGCGCAGCCCCGTACGGCCCTTGAGTCGTGCGCTGACCGGCTCGGGATCGGTCACATAGCAGAATAGCGTCTCGCCGCTGATCTCGGTGTGCTTCGCGAATGCCGACAACTCGTCGCGCAGCGCGGCCGGATCGGGCCCGTAGATCTCGATCACGTCGCAACCGATCTCCGATTCGATCAGCGCGTGCGGCGCGCCTTCGGCGATCTTGCGGCCTTCCTCGATCACGCACAGCCGATCGCACAGGCGCTCGGCTTCCTCCATGAAATGCGTGGTGATCAGGATCGTCTTGCCGCGTGCGAGCAGCGAGCGCAGCCGCTCCCACATCAGGTGCCGGGCCTGAGGGTCGAGGCCCGTCGTCGGCTCGTCGAGCACCAGCACATCGGGATCGTTGACGAGCGCGCGGGCGAGCGTAAGGCGGCGCTTCATGCCGCCCGACAGCTCGCCGACTTTCGCATCGGCCTTGTTCTCGAGCTTCGCGAATTCGAGCAGCGGCGGCACGAGTGCGCGTGCAGCCTGCGCCGACATCCCGAAATAGCGGCTGAACACGAGCAGGTTTTCCCGGACCGTGAAGTCGGGGTCGAGGTTGTCGAACTGCGGGACGACGCCGACCCGCCGGCGTGCGTGTCGCGCACGCGATGGAACCGGTTCGCCGCACAGCGAAATGGCGCCAGCATCGGGATGCGCGAGGCCGAGCAGCATCTTCAGCGCCGTGGTCTTGCCGGCGCCATTCGGCCCGAGCAGGCCGTAGCATTCGCCGGCCTTCACGTTAAAGGACAGCCCGTCGACGACGAGCTTGTCGCCATAGTGCTTTTCGACGTTGCGGAAATCGATCGGTGCGACGGACATGGGCGGGTTGTCGTTGTAAGCGGGCGCGTTCCGCTACCGGTGCGTGGCGGGCTGGCGAACGGATCGCGCGAATGCGTGTCACACGGGCATGGTCGAAGCACACGATGCCGGCGCGACGCGGCCCGCTCGAGATGGAACGGGCCATTCTAGTGCATCGGCTGCATCGCTTCAGCGCATGCCTGCACGGTGCGATGCAGGTGCGCACCGATCGTGCACCGCATCATCGCGCACGCGCCGCGCGGGGCGAATCAGCGTTTTCCATCCCTTGCGTCCTGAATTGCGGCGCACCATGATGAATGCGTAGGCTCGTTGTTGCGATAGGGAGGCTCCATGGCTAGCTACAACAAGATTTTGCTGTGTTACGACGGCACGCTCGAGGGGCGCAAGGCGCTGCGTTGCGGCGCCAATCTCGCGATGGACCTGAAGGCCGAAACGCATTTGCTGTCGGTCGTCGACATGCGTTCGAGCATTGCGCAAAGTGCAGGCTTGCTGACCGATGTCGCATGCGGCCGCTTCGAGGAAACCGCGCGCGAAATTCTGCAGGAAGGCGTGAACTGGCTGCGCGAGCGCGGCGTCCAGGCCGAGGGCCATTTCGCGTTCGGTTATCCGATCGACGAAATCGCGAATCTCGCATCGGAGCTGAAGGTCGATCTCGTCGTCGTCGGGCACCGGTGCCGCAGCGGATTGTCGAGATGGTGGATGGGGTCGGGCAACACGCAACTGCTCGATCGCGTGAACTGCAGCATTCTGGTGGCGTGTTCGTCGGCGGAAGAGCAGAAGGCCGAAATCGCACGCGAGCGTGAAGCGACCATCGCGAGCGGCAAATGATCTAAAGGCCGGATGGCCGCCTGACCGGCGATGCATGTCGGTCAGGCGTCGTACTGCATCGGCAGGGCGCGTGTCGAGCGCGGCCTGCTACGCATGCAGGTCGATGCCGGACAATTTCCACGAGAACAGCCCGAAGCGGTGAAAGATCGCCGCATAACGCGTGCCGTCGGCGCTGCGCTGATACGTCACGACGAATTCATCGATATTTCGGTAGCCCGCGCTGGTTTGCTGCTGGTGCGGTGCTGGCGTTGCTTCGCTCGGGCTGGCCGGTGCGGCGGGCGCGGGTGCCGGTGCCGGCAACGATGCGGCCGAAGCGGCCGCGTTGCCGCCCGGTGCGCCGGCACTTGCCGGCGCCGGATTGGCGGCCGGTGCGGCAGGCGTGTTGCCGGGTGCATTGCCTGCTGGCGGCGGGTTCGACCATTCAGGCGGACGCTCGCCCGGATTGCCGCGTGGCGGCAATCCGTTCATCAGTGCGGCCACGCCCTCCGGGGTCGCGTACGCATCGACCAGCGGGCCGATCAGCGCAGAGCCGATCAGCGCGCCAATCACCGCGAACGGATTATTTTTCTTCACGGCGTCGATCCGACGCATCAACTCTTCCGTGACCTGCTGCTTCAGGCTGATGCGCAGCGACGGAAAGTCGACATATTCGCTGATCGCCTGCGCATCACGCGCATCGATCGCCGATTTCAGGCGGCCGAGCGCGACATACGGCGACGCGTACGCATAGCCGAGCGTCGCAATGACGGCGACGACCAGCACGACGATCAGCAGGGGCTTGAGGCGCCGTGCGCGGCGCGACGATTCAGTCACGTTGCCTCCGGTGCGGGAACGTTCCGCAATCAGAGACCGCCCGGCGTGGCCGATCGTTCCTCTGCAATGCAGCGATCGATCATGCGGCACACGGCATCGATCGTACCCACCATGATCAGGCGCGAGCGGCCGTGATAGACGCGCACCGGCGCGCGGCGTGCGGGTTCCGCGTGATTCAGACCGGCATTCAGCGATACCCGCGCGAATGCGGGAAGCGCTGACGGCAGCAGGGACGCCTGCCGTTCGACTGCGACTTCTTCTTGCACTGGCGCCGCCGCGGACAGCGGTGCGCATGGCGTGCGGCCGCGCAGATGACGCAGGCGACCGAATTGACGGAAAGGCAGCAGGCGGGCAAGGCGTTCCATGATGTTCTCCTGGCGAGATGGAATGTCAGAGTTCGCCCGAGCGGATCAGCCCGACGGCGATGCCTTCCAGCGCGAAATCCGCGCTGCCGGCCTTGACGAAGATGTTTTCGTAATCCGGGTTCTCCGCGATCAGCTCGAGGCCGCCGGGCCGGCGCATCAGGCGCTTGACCGTGACGTCGTCGCCGAGACGCGCGACGATGATCTGGCCGTCCTTCGCTTCCGTGCGCTTCTGCACGGCGAGGAGGTCGCCATCGAGAATGCCGGCGTCGCGCATCGACAGGCCGCGCACCTTCAGCAGGTAGTCGGGCTTGCTGGTGAACAGCGCGGGATCGCATGCGTAATGCTGCGAGATGTGCTCCTGCGCAAGGATCGGGCTACCGGCCGCGACGCGGCCGACGAGCGGCAGCGACAGTTGCATCAGGCCGGCGTGCGGCAGCGTGAACTGGTGCGGGGTGTCGTCGATGCCGAGCAGCCGGATGCCGCGCGATGCGCCGGCGGCCAGCTCGATCACGCCCTTGCGTGCCAGCGCGCGCAGATGCTCCTCGGCCGCATTCGGCGAGCTGAAGCCCAGTTCGGCCGCGATCTCGGCGCGGGTGGGCGGGAATCCGGAGCGCTCGATCGCGCGACGGATCAAGTCGAACACTTGCTGCTGGCGGGCGGTGAGTTTGGTCATGGCTCAACTGTATGGATAGACAGTGAGCTGTATTTTTATACAGTACTTGGTGAATTTCAAGTGTTACTTGAGGTTCGACGCGATCGCGCCGGTTCCGGCGCGATTTCGCGACGCCCGGACGCCGGTTTGTCCGCCGCAACCGTCCATCCCGTATGCGTTAGCACTTTTGAGTATTAAAAAATGAGGAACGATTATTTTTAATCATGTAACCCGTTCGCTAGACTGGCCCGACATCGCAATACCGACAACACTGGAGAACCAAGGATGGCGAAGCGCAATACGGGGCTGGTGGGCGGGGTGGGCCGCCTGATCGCAACACTCGCGCTGGGCGCGGCGGCGGCGCTGGGCGTCGCGACGCATGCGCAGGCCGATACGACTTTCCTGAACGTGTCGTACGACCCGACGCGCGAGCTGTATCAGGATTTCAACCAGGCGTTCGGCAAGGAGTGGAAGGCGAAGACGGGCGAAACCGTCAACTTCAAGCAGTCGCACGGCGGATCGGGCGCGCAGGCGCGCTCGGTGCTCGACGGCCTGCAGGCCGACGTCGTCACGCTGGCGCTGGCGTACGACATCGACGCGCTCGCGAACAAGGGGCTGGTGAACAAGGATTGGCAGAAGCGTCTGCCCGACAACGCGTCGCCGTATACGTCGACGATCGTGTTCCTCGTGCGCAAGGGCAATCCGAAGGGGATCAAGGACTGGGACGACCTGACCAAGCCGGGCATCTCGATCGTCACGCCGAATCCGAAGACCTCGGGCGGCGCGCGCTGGAACTACCTGGCCGCGTGGGCATACGCGCTGCACAAGCCGGGCGGCAACGAGCAGACGGCGAAGGAATTCGTCACGAAGCTCTACAAGAACGCCGGCGTGCTCGATTCGGGCGCGCGGGGCGCGACGACGAGCTTCGTGCAGCGCGGGATCGGCGACGTGCTGATCGCGTGGGAAAACGAGGCGTTCCTGTCGGTCAAGGAATTCGGTACCGACAAATTCGAGATCGTCGTGCCGTCGGTGAGCATCCTGGCCGAGCCGCCCGTCGCGGTGGTCGACAAGGTGGTCGACAAGAAGGGCACGCGCAAGCTGGCCGAGGCCTACCTGAATTTCCTGTATAGCCCGCAGGGCCAGGAAATCGCGGCGCGCAACTATTACCGGCCGCGTTCGAAGAACGTGCCGGCGGAGCTGACCAGGCAGTTCCCGAAGCTGAAGCTGTACACGGTCGACGACACGTTCGGCGGCTGGACGAATGCGCAGAAGACGCATTTCGCGGACGGCGGCGTGTTCGATTCGATCTACAAGCCGCAGTAACGCCATAACGACAAGCGGCGCGCCACGACAGCGCGCCGCATCCCCGACGGGCCGCCGGCGCGATTCACTGCGCCGGCGTTTGCGTCGGGCCCATGAGCAGCATCGACCCAGCAAGAGCATCCGATGACGACGTACACCTTTCGCAAGCCGAGCGCGCTGCCCGGTTTCGGCGTGACACTCGGCATCACGGTGGCCTATTTGAGCCTCGTGGTGCTGATTCCGCTCGCCGCCACGTTCCTGAAGACCGCGACGCTGTCGTGGGAGCAGTTCGTCACCGCCGTCACGTCGCCGCGCGTGCTCGCGTCGTACCGGCTGACGTTCTCGGCCGCGTTCGGCGGCGCGCTGATCAATGCCGTGTTCGGCTTCCTCGTCGCGTGGGTGCTGGTGCGCTACACGTTCCCCTTCAAGCGCCTCGTCGATGCGATCGTCGACCTGCCGTTCGCGCTGCCGACGTCGGTGGCCGGCATCTCGCTCGCGGCCGTCTACGCGACCAACGGCTGGGTCGGCCAGTATCTGGCGCCGCTCGGCATCAAGATCGCGTTCACGCCGGCCGGCGTGCTGGTCGCGCTGACCTTCATCGGGCTGCCGTTCGTCGTGCGCACCGTGCAGCCGGTGCTCGAGGATTTCGAGCGCGAGCAGGAAGAAGCCGCCGCATGCCTCGGCGCGTCGCGCTGGCTGACGTTCCGGCGCGTCGTGCTGCCGGCCGTGCTGCCGGCGCTGCTCACCGGTTTCGCGCTCGCGTTCGCGCGCGCGCTCGGCGAATACGGATCGGTGATCTTCATCGCCGGCAACGTGCCGATGAAATCCGAGATCACGTCGCTGCTGATCATCACGAAGCTCGAGCAGTACGACTACGCGGGCGCGACTGCGCTGGCGGTCGTGATGCTGGTCGTGTCGTTCCTGATGCTGCTGCTGATCAACACGCTGCAGTGGTATCTGCAGCGCAGGACGAGCAAGGGCGCGAGCGGTCCGGCGCCCGCCGCCGTCAGCGCCGTCGCCGCAGGAGGCCAGCAATGAGCCAGGAGGCCACCGTCGTGCTGAAAACCCCGTCGCCCACCGCGCGCGCCGCGAAGCGGCTCGACCCCGTCAGCGAATCGCGCGTCGTGCGCTGGCTGCTCACGGGCATCGCGCTGGCGTTCCTCGCGTTCTTCCTCGTCGTCCCGCTCGCCGCGGTGTTCGTCGAGGCGCTGCGCAAGGGCGTCGGCTTCTATCTCGAATCGCTGGCCGATCCCGATGCGTGGTCGGCGATCAAGCTGACGCTGACCGTCGCCGCGATCGCGGTGCCGCTGAACCTCGTGTTCGGCGTGTGCGCATCGTGGGCGATCGCGAAGTTCGAATTCCGCGGCAAGGCGCTGCTGACGACGCTGATCGACCTGCCGTTCTCGGTGTCGCCGGTGATCTCGGGCCTCGTGTACGTGCTGCTGTTCGGCGCGCAGGGATGGCTCGGGCCGTGGCTGCAGGATCACGACGTCCAGATCATCTTCGCGGTGCCGGGCATCGTGCTCGCGACGATCTTCGTCACGTTCCCGTTCGTCGCGCGCGAGCTGATTCCGCTGATGCAGGCGCAAGGCACCGACGAGGAAGAGGCCGCGCGCGTGCTCGGCGCGTCGGGTTGGCAGATCTTCCGCCGCGTGACGCTGCCGAACGTGAGATGGGGCCTGCTGTACGGCGTGATCCTGTGCAATGCGCGCGCGATGGGCGAGTTCGGCGCGGTGTCGGTCGTGTCCGGCCACATCCGCGGCGTGACCGACACGATGCCGCTGCACGTGGAGATCCTGTACAACGAATACAACTTCGCGGCGGCGTTCGCGGTGGCGTCGGTGCTGGCGCTGCTCGCGCTCGTCACGCTCGCGCTCAAGCTGATCGCCGAGCGTCATCTCGCGGCCGAACTGGCCGACGCGCACGACGCCGTTCCCGCACATGCCGGCCCTGTCGGCGCCGTTTCGTCGAAATCGTAAAGAGGCAACCAGAATGGGTATCATCGTCCGTAACCTTCAGAAGCGCTTCGGCGATTTCACGGCGCTCGACAACGTGTCGCTCGACTTTCCGCCCGGCGAACTGGTCGCGCTGCTCGGGCCGTCCGGCTGCGGCAAGACCACGCTGCTGCGCGTGATCGCGGGCCTCGAGCACGCGGACGCCGGCCAGGTCGTGCTGCAGGGGCTCGACGTGGCGTCGGTCGGCGCACGCGACCGCCAGGTCGGCTTCGTGTTCCAGCACTACGCGCTGTTCCGCCACATGACGGTGTTCGAGAACGTCGCGTTCGGGCTGCGCGTGAAACCGCGCCGCGAGCGGCCGTCGGAAGCCGCGATTCGCGACAAGGTGCATGAGCTGCTCAAGCTCGTGCAGCTCGACTGGCTCGCGCAGCGTTACCCGTCCGAGCTGTCGGGCGGCCAGCGCCAGCGCATCGCGCTCGCCCGCGCGCTCGCGGTCGAGCCGAAGGTGCTGCTGCTCGACGAGCCGTTCGGCGCGCTCGACGCGAAGGTCCGCAAGGAACTGCGCGGCTGGCTGCGTCGCCTGCACGACGACCTGCACATCTCGACGATCTTCGTCACGCACGACCAGGAAGAGGCGCTCGAAGTGGCCGATCGCATCGTCGTGCTGAACCGCGGCCACGTCGAGCAGGTCGGCAGCCCGCAGGACGTCTACGATCATCCGCAAAGCGCGTTCGTGTACGAGTTCCTCGGCGCGGCGAACCGGCTGCCGGGCACGGTTGCCGGGCGTGGCTTCGTCGCCGAGGGTGCGGCTGCGCCGATCGAGGTCGACGCCGACTTCGCGGGCCCCGCGAACGCTTACGTGCGGCCGCACGATCTGCAGCTGTGGCCGGCGGGCGAAGGCCACCGCGACGGCATCGCGGTGGACGTGCGGCGCGTGATTCCGCTCGGCGGTTCGGTGCGCGTGGAGCTCGAGGCGCGCGCGGGCGGCGCGCTTGAGGCGGAACTCGACCGCGACGCATGGCGGGCGCTTTCGCTGCAGGTCGGCGACGGCGCGACGGCCGTGCCGCGCGCCGTGCGGGTGTTTCCCGCACGTTGACGAGACAATGCAGGGCAGAGGGCGGGATTCGCTCCGATTCGACAATCAAACAACGACAGCCTAAGAGGCATACCCATGAATTTTCAGCAATTGCGGTTCGTGCGCGAAGCGGTGCGCCAGAACATGAACCTGACGGAAGTCGCGAACGTGCTGTACACGTCGCAGTCGGGCGTGTCGAAACAGATCAAGGATCTGGAAGATGAGCTGGGCGTCGACATCTTCATTCGGCGCGGCAAGCGGCTGACGGGGCTCACGGAGCCGGGCAAGGCGGTGCACCAGCTGATCGAGCGGATGCTGCTGGACGCCGAGAACCTGCGCCGCGTCGCGCGCCAGTTCGCCGATCAGGACAGCGGCCACCTCGTCGTCGCGACGACGCACACGCAGGCGCGCTACGCGCTGCCGAAGGTGATCCGGCAATTCACCGACGTGTTCCCGAAGGTGCATCTCGCGCTGCGCCAGGGCAGCCCGCAGCAGATCGCGCAGATGATCCTGAACGGCGAGGCCGATCTCGGCATCTCGACCGAGGCGCTCGACCGCTATCCGGACATCGTCACGTTCCCGTGCTATTCGTGGCACCACACGGTCGTCGTGCCGAAGGGCCATCCGCTCGTCGGCCGCGAGAACCTGACGCTCGAGGAGATTGCCGAGTACCCGATCATCACGTACGACCAGGACTTCACGGGCCGCTCGCACATCGACCAGGCGTTCGCGCAGGCGGGCGCCGTGCCCGACGTCGTGCTGACCGCGATCGATGCGGACGTGATCAAGACCTACGTCGAGCTCGGAATGGGGATCGGCGTCGTCGCGGCGATGGCCTACGATCCGCAGCGCGACACGGGGCTCGTCGCGCTCGACACGCAGCACCTGTTCGAGGCGAGCACGACGCGGGTCGGCCTGCGCAAGGGCGCATTCCTGCGCGCGTATGCGTACCGGCTGATCGAAATGTTCGCGCCGCATCTGAACGAAGCGGAAATCGCGGGGCTGTTGCGCGAAGCCGTTTGATGGCGCATGTCGCACGCCGTCCGGGCAGATGCCGCGGACGGTGCGCGACACGCGCCGCGCATAGCCTGCCGTACACCGCACCGGGCGGCGGCGGGATTGCCGCCGGCGCGTCCGAATCATCGGCCGAGGCATCCGATCAGGTGCGTCGCGTCAGGACGACCGGCACGCGTTTCCGTGCCCACGGAAAAACAAGAACGCTTTGCAACGCCGAATCTCGGTGCGGAACGCACGATCGGCAACCATCCTCATTCACGAAGCAGCGCGATACGAATCGCCGGTTCAGTCACAGTCGACCACATATCGGGCGGTGGATGCCGGCGATCCGCGTGCCGATCGCGTCGTTCGCGCCGAACCGCTTCATCATCGGCCCGCCGCCGGCGACGCGCGTCGGCGAGCCGCCTTCGGCATCGCGACTGTCGCATTTGCGCGTCGTGAAGCGCGCTCGCGCGCTCCGAATAAACCCTTAAATATTGATCAGACAGGTTGCGCGCCGAAGCGAATCGGTACAGCATAGCCTTCACTCCGCCGGCGTCCCGCAGGCGGTGGCGCGTCGACGACAGCACGCGCCAGGCAGTCGGCCGTCTGCCTTGCTTCCATTCCGTGGTACCGACAGCAGCATCGATGGCCATTGCCCGGGTAGTGTGGCGCAAACGTTTGCTCACATTAAAACAACAACCGAACAACAATCCGGCCCTTCGGGCCAGTCGCCAGGAGATGTGTATGAATGTCCGCTTTCGCCGTCGCTTCCTGACCGCCGCGCTCGCCGCCGTCGCGGTGGCCGCCGCACCGGCTGTCCACGCGCAATCCGCGGCCAAGCCGAAGGTCGCACTCGTGATGAAGTCGCTCGCCAACGAGTTCTTCCTGACCATGGAAACGGGCGCGAAGGAATACCAGAAACACAACGCGAACCAGTTCGACCTGGTCACCAACGGCATCAAGGACGAGACCGACACCGCGAACCAGATCCGCATCGTCGAGCAGATGATCGTCTCGAAGGTCGATGCGATCGTGCTCGCGCCGGCCGATTCGAAGGCGCTCGTACCGGTCGTGAAGAAGGCCGTCGACGCAGGCATCGTCGTCGTGAACATCGACAACCGGCTCGATCCCGACGTGCTGAAGTCGAAGAACCTGAACGTGCCGTTCGTCGGCCCGGACAACCGCAAGGGCGCGCGCAAGGTCGGCGATTACCTCGCGAAGCGGCTGAAGGCGGGCGATCAGGTCGGCATCGTCGAAGGCGTGTCGACGACCACCAACGCCCAGCAGCGCACGGCCGGCTTCCAGGACGCGATGAAGGCGGGCGGGATGAAGGTCGTGTCGGTGCAGTCGGGCGAATGGGAGATCGACAAGGGCAATGCGGTGGCCGCCGCGATGCTCAACGAATATCCGAACCTGAAGGCGCTGCTGTGCGGCAACGACAACATGGCGATCGGCGCCGTGTCGGCCGTGCGCGCGGCCGGCAAGCAGGGCAAGGTGCTCGTGGTCGGCTACGACAACATCAACGCGATCAAGCCGATGCTGAAGGACGGCCGCGTGCTCGCGACCGCCGACCAGTACGCGGCGAAGCAGGCCGTATTCGGCATCGACACGGCGCTCAAGGCGATCGCCGAGCATCGCAAGCAGGCCGACATGTCCGGCGTGGTCGAGACGCCGGTGGATCTCGTGACGAAGTAACGCCGCACCGGTCCGGCTGCCGCCCTCAAGAATCCGGCGCGGCGGCCGTTATCCGGTGTGAGCGCGATCACGGCCACTGCATGCACATGCACTTGTGAGCGTCATATCCGCGCGCCCCGTGCGCGCGGCCGCAACCAGGATCGCGATGGAACCGACCTTCCAACCCTCCCGTTCAGCCCACCCCGTGCTGTCCGTATCCGGCATCGGCAAGACCTATGCCGAACCCGTGCTCGCCGACGTCACGCTGACGCTCGACGCGGGCCAGGCGCTCGCGCTGACGGGCGAGAACGGTGCCGGCAAGAGCACGCTGTCGAAGATCATCGGCGGGCTCGTCGACCCGACCGCCGGCACGATGCAGCTCGGCGGCCACGCCTATGCGCCGGCGAGCCGCACGCAGGCCGAGGCGCTCGGCGTGCGCATGGTGATGCAGGAGCTGAACCTGCTGCCGACGCTGAGCGTCGCCGAAAACCTGTTCCTGAACCGCCTGCCGCGGCGCTTCGGGATCATCGATCGCGCGCGGCTGCGCGACGACGCGCGCGCGGCGATGGCGCAGGTCGGGCTCGACGCGGTCGATCCGGATACGCCGGTCGGCGCGCTCGGCATCGGCCACCAGCAGATGGTCGAGATCGCGCGCAACCTGATCGGCGACTGCCGCGTGCTGATTCTCGACGAGCCGACCGCGATGCTGACCGCGCGCGAAGTCGAGCTGCTGTTCGAGCAGATCGACCGGCTGAAGGCGCGCGGCGTCGCGATCGTCTACATCTCGCACCGGCTCGAGGAACTCGCGCGCGTCGCCGAGCGCGTCGCGGTGCTGCGCGACGGCAGGCTCGTGCATGCGGGCGACATGGCGGCGACCACGTCCGACGGGCTCGTCACGCTGATGGTCGGGCGCGAGATCGGCGAACATATCGATCTCGGCGAACGTCGTTTCGGCGCGCCGCGGCTCGCGGTGTCGGGCCTCACGCGCGGGACGGCCGTGCGCGACGTGTCGCTCGAGGTACGCGCGGGCGAGATCTTCGGCATCTCGGGGTTGATCGGCGCGGGTCGCACCGAGCTGCTGCGGCTGATCTACGGTGCCGACACGCCGGATGCCGGGACGATCGCGGTGGGCCAGCCGCTGAAGCCGGTGCGGATCGCGTCGCCGGTCGATGCGGTGCAGCAGGGCATCGCGCTGATCACCGAGGATCGCAAGGGCGAAGGGCTGCTGCTGTCGCAGTCGATTACAGCGAACGTGTCGCTCGGCCAGCTCGACCGGCTCGCGCGCGGCGGCATCGTCGATTCGGCGCGCGAGACCGCGCTCGCCGAGCAGCAGATCGACGCGCTGCGAATCCGCACGCACGGGGCGACGCAGCCGGTCGGCGAGTTGTCGGGCGGCAACCAGCAGAAGGTCGTGATCGGCCGCTGGCTCGCGCGCGACATGGGCGTGCTGCTGTTCGACGAGCCGACGCGCGGGATCGACGTCGGCGCCAAATTCGAGATCTACACTTTGATGGGCGCGCTCGCGCGCGAAGGCCGCGCGCTCGTGGTCGTATCGAGCGACCTGCGCGAGCTGATGCTGATCTGCGACCGGATCGGCGTGATGTCGGCCGGCCGCATGACGGCCGTGTTCGAGCGCGGCAACTGGACCCAGGATGCGCTGCTGGCCGCGGCGTTCGCCGGCTTTGGCCGCGAGACGCCGGCGGCCGCCATGCAGCATCCGGATGCGGGGCAGGCGCGCGGCGCCGCTCCGGGCACTTCGACGACAGGACCACAGCAATGACCCAGCCTCCCGTATCCCCGACCGACGCAGGCGCGCAGCAGGACGTGACGGGGCGCCGCGCGCGCACGCTGTCCGGCACGCGGCTCGGCCTGTCGAACTATCTCGGGCTCGCCGGCGCGCTGGCCGCGATGATCGCGCTGTTTTCGGTGCTGAGCGCGCACTTCCTGACCTACGACACGTTCAGCACGATCGCGAACCAGATTCCCGATCTCGTCGTGATGTCGGTCGGGATGACCTTCGTGCTGATCATCGCAGGGATCGACCTGTCGGTCGGCTCGGTGCTCGCGCTCGCCGCGTCGATGGTCAGCGTCGCCGCGCTGAAATGGCAGTGGGGGCCGCTGCCGGCCGCGCTGATCGGGATCGCGGTCGCAACCGCGACGGGCACGCTGACCGGCGCCGTCACGGTCGGCTGGCGGATTCCGTCGTTCATCGTGTCGCTCGGCGTGCTGGAGGCCGCTCGCGGCCTCGCGTACCAGCTGACGAATTCGCGCACCGCGTATATCGGCGACGCGTTCGATTTCCTGTCGAACCCGATCGCGCTGGGCATCTCGCCGGCGTTCCTGATCGCGGTCGCGGTGATGATCGCGGCCCAGTTCGTGCTCACGCGCACGGTGTTCGGGCGGTATCTGATCGGGATCGGCACGAACGAGGAAGCGGTGCGACTTGCAGGGGTTAACCCGCGGCCGTATAAAATTCTCGTATTCGCACTGATGGGCGCGCTCGCGGGGCTCGCGTCGCTGTTCCAGATTTCGCGGCTCGAGGCGGCCGATCCGAACGCGGGCGCGGGCCTCGAACTGCAGGTCATCGCCGCCGTCGTGATCGGCGGCACGAGCCTGATGGGCGGGCGCGGCTCGGTGATCAGCACGTTCTTCGGCGTGTTGATCATCTCCGTGCTGGCCGCGGGGCTGGCGCAGATCGGTGCGAACGAGCCGACGAAACGGATCATCACGGGTGCGGTGATCGTGGTGGCGGTCGTGCTCGATACGTATCGCAGCCGGCGTACGCGCGTGCGGTAAGAAGACACACAGAACAGACCAGAGAGAAACGGGAAATGGCGACGATCAAGGATGTGGCGGCCATGGCGGGCGTGTCGTTTACGACCGTCTCGCACGTGGTGAACAATTCGCGGCCGGTGTCCGCGGATGTGCGTGCGAAGGTCGAGGGCGCGATCCGCGAGCTGAATTACGTGCCGTCGGCCGTGGCGCGCTCGCTGAAGGCACGGGCGACGGCGACCATCGGCCTCGTCGTGCCGAACAGCACGAATCCATACTTCGCGGAGCTTGCGCGCGGCATCGAGGATCAGTGCGCAGCCAACGGCTATTGCGTGTTCTTCTGCAATTCGGACGACGATCCCGTGAAGCAGCGCAATTACCTGCGCGTGCTGCAGGAAAAGCGCATCGACGGTCTGATCGTCGCGTCGGCGGGCGAGGACGCGGTGCTCGCGCAGACGCTTGCCGATATCCACGCGCCGCTCGTCGTCGTCGATCGCAACATCGAGGGGCTCGCGGCCGATCTCGTACAGATCGACCACGAGCGCGGCGCGTATCTGGCCACGCGCCATCTGCTCGAACTCGGGCACGCTAAGATCGGCTGCATCACCGGGCCGACCGACACCGCCGTCAGCGCGATGCGCGTGCACGGCTTCATCCGCGCGATGGCCGAGCGCGGGGTCGACATCGTGCCGGGCGCGATCGCCGAAAGCGATTTCTCGTGCCTGGGCGGCTATCACGCGGCGTCGCGGCTGTTCGAATCGGTGCGGCCGAGCGCGATCTTCGCGGGCAACGACCTGATGGGAGTCGGCGCGCTGCGCGCGGCGGCCGAGCGCGGGATGCGCGTGCCCGACGACTGCTCGATCATCGGGTTCGACGACATCGAATTTTCCCGCTACACGTATCCGGCGCTGTCGACGGTCGGCCAGTCGGTGCGCGCGCTCGGCGAAATGGCCGCGCAGACGCTGATCGAACGGATCGGCGGCGGTTCGAGCGCCGTGCCGAGCCGCCGCCGCGTCGTGTCGCCGCGCCTCGTGCTGCGCGAATCGACGGCGGTCTATCGCGAGCCGGCCGCGCCGGGCGCTCGCGCATGACGGCGACCGCCACGGGCGCCGGCCGCGTGACGGTGGTCGGCAGCCTCAACATGGATCTCGTCGTGCGGGCGCCGCGGTTGCCTCTGCCGGGCGAAACGCTGGCCGGGCATGCGTTCGCGCAGGCAGCGGGCGGCAAGGGCGGCAACCAGGCCGTCGCCGCCGCCCGGCTTGGCGCGCACGTCGCGATGATCGGCTGCGTCGGCGCGGATGCGCACGGCGCGGCACTGCGAGCGGGCCTCGAGGTCGAGGGAATCGACTGCACGGGGCTCGCGACGAGCGCGTCGGCGTCGACCGGCGTCGCACTGATCGTCGTCGACGATGCGAGCCAGAACGCGATCGTGATCGTCGCCGGCGGCAACGGCGAGGTCACGACCGACACGATTGCCCGGCACGAGGCCGCGCTCGCGGCGGCCGACGTGCTGATCTGCCAGCTCGAGACGCCGCCGGACGCGGTGTTCGCGGCCTTGTCGGCCGGGCGCCGGCTCGGCCGCACGGTGGTGCTCAATCCGGCCCCGGCCGTCGCGCCGCTGCCGGACGGCTGGCTGCCGCTCGTCGATTACCTGATCCCGAACGAGGTCGAGGCGGCCGCGCTCACCGGGCTGCCGGTGCGCGACCCGGCGGAGGCCGAAGCCGCCGCGCGCTTGCTGCAGGCCGGCGGCGCGCGCAACGTGCTGGTCACGCTCGGTGCGCGCGGCGTGCTCGCGTTGACGGCCGACGGCGCCGCGCGACACTATCCGGCGCCGGTGGTGCAGGCGGTGGACACGACGGCGGCCGGCGACACCTTCATCGGCGGCTTTTCCGCACGGCTCGCGGCCGGCGCGGACGTCGACACGGCCATCCGCTTCGCGCAACGCGCGGCGGCGCTGTCGGTCACGCGCGCAGGCGCACAGCCGTCGATTCCGAGCCGCATCGAACTGGCCGACTAGGACCGGATCACCGCTTTCCGGTTCCGCTACGCGGCCCGTCCGTCGCACGAGACGGACGGCCGCGTACCGGTGCGCCTTTCTCCTGTTCGCCATTCCGACCCGAATTGCGTCAATTATTCAGTCATTTGTAATAAACAGACGAATAATTCGAAATAATGACGCCAAAACCATCAAGTTATGCGCCACACGGTCGTAAATGCACCGAGTGAAGCAATGCTTCGAGCCAACGGGCGAGGCCCGTTCATGACGACGCAATACAGGATGGATGATGGTGTTCAGGAACCTGACGATTCGTGCGCGCATCGGTTTGACGATGGCGTTTCTGGCGGTACTGCTGGGTATCACCGGCGTGCTCGGTCTGTACGGAATGACGCGTTCGAACGATTCGACGCGCGAGATTTTCACGAACCAGATGCCGAGCGCGGTCGACGTGTCGGTCGCGGAAATGTTCGCCGCGCGCGAGCGCCTCGCACTCGACCGGGCGGCGCTGCTGGTCGGCACGCCCGATTCCACGGCTGCCATCGAGCGCAGCCGCGCGATGCGCACGCAATCCGACGCATGGTGGCAGAAGTACCTCGCGCTGCCGCGCGGCGCCGATGAGGATCGCCTCGCCCAGGACGTCGTCGCCCGGCGCAAGGTGCTGCAGGATACCTGCGACGCGTTCGCGAGCGCGATCGGCACGGGCGATCACGACCGGATCGGCGACGGCGCGAAGCAGCTTCAGGCGCGCTATAACGAACTGGCCGTGGCCGGCGAAGCGCTGCGCAACTTTCAGTTCACCAATGCGCAGGCGCGCTTCGATCGGGCGGAATCGGTGTTCGAGACGATGCGCGTGCTGTCGATCGTCGTGCTGCTGGCCGGCATCGGGGCCGCGGCGCTGTCGTGGCTGACGCTGAGCCGCGCGATCGGCCGCCCGATTGCCGATGCGCTGTCGCATTTCGACGCGATCGCCGCGGGCGACCTGCGCCGGCCGATCGTCGTCGATCGGCGCGACGAGATGGGGCAGTTGCTGGAAGGCCTCGCGAGGATGCAGCGCGGGCTCGTCGACACGGTGCGCACCGTGCGCGGCGGCAGCGAATCGATCGCGACCGCGGCCCGCCAGATCGCGGCCGGTAACATCGACCTGTCGTCGCGTACCGAGGAACAGGCCGCTGCGCTGCAGGAAACCGCGTCGAGCATGGAGCAACTGACCGGCACCGTGAAGCAGAATGCGGACAATGCGCGCCAGGCAAGCGCGCTGGCCGCGAATGCGTCCGACATTGCAAACAAGGGTAATACGGTGGTGGGCCAGGTGGTCGGCACGATGGGCGAAATCAACGACAGCTCGGCGAAAATCGCGGACATCATCGCGATCATCGAGGGAATCGCGTTCCAGACCAACATACTTGCGCTGAATGCGGCCGTCGAAGCCGCGCGGGCAGGCGAGGAAGGCCGCGGCTTCGCGGTCGTCGCCGGCGAAGTGCGCAGCCTCGCGCAGCGTTCGTCGAGCGCGGCGAAGGAAATCAAGACGCTGATCGACGCGTCGGTGGAGCGTATCCGGACCGGCTCGACGCTGGTCGACGAAGCCGGGCGCACGATGAACGACGTGATCGGCGCGGTCCAGCGTGTGACGGACATCATGGGCGAGATCGCGGCGGCGTCCGAGGAGCAAAGCGGCGGGATCGATCAGGTGGCGCGCGCGGTCGCGCAGATGGACGAGGTCACGCAGCAGAATGCGGCGCTCGTCGAGGAAGCCGCGGCCGCCGCGCAGTCGCTCGACGAACAGGCGATGCGCCTGCGCGAAACGGCGGCGGTATTCCAGCTCGACGACGAAACGGCGCGCGCGGACACCGTCGTTGCGGTGGCGCGGCATGCGCCGCGCGCATCGTCCGCGCCGGCGGCGGCGCCGGTACAGGCCGCTGCGCGTGTCGAACGCGATGCCGCGCCGAAACGCGCGACCGCCGCGATGCCGGCGCGCAAGCCTGCCGCCGTATCGGCTGCGCCGGTGCCCGCGCCGGCCGTCGCGAGCGCCGGCGGTGACGACTGGGAGACGTTCTGATCCGCGTGCGCCGCGTATCTATCCCCATTTGGTGACGAACGACGCCCGCGATCCGCGGGCGTCGTCGTTTCTGCGACAGGCCGAATGTGACAGCGCGGACGATCGATCGGGCACAGGCACGTGCGTCGCGCATCGTGCGTGACGCGCCGACGGATTCGCGCGGAGGCGCTGCGTGCGCGTCGTGTTCCCGCGTTCGTCGTACGGGTATGTCCGTACGGGACTGCGAAAAAAATTTGTAACGGTGCGGGCGGCGTGTCATCGCGCGCGGCCGCTCGAACGTATAGGGATGAAGGGGAGAGGTGGCGACGTCGGAGGTGTCCAACGCACGAGCCGTTTCGATGTTCGACGAGACGCGGCGGATGCAGTTTCTGCGGCTCGGGAGGTCGATTGTAAAACGACGAAATGCGTTGTCCAAGCGGTGTTGTCGAGAATGACGAACTTCATACGAAGAGTTCGTGAAAAAAAATAAGAAAGGGTTTAGGATGAATTCGAACGCGCTTGCTTCTGCGCAGTCATAGAAGGCAGGCACGTCTTCAGACTCAGGCGAGGGAGGTAGCATGGATATTTACAGCAGCTTCGCGAACCGCTTCGAAAAAACGCGAGAGGAAGAGCTCTCGCTGGAGGAGTATCTCGCGCTCTGCAAGAACGATCCATCCGCGTATGCGACGGCGGGTGAACGCATGCTGGAAGCAATCGGGGAACCTGAACAGATCGATACCCGCAACGACCCGCGCCTGTCGCGGATCTTCGCGAACAAGGTCATCAAGGTGTATCCGGCATTCCGTGAGTTCTACGGAATGGAGGAGGTGATCGAGCAGGTGGTCGCGTATTTCCGCCACGCTGCGCAAGGTCTTGAAGAGAAGAAGCAGATCCTCTATCTGCTGGGCCCGGTGGGCGGCGGCAAGTCGTCGATCGCCGAGCGTCTGAAGCAACTGATGGAGCGCGTGCCGTTCTATGCGCTGAAGGGCTCGCCCGTCAACGAATCGCCGCTCGGGCTGTTCGACTACGACGAGGATGGTCCGATCCTCGAGGAACAGTACGGCATTCCGCGCCGCTACCTGAAAAGCATCCTGAGTCCGTGGGCCGTCAAGCGCCTGCACGAATACAACGGCGACATCCGCCAGTTCCGCGTGGTGCGACGCTATCCGTCGATCCTGCGGCAGGTCGGCATCGCGAAGACGGAGCCGGGCGACGAGAACAATCAGGACATCTCGTCGCTGGTCGGCAAGGTCGATATCCGCAAGCTCGAACAGTACGCGCAGGACGATGCCGACGCCTATAGCTACTCGGGCGGCCTGTGCCTTGCGAACCAGGGCCTGCTCGAATTCGTCGAAATGTTCAAGGCGCCGATCAAGGTGCTGCACCCGCTGCTGACCGCCACGCAGGAAGGCAACTTCAAGGGCACCGAAGGCTTCGGCGCGATTCCGTTCGACGGCGTGATTCTTGCGCACTCGAACGAATCGGAGTGGAAGGCCTTCCGCAACAACCGCAACAACGAGGCGCTGCTCGACCGGATCTTCGTCGTGAAGGTGCCGTACTGCCTGCGCGTGTCGGAAGAGATCAAGATCTACGAGAAGCTGATCCGCAATTCGTCGCTGGCCGAGGCCGTGTGCGCGCCGGGCACGCTGAAGATGATGTCGCAGTTCTCGGTGCTGTCGCGCCTGCACGAGCCGGAGAATTCGAGCCTGTTCTCGAAGATGCAGGTGTACGACGGCGAAAACCTGAAGGATACCGATCCGAAGGCGAAGTCGTACCAGGAGTATCGCGACTACGCGGGCGTCGACGAAGGGATGACCGGCGTATCGACGCGCTTCGCGTTCAAGATCCTGTCGCGCGTGTTCAACTTCGATACGAGCGAGGTCGCGGCGAACCCGGTGCACCTGATGTACGTGCTCGAACAGCAGATCGAACGCGAGCAGTTCCCGCCGGAAACCGAGCAGAAGTACCTGTCCTTCGTGAAGGACGTGCTCGCGTCGCGCTACGCGGAGTTCATCGGCAAGGAGATCCAGACGGCGTATCTCGAATCGTATTCGGAATACGGGCAGAACATCTTCGATCGCTACGTCACGTACGCGGACTTCTGGATCCAGGATCAGGAATTCCGCGACCACGACACGGGCGAGAGCTTCGACCGCGCCGCGCTGAACGCGGAGTTGGAGAAGATCGAGAAGCCGGCCGGGATCAGCAATCCGAAGGATTTCCGCAACGAGATCGTGAACTTCGTGTTGCGCGCACGGGCGGCGAACGCCGGCAAGAACCCCGTGTGGACGAGCTACGAGAAGTTGCGCGTCGTGATCGAGAAGAAGATGTTCTCGAACACCGAGGAGCTGTTGCCGGTGATTTCGTTCAACGCCAAGGGTTCGGCGGAGGAGCAGCGCAAGCATGAGGACTTTGTGAACCGGATGGTCGCGAAGGGCTATACGCCGAAGCAGGTGAGGCTGCTTTGCGACTGGTACCTGCGCGTGCGCAAGTCGTCATGACACGCGCGGCATCGCGCCCGGACGGCGAGTCCGCCCGGGCGCTTTCAGAGGCGCCGCCCGCATGACGGCAGACGGCATGCGCGGCGAGTGCCCCGGCAGATCGACTTTCGAGCGGGAGACCGGGAGTGCTTCATCAAATCATCGACCGCAGGCTGGCCGGCAAGAACAAGAGCATCGCCAATCGCGAACGCTTTCTGCGTCGCGTCAAGAACTACATTCGTCGTGCCGTGTCCGACGCGGTGCGCGACCGTAGCATCAAGGATATCCAGAGCACGCAGAGCATCACGATCCCGCGCAAGGACATCGCGGAGCCGAATTTCCGGCACGCGCCGGGCGGGCGTCGCGAATACGTGCACCCCGGCAACGAGGACTACGTGCGCGGCGACAAGATTCCGCGTCCGCAGGGCGGCTCGGGCGGCGGCGGGAGTCAGGCGAGCAACGAAGGAGAAGGGCAGGATGACTTCGTGTTCGAGCTGTCGCGCGACGAGTTCATGCAGTACTTCTTCGACGATCTCGAACTGCCGCGCCTCGTGAAGACGCACCTGCTGACGGTGCCGAGCTGGAAGAACGTGCGCGCGGGCTGGTCGGCGGAAGGTACGCCGAACAACATCGACGTCGTGCGTTCGCTGCGCAGCGCGCTCGGCCGGCGCATCGCGCTCGGCTCGCCGCTCGTCAACGAGCTGCGCGAGCTCGAGGCGCGGCTCGAAGCGCTGAAGAACGACACCGAAGACCGCCGCGCGGAAATCGCG
Organism: Burkholderia sp. MSMB1078WGS; assembly: GCF_001528895.1. Lineage (NCBI taxonomy): Bacteria > Pseudomonadati > Pseudomonadota > Betaproteobacteria > Burkholderiales > Burkholderiaceae > Burkholderia > Burkholderia sp. MSMB1078WGS. Next base: position 132,699 of record NZ_LPDI01000082.1, on the reverse strand, counting down.
ACGCTCGAAGCCGAGATCCACCACCTGAAAGGGCGCATCTGGCGGATTCCGTTCATCGATCCGTTCGACCTGCGCTACATCAACCGCGTGAAGCAGCCGCAACCGTCCAGCCAGGCCGTGATGTTCTGCCTGATGGACGTGTCGGGCTCGATGGACGAGCAGCGCAAGGATCTCGCGAAGCGCTTCTTCATCCTGCTTTACCTGTTCCTCAAGCGCAACTACGAGCGCATCGAAGTGGTGTTCATCCGTCACCATACGCGCGCCGAGGAAGTGGACGAAGATACCTTCTTCCATTCGACCGAAAGCGGCGGCACGGTCGTGTCGAGCGCGCTCGAACTGATGCGCAAGGTGATGAACGAGCGCTACTCGCCGACCGAGTGGAACATCTATGGCGCGCAAGCGTCCGACGGCGACAACTGGACTGACGATTCGCCGAAGTGTCGCAAAATCCTGGAAGAGGATATTCTCACCAAGACGCGTTACTTCGCGTATATCCAGGTCGCGCCGGAAGAGCAGAATCTGTGGCTGGAATACGCGCAACTGGCCCTGTCGCAACCGCATCTCGCGATGAAAAAAGTGGAATCGGCTGCGGACATTTACCCGGTGTTTCGCGAATTGTTCGAAAAGCAGGTGGAAATGTCATGACGACCCGCCATCTGCACAACGAGTCGCGCGGCTACGAGCCGCGCCCTTCCGGCGACGACACGGCCGGCCCTGCCGCACCGCAGCAACGCGTGCAGGCCGAACCGTCGCCGCCGGCCGCCGACTTGCCCGGTGCCGGGCAAAAGGAAGCGCGTATGAACGTTGCCGAACGCAAGCCACTGCCGTGCCCGTCCGACTGGACGTTCGAATTGCTCGAGGAATACGACACGCACATCTCGCAGGTCGCCGAACAATACGAGCTCGACATCTACCCGATCCAGCTCGAGCTGATCAGCGCCGAGCAGATGATGGATGCGTATGCGTCGGTCGGGATGCCCGTCAACTATCGCCACTGGTCGTTCGGCAAGCACTTCCTCGCGACCGAAAAGAGCTACCGCCGCGGCCAGATGGGCCTGGCCTACGAAATCGTCATCAATTCGAACCCGTGCATCGCGTATCTGATGGAAGAAAACACGATGACGATGCAGGCGCTCGTCATCGCGCACGCGGCGTACGGGCACAACTCGTTCTTCAAGGGCAACTACCTGTTCCGGCTGTGGACCGACGCGCACGCGATCATCGACTATCTCGTGTACGCGAAGAACTACGTCGCGGAATGCGAGGAGCGCTACGGTCTCGATCGCGTCGAGGAACTGCTCGATTCGTGCCACGCGCTGATGAACTACGGCGTCGACCGTTACAAGCGGCCGCAGAAACCGTCGCTGTCGAAGGAAGCGGCACTGCGGCGCGAGCGCGAGGCGTACCTGCAGTCGCAGGTCAACGAACTGTGGCGCACGCTGCCCGGCAAGAAGCCCGAGCTGACGGAGGAGCAGGAAGAGCGCTATCCGCCCGAGCCGCAGGAGAACCTGCTGTATTTCGCGGAGAAGAATGCGCCGCTACTCGAACCGTGGGAGCGGGAGGTGATCCGCATCGTGCGCAAGATCGGCCAGTATTTCTATCCGCAGCGACAGACGCAGGTAATGAACGAAGGCTGGGCGACGTTCTGGCACTACACGCTGCTCAATACGCTGTACAACCAGGGGAAGCTGGAAGACGGCTTCATGATGGAGTTCCTGCATTCGCACAGCAACGTGGTCTACCAGCCGCCCGTCACGAAGCCGTACTACAGCGGGATCAACCCGTATGCGCTCGGTTTCTCGATGATGAGCGACATCCGAAGGATCTGCGAAGCGCCGACGGAGGAGGACTACAAGTGGTTTCCGGAGATCGCGGGCACGCCGTGGCTGCCGGCGATGCACTATGCGATGCGCAACTTCAAGGACGAGAGCTTCATCGCGCAGTACCTGTCGCCGAACCTGATTCGCGAGATGCGGCTCTTCTCGGTGCTCGACGACGACATGCGCGACTCGCTCGAGGTATCGGCGATCCACGACGATTCCGGCTATCAGTACGTGCGGCAGGCGTTGTCGCGGCAGTACGACATCCATCATCGCGAGCCGAACATCCAGGTATGGGCCGTCAACACGCGCGGCGACCGTAGCCTTACGCTGCGTCACTTCATGACCGACAACCGCCACCTGTCGAACGACAGCGAAGAGGTGCTCAAGCACATGGCGCGGCTCTGGCAGTTCGACGTGTACCTGGAAAGCGTCGACGAGGCCGGCACCGTACGCAAGCGCTACGAGTGCCGCTACGTGCCGCCGGAAGTGCGCGTGTGATCGTCGCCAAGCGAAAATGTTTGCATCGGACGCCAGCCTGAAGGCTGGCGTTTTCATATGACGAACGCGTGGCGGGAGAAAAATTTTCTACATCCGGACGAACCCGGAGCGCTTGTTACTTTACATTTCGCTAAAATCCCGTAGCGCCGTGCGCCGGAACCGGTGCCACGTGCGACCGCACGCGGCGGCCCCAGCCGTCTCGCCCAGAAAGTACTAAAAGGAACAGACCAACCCATGGACGTCCAGACCGACCAAGCTGCGCTGTCCGCGCATGACACCCGGCGGCGCGTGTTCGCCATCGTCGGCGCCTCATCGGGCAACCTCGTCGAGTGGTTCGACTTCTATATCTACTCGTTCTGCGCGCTGTACTTCGCGCCGGCATTCTTCCCGAGCGGCAACACGACGACCCAGCTGCTGAACACGGCGGGCGTGTTCGCGGCCGGCTTCCTGATGCGTCCGATCGGCGGCTGGCTGTTTGGCCGCATCGCCGACCGTCACGGCCGTCGCACGGCGATGATGATCTCGGTGCTGATGATGTGCGGCGGCTCGCTCGTGATCGCGGTGCTGCCGACCTATGCGCAGATCGGTGCGCTCGCGCCGGCGCTGCTGCTGGTCGCGCGCCTGTTCCAGGGCCTGTCGGTGGGCGGCGAGTACGGTACGAGCGCGACCTACATGAGTGAAGTGGCGCTGAAGGGCCGTCGCGGCTTCTTTGCGTCGTTCCAGTACGTGACGCTGATCGGCGGCCAGCTGTGCGCGCTGCTGGTGCTCGTGATCCTGCAGCAGACGCTGTCGGCCGGTGAGCTGAAAGCGTGGGGCTGGCGCATTCCGTTCGTGGTCGGCGCGGCGGCCGCGCTGATCTCGCTGTACCTGCGAAAGTCGCTCGACGAGACGTCGACGAGCGCATCGCGCGACAAGAAGGACGCCGGCACGATCCGCGGCGTGTGGCAGCACAAGGGGGCGTTCTTCACGGTGGTCGGCTTCACGGCCGGCGGCTCGCTGATCTTCTACACGTTCACGACGTACATGCAGAAGTACCTCGTGAACACGGCCGGCATGCAGGCGAAGACGGCCAGCAACGTGATGACCGTCGCGCTGCTCGTCTACATGCTGATGCAGCCGGTGTTCGGCGCGCTGTCGGACAAGATCGGCCGCCGCACGTCGATGATCCTGTTCGGTTCGTTCGCGGTGATCGGCACGGTGCCGCTGATGCATGCGCTGAAGGACGTGACGAGCCCCGTGGCCGCGTTCGTGCTGGTCACGGTTGCGCTGGCGATCGTCAGCTTCTACACGTCGATCAGCGGCCTCATCAAGGCCGAGATGTTCCCGCCGGAAGTGCGCGCGATGGGGGTGGGCCTGTCGTATGCGGTCGCGAACGCGATCTTCGGCGGCTCGGCCGAGTACGTCGCGCTGTGGTTCAAGTCGATCGGCAGCGAGGAAACCTTCTACTGGTACGTGACCGTGCTGTGCGCGATCTCCCTGATCGTGTCGTGGCGCATGCGCGATCCGAGCAAGGAAGGGTATCTGCGCCACGAGCCGTGATCGGCCGCGGAGCATAGCCCGGCCGACGGCCGGCGCTGCCCGCCGCCACGGATAGCCAGCGGCGCTCCTCCCGGACGGCGGAGCGCCGTTTCGTTTATGGGGCGCGCCGACTCGGAAGCTCATCCGCACGGCGACGATATCGATATCGCAATCGCTTCGTTGTCGACGATGGCCGATCCTTTTATGCTGGACCCGTAGTTCGTGTGACACCTCCTTGACTGGGATTCGCGCCCGCTGCTTGCAGCGGGCGTTTTTTTTGGCGCTGCGTTCGTTGCCGCTCGAGACGGCGGGAAGGCAGCGCCGGACCCGAACGACGCACATGGGACAAGTCGGTAACGACGCGTATATCGATGCGATTGCGAAACGACCGGCGGCCCGCAATGACGAATCGGCATGGAAAAGGAAAATGCTGATTCTGGTGTGCAATATTCTCGATTGGTTACCCTTTTAAAATGAGTCGCGAGGGGCGTGCACATGAGATTTTTCTGAATACATGTCAATTCCAATGAGAAAATTATTGGATGGGAGATGATTTGAAACTGTTGTTAACAAAATAATGCAATTGGCCTGGATTTTGCGCGTGCAATGACGGACGCTCGCCGGGCCTTCTTTCGCCTCGTCGTTCCGTTATCGACTATCGGTCAAAGTGCCGTGCGCCCTTGCTGCGCCAGCATCGTCGGCTGCCTGCCGCTCGCGATTGCCGCGTTCATTCGAATTCCACATGCTTCGATAAGCAAATGGAATAATTCGTACCCGTACGATATCGATAAATCATTTTGATTAATAGAATTTCGCTGGCCGTCAAATTCTCGGATGAGATCAGCCTTTCTTCCGGAATAAGACGACCAGGTTCGTGCTGCGGGCAATCGGCGAAACGATCGAATGCCGGCACGTGAACGGGTTGTTCCGAGAAAACATCCATTTTTAAAGGAATTCAACGATGAAGATGAATCTGCTCCGGGGTTGCGTCGCCGCAGGTATCGCAAGTGCTGCGCTCGTGCCGTCGGTTTCCCACGCATTCGACGGCGAGCTCGCGTTCTACGGCAGCATTTCCGACGTCACCTGCAACATCGACGGCGCGGCGCCGGGCGCCGGCAACCGCAAGGAAGTGCAACTCGGCGACCGCATCGGCACGGACACGTTCACCGAAATCGGCAAGACTTCGAATCCCGTCACGTTCAACCTGAACATCGGCGGCAATGCAGGGTGTACCGACGGCACGAAGGTTCTGGTCGAATTCGATCAGCGGTCGATCAACATCAATCCGGTGACCGGCAACCTGAAACTCGTCGGCACCAAGCCGGCGGAAGGCATCGAAATCCAGCTCAAGGATGCGGGCAACGGCAAGAACGGCAAGATCATGCTCGGTCAGCCGCAGAACATCGCGGATGCCCAAGTCGCGACGGTCGCGAACAACACCGCCACGCTGACCTATACGGCGCAATACGTATCGACGGCCGCGCCGGCTGCGATCAAGACCGGTTCGGGCAACTCGTTCATCCGCTACGTGCTCGCGTACCACTGATCGATGCAATCCCTGCTCCACGTCATGAACCTGTCCATTCGTTCCCTTCGTGTGCAAGCCGTGGCCGGTGTCGTGGCGTGGGCCGCCTGTGCCGCGCCGGCACAGGCGGCACTGCTGCTGGACGGTACCCGGGTGATTTTTCCGGAGCATGCCCGCGATGTGACGGTCCGGATGAAAAACGCCGGTACCGAGCCGGTACTCGCGCAGAGCTGGATCGACGACGGCCGCGCCGATGTGCCGCCCGAGGAGATGCGCACACCGTTCCTGGTTGCGCCGACCTTGGTGCGCGTCGAAACCGGACGCAACGCCGTGCTGCGCATCACGAACCTGCAGGCACAACTGCCCGCCGACCGCGAATCGGTGTTCTGGCTGAACGTGCTCGAGGTGCCGGCAGTGACGCAGGACGCGGACAACCGCTTGCGCTTCGCGTTCCGGACCCGCATCAAACTGTTCTACCGGCCCACGGCGCTCGCGAACGACGCCGACACCGCAGCGGACAAGCTGGTCTGGAAAGTATCGGCCGATGCGGCGCCTGCGCGCGGGCAGCCGATATCGCTGGAGGTTTCCAATCCGACGCCGTACTACGTGTCGTTCGGCATGGTGGAGGGCGACGTCGGCGGAACCTTCGTCCCGGCCGGCGGCGGGATGGTCGCCCCGTTCGGGTCGCAGCGCTTCCCGTTGCCCGCCGCCGCCGCGCGTTCGCAGCGTCCGACGGCCGTGCGCTACATGGCGATCGACGACTACGGCGGCCGCAGCACGATAACTAAAAAATTGACCGATTGAGCAACAGGTTCACATAGCACATCTCGAAGGCACGACACAGCATGCCGGATCATGAAAATAGATTCGGTATGCGAAACAACTGTATCCTCATGCTGAGTTCGGCTGGTTTTCAATTTTCATGTGCGCCGCGGTTTCTGCAGCGTCCTTGTCTGCTGGCCGTCACATCCGTGTTCGCATCGATCGCGATGGCGTCGGGGACGAACGGTTTCGCCGCGACGACGGATACGGTCGAGCCGGCCGGGCGGGACGGCTCGCGCCGCTCGACAGCGAGCGCGGCATCGAGCGTGTCGACAGGCGGGGACACGCACTTCGACGATTCGATGCTGATGCACGGCGCGGGCAGCGAGCCGATCGATACGACGCCGTTCGCACGGCCGAACGCGGTCGTGCCCGGCATGCATCGCGTCGACCTGATCGTCAACGGGCAGTGGCGCGGCGTGGAAGACATCATGTTCCGTCATGACGTGCGCGGTGACGTGCTGCCTTGCTACGATCGCGCGCTGCTGCAGCGCGCGGGCATCGATCTGGATCGAAGCGCGCGCGGCCAGGATGGCAGCCAGCCGCCGAATCCGATGCCCGACGGGTCGATCTGCGATGCGTTGTCCCGCTACGTGCCCGGCGGCGCGCTGTCGTTCGACGCGGCCGAGCAGAGGCTGTATTTGACTGCGCCTCAGCTCTACATGCGGCTCGCGAGCCAGAGCACATACGTCGACCCGTCGCATTGGACGAACGGCGTGCCCGCCGCATGGCTGAACTACAACGCGAGTGCGTTTGCGGCGCGTTCAAGCGGTTACGAGTATTCGCAGTTCTATACGGGCCTGTCGATGGCGGCGAGCGCCGGGCCCATCCGGATCCGTCACAACGGCAACCTGACGTGGTCGCAGCGCAGCGGCGCGCGCTATCAGCGCGGCTACGTGTATGCCCAAACCGATCTGTCCGACTGGCACGCGCAGTTGCTGGCGGGCGAGAGCTCGACCAGCGGTTCGATGTTCGACGCCGTGTCGTTTCGCGGCGTGCAGATCGCGAGCGACGACAGGATGCTGCCCGACGAGCAGCGCTACTACGCTCCCGTCGTGCGCGGCGTCGCGCAATCGAACGCCAAGGTGTCGATCTATCAACGCGGTTATCTGGTGCACGAGACGACCGTCGCGCCCGGACCGTTCGCGATCGACAACCTGCAGGCGATGAGCTACGGCGGCGACCTGAACGTGACGGTGACCGAGGCCAACGGAGAGACGCGCAGCTTCGTGGTGCCGTTCGCGACGACGGTGCAACTGCTGCGTCCGGGCAGCACGCGGTTCAGCGTGATGGCGGGGCAGGCGATCGAACTCGGCGACGATATCGGCAAGCAGTACGTCGGCCAGTTCACCGTGCAGCGCGGCGTCAGCAACGCCGTGACGGCTTATGGCGGCGCCGCGTTCGCGAGCCGCTACCAGTCCGCGCTGATGGGTGTCGCGCTCAATACGTCGATCGGCGGCTTCGGGGCGGACATCACGATCGCGCGCACGCAGCCGCGCGGCAGCGAGCGCCTGACCGGTTCGAGCATTCGCGTGTCGTACAGCAAGAACCTGCCGAACAGCGGGACGAACTTCTCGCTGCTCGCGTATCGCTATTCCACGAAAGGCTATCTCGGCCTGCGCGACGCGATGCTGCTGAACGGCCGGGGCGATCAGGGCGCAGGGGCGGCCACGTTTGCGCGTTTGCGCGATCGGGTCGATCTCAACGTGAGCCAGCAGATCGGGAGTGCGGGCAGCGTTTATGCGAACGGATCGGCGCTCAGCTACTGGGCGGGCGGCGGGCGGACGGTCAGTTTCACGCTCGGCTACAGCACGCAGTGGCGCGATGCCACGGTGACCGCGTCGGTGCAGCGCGTGCGCAACCTGTCCGGACGCGAGCCGTCGTTCGGGGGTGGCGCGGGCAGCACGCTCGCGAGCGTGAACGTGTCGATTCCGCTGGGCCGCAATTCGCGGCGTGCGCCGATCTTCAGCTCGCTCGTGACGCACGACAGCAGCGCCGGCACGAGCGCCACGGCGAGCCTCGCGGGCCGCTTCGGCGAGCGGGGCGACGGATCGTACTCGCTGGCGTCGAGCTATGACGGCAACAATCGCGCATCGTCGGGCAGTTTCGGCATCGGCTATCAGCGGCCGGCCGTGTCCGTGTCGGCGAATCTGGGCATCGGGCGCGACTACCAGCAGGCTTCGGCGAACGCGACGGGCGGCCTCGTGTTGCATCCGGGCGGCCTGACGCCGGCACCCACGTTGAGCGAAACCATCGGCGTCGTGCACGCGCCGCACGCGCGCGGCGCACAGGTCGCGAACACGAGCGCGCGTGTCGACCGCTTCGGCTACGCGATCGTGCCGAGCCTCATTCCGTATCAGCTCAACAAGATCGACATCGACCCGAAGGACATTCCGGAGAACGTCGAGCTGAAGACGGTGTCGCGCAGTGTTGCCCCGCGCTCGGGGTCGATCGTCATGCTGTCTTACGACACGCTGAAGGCGCGCGCGCTGCTGATCGACGCACAGACCGACGACGGGCGGCCGCTGGCGTTCGCGGCACGCGCGTTCGACGCACACACCGGCGCGGCGCTCGGCGTGGTCGGCCAGGGCAGCCGACTGTTCGTACGCAGCGCCGCGGACGACGGCCGGATTCGTGTCGAATGGGGACCGCGTGCGGACCAGCAGTGCGTGATCGATTACACGATACCGGCTGCGCAGCGTGCGGGGACGGGCTACGTGATGCTGACGGGTACCTGCCGCGCGGCGACGGTGACGCGGGACGCCGTCGCATCGCGAGCCGAGCACGACGGAGGGCGCTAACACGATGCATCGTTCACGCTTTCGTGATGTCCCGCTTGCGCGGCTGTCGTCGCGTCGTGGGTGCCGCCGCCCGGATACCGGTCGCGTCCTGCGCGCGCTCGTGCTGGCCTGTGTCGCGAGCGTCGGCGCGGTCCGGTGCGAGGCGTCTCTCTCCGTGGTCGGCACGCGGTTCGTCTATCCGGGCAATGCGCGCGCGCTGACGATCCTCGCCCGCAACGGCGGGAGCGCCCCGATCCTCGTGCAGGCGTGGCTCGACGACGGCGACCCGGATGCCGACCCGAGCCGTCTGCGCGTGCCGTTCGTCGTCGCGCCGCCACTTGCGCGGCTCGATCCGGGGCAGCCGCTGTCCATTCGCGTGCAGGCTGTCGGCGGCGGCCTTCCCACGGACCGCGAGGTGTGCTTCTGGATCAATCTGCTCGAAGTGCCGCCGGCCGCGCCGACCGGCGAGCACGTACTGCGCATCGCGTACCGGCTCAGGATGAAGCTGCTGGTTCGGCCGCCCGGTCTCGATGGCGAACCCGACGACGCGCCGAACCGGCTCGTATGGACGCACGGCGGCACGCAGGCCGCTGCATCGGTCGCCGCGCGCAACCCCACACCGTACTACGTGACGCTGACGCGCCTGTCGGTGAACGGCGAACCCGTCGTGCTGGAGAGCGGCGCGGTGGACGTCGCGCCGTTCGGCCGGGCCGAGATTCCGATCGGCATGCGGGCCGGCGCGGGCGCGATCGTGTTCGAGGCCGTCGACGAGAGCGGTGCGTCGCACGAATACCGCGCGCGGGCCGCGCCGCCGTGACGAGCGGCACGTCAATGTTTGCAGGACCCGTCCTGCCGGGGGTATCGGCAGGGATTCAACTACAACAAGGGAAAACGAAAGTGAACAAGACCTATGCTCTGGTGTGGAACGACCGACAAGGCGCCTGGCAGGTCGCCGGCGAACGGGTACGCCGGCGCGGCAAGTCCAGCACGCGAGCGCGTGTCGTCGCGGTGCTGATGCTGCTTGCGGGCGGCGCAGCGACGTCCGTGCATGCGCTGCCGACGGGCGAGACGATCGTGTCCGGGAAAGCCGACATGCTTCGCTACGACAGCGGGCAGCAGATGTCGATCAACCAGCACAGCGACAAACTGGTGACGAACTGGCAGTCGTTCAACGTCGACAAAGGGCAGCGTGTCACGTTCAACCAGCCGTCCGCGACGTCGATCGCGCTGAACCGGGTCGTCAGCCAGGACGGCAGCGCGATCTACGGCAACATCGACGCGAACGGCCGCGTGTTTCTCGTCAATCCCAACGGCATCCTGTTCGGCAAGGGCGCGCAGGTCAATGTCGGCGGGCTGCTGGCGACGACGCTGGACATCAGGAACGAAGACTTCGACGCAGGCCGCTTCCGGTTCTCCGGCCGGAGTCCGAGCGAAGTGCAGAACTTCGGCAATCTCGTAGCGCGCGAAGGCGGGTCGATCGCTCTGCTGGGCGCGCGCGTGTTCAACAGGGGAATCGTCCAGGCACAGATGGGCACCGTTGCACTGGCGTCGGGCAGCGACGTCACGCTGAACTTCGACAGCGGCAAGCTGCTCAGCGTGCAGGTCGACCAGGGAACCGTCAACGCGCTCGTCAGCAACGAACAATTGCTGAAAGCCGACGGCGGACAGGTGCTGATGAACGCCAAAACCGCCGATACGTTGCTGCGTACGGTAGTCAACAATCAAGGCACCATCGAGGCGCGCACGCTCAGGAATACGGCGGGCCGGATCTCGCTGGATGGCTACGATGCCGGCACCGTGAACGTCGCGGGTGTGCTGAATGCGAGCGCGACGGCACCGGGCAACGGCGGCACGGTCGACACGCGAGGCGCGGACGTGAAGGTGGCGCTCGGTGCAACGGTCGATACGCGCGCGACCAACGGTCGCGGCGGCTCCTGGCGCATCGCATCGTCCGACGTGTCGGTCACGGCCGGTGCGAACCAGCCCGGTACGATCGTGGCCGACACGCTGTCGCGCAATCTCGCGACCACCGATGTCGAGCTGGTCGCCGATCGCGGCCACACCTCGGTCGACGGGGCCGTTACCTGGGCCGGCGGCAATCGCTTGACGCTGGCCAGCCGGCAGGGCGACGTGTCGATCAACGGCGCGCTGCGCGCGACAGGCGCGAATGCACACTTCGCGATTAACGCACACGACAACGTGCGGATCGCGGCGCCGATCGCGCTGACCGGCGCGAATGCGCTTCTGACGCTCGACTACGGCGTCGCGCAATCGCTGACGGGCGGTGCGGCAGTGAAGCTGTCGGGGGCGGCGGCCGGTTTCGAATCGAACGGGTATCGCTATACCGTGATCCAGAACCTGCAGCAGCTGCAGGCGGTCGATGCGAATCTCGACGGGCTGTACGTGCTCGGCAACGACATCGCGGGTTCCTATTACGGCTCCGCGTTCAAGACGATTGGTTCGGGAGCACAGTTCTCCGGTGTGTTCGACGGCCTCGGCAACACGATCAGCAACCTCAACATTACGAGCAGCGACCCGTACGCCGGGCTGTTCGGCCGCAACACCGGCACGCTTGCCAACCTCAACCTGAAGTCGTTGCGCGTCAGCGCCGCGGCGGGCGTCGGTCCGGTGTCCATCGGCGGGCTGGTGGGCGAAAACGCCGGCAAGATTTCGAACGTGACCGCAACCGGCATGCAGGTCAATGCGAACGCCAACCGCAGCAATGCGCTGGGTGGGCTGGTCGGCACCAATCTGGGCGAGATGTCCCGCGCATCGTTTGCCGGATATGTGACAGGCAACCACATGTCGTATGCGGTCGGCGGCCTGATCGGCGAGAACCGCGTCGGCGAGCTCTCCGGTGTCGTGTCCGACAGCGAATCGAATGCGACCGTATTCGGCGGTGCATCGAATCTCGCGTCGATCGGCGGGCTCGTCGGCGTGAACCGGGGCGGCGACATTCTCCGGTCGACGAGCCGCGGCACCACGTCGGGCGCCAATATCGCCGGCGTGAACGTGGGTGGACTGGTGGGGGCGAACCTGCTCGGCATGATCGAGGACTCGGCCGCGCTGGGCCGCGTGACAGGCGGCTCGGGCGGTACGGTGGGCGGCCTCGTCGGCAGCAATACCGGCAAGATCGTCAAGTCGAGTGCGAGCGGCATCGTCGACGGTCGATATGCGCAAGCGATCGGTGGTTTCGTCGGGTTGAACCAGGGGATCGTGACCGACAGCAAGGCGCTGGGCGAGGTCTGGAGCGCATCGACGGGTTCGACGGGCGGCTTTGTCGGCATGAACCTGGGTCCGAACGCGATCATCGACATGGCGGAAGCGCATGGCGCGGTGAAAGGCGGCCAGGGCACCAACGGCGGCTTCGTCGGCAGTCATCTCGGCGGACGGATTGCACACGCGGTCGCGCGCGGCAAGACGACGGGCGGCAACTACAGCAAGACGGGCGGCTTCGTCGGCAGCAACGCGGCCGAACTGGGCAACGTCGATGCGAGCGGCGACGTGTCTGGCGGGTTTGGCGCGTCGGTGGGCGGTTTTGCCGGCGCCAACACGACGTCCGGCACGATCGAGGCCGCGTCGGCAACCGGCAACGTGACGGGCGGTGGGTCCAGCACGGTGGGCGGTTTTACTGGCGAAAACCTCGGTACGGTGCGTGACGCGTCGGCATCGGGCATGGTCGGCGCCGGCTGCTATTCGACACTCGGCGGCTTGATCGGCATGAACACCGGATTTGTCGAGCGCTCCGTCGCGAGCGGGCGGGTCAACGGATCGTCGGGCCAGACCTTCGGCGGCCTCGTCGGTATCAACCGAGGCATCTTCCGCAACAGCATCGCGTCCGGCGAAGCTGCACTGCAAAAGATCGCCGGTCTCAATCTCGGTGTGATCGAGTAATGCAATGGCTGGGGGGCGTGCCGATCGGCACGCCCGCCAGCCAGCGATACAAAGGTGGGGCAGCATGAAGACGATTCAATGGTGCAGGCCCGGGCGTATCGGCCGGGCGATACGACGCCTGACGATGATGGGATATCTGATGCTTGCGTTCGGCACGCACGTCATGGCGCAAAGCGGTAGTAACGCGACGGCGCTGGATTGCAGTTTCAGCAACGTCGAAGCGACACCCTGGCAAATGCAGACGCCGTTGACGAGCACGACACCGAACAACGCGATCCTGTACAAGCGCACCGTTTCGCTCATGGTGACGTTCAAGTACGGCAGCATGGCTCCGACGGCACACGAACTCGTGAGTGCGGCACATTGGACGCCGGGCAGTATCGTCGCGGACGGCGTCGCGCAGACGAACGTCGATGGCATCGGCTTCAAATGGGCGGGCGTATCCGATGACGGCGTCGAGCGCACGCTGCAGCAAGGCACGCTGCCGGTGGCGACCGCGAAGCAAGCACTCATCCAGTCGGGCGCCGGGGGTACCGATTCGCGAATGATGCGCTTCCGACAATTCCTGGTGCTCGCCAAGCCGGTTTCACAATTGCCGCCGGGCAAGCTGGTCGTCAAGAATCTGCCGGGCAATCCGACCGTCGCGATTTACGCGCTCGACTTGCCGAAAGGTGTCGCAACGGTCGGCGGCACCGTGGCGGTGCCCGAGCAGACAAGCCCGCCGAACCTTTGCAAGCAGTTGAAGGCTTTCGTCGGGGTCGGCAACGTGTGCATTGGCAGCGAGTGCGAGATTCATGTGCCGAACCGCTGCGAGGTGCAGTCGAAGGAGATCGTGCCGGTGACGCTCGGCAACTTCTCGATCAGCAATTTTCCGAGCCTGAACGCGACGTCGAAGCCGGTCAGTTTCGATATCGCGCTCAGCCAGTGCGCAGCGTCGGCCAAGCCGTCGATCAGCTTCCGCGACAAGGCCGCGCAGCCGAATCCCGACAAGACGCTGCTGCAACTGAGCGCGCCGGCAGGGCAGACGGTCGCGCGCGGATTCAACATCGTGATGACGAACGCGCTGACCGGCGAGCGGATCGCGTACGGCGAGCCGGGCGCAGCGACCGAGTATCCGATGCGACGCACGGGCGACATGGCCGTGATGCCGCTGCGTGCGCAGTACATCCGTACCGGCGCGGACGGGGAACTGGCGCCCGGCTATGCGGGCGGTGGGGCGGAATTCTCGTTCACGTTTCCGTGACGCGGCGCGCGATGCGTGCCTCATCACGAAACCCGCAGAGCAAAGCACCATTTATTGGTTCGAGTTCGCCGCACGCGCTGATACGTTAGCGGCTTCGCGACGACACACTTCGTCGCGATGTTCTTCGAACCGTGCCGCCGCGCGATCCGCGGCGGCCTCCATAACAAATCAGGTCGTGCTCATGAAAATCAACACGCTCGCTACGTGGCTCATCGGGGTCGCGCTCGTTACCGCAGGCACCGTCGCGCATGCGGACCGTCTCGACGACATCAGGAAGGCCGGCGTGCTGCGCGTCGCGACGTTCGACAGCAATCCGCCGTTCGGCTATGTCGACGCGAAAAGCAACCGCATCGTCGGTCTCGACGTCGATTATGCGAAGGCGCTGGCCGACAAGCTCGGCGTGAAGCTGCAACTGCAACCGACGAACCCCGCGAACCGCATCCCGTTCCTGACGTCCGGCAAGGTCGATCTCGTGCTCGCGAATTTCACGATCACCGACGAGCGCGCGAAGCAGGTCGACTTCAGCATTCCGTATTTCTCGTCGGGCCAGCAGTTTCTCGCGAAGAAGGGCGTGCTGAAATCGGCAGACCAGTTGAACGGCCTGCGCGTCGGCGCGGACAAGGGCACGACCAACGAGATCACGCTGCGCGAGAAATTCCCGAAGGCGACGATCGTCGCGTACGACGACACGCCGTTCGCGTTCGCCGCGCTGCGCGCCGGCAACGTGCAGGCCATCACGCAGGACGGCCCGAAACTGATCGGCCTACTCGCGAACGTGCCCGACAAGCAGAACTACGAGATCCCGGCGTTCACGATCTCGAACGACTACATGGGTGTCGGCGTGCCGAAGGGCGAGACGCGCCTGCTCGGCTTCGTCAACGACACGCTGAAGGGGCTCGAGGCGAGCGGTCGCGCCACGCAGATCTACGACGCATGGTTCGGGCCGACCACGAAAACGCCGCTCACGCGCATTTTCCGTATCGGCGACAAGACCTGATCGGTCACGCACGTGCGCCGCGATCGGCCTGAACGTCGGCCGTGCGGCGCTTTTCGTTTTCATCCGAACGTGCGCTTCGCGCGCGCCACAGCATGCTCGGGTTGGCTCCCAAATATCTGTCCTGGCTCTGGCAGGGCTTCCTGCTGACACTCGGCCTCGCGGCCGCGTCGGCCGTCGCCGCGACCGTCGGCGGGCTACTGCTCGCCGTGATGCGGCATGCGCGCGGCAGGGCGCCGCGCACGGTCGCCGCCGCATACGTCGTCGCGTTTCGCAACACGCCGCTGCTCGTGCAGTTGCTGTTCTGGTATTTCGGCGTCGCGTCGTTGCTGCCCGATACGTGGGTCGCGTGGCTCAACGCGCGCCATGCGGTGAGCGTGGGCCCGTTTACGCTCGCGTGGCCGTCGTTCGAATTCGTCGCGGGCTGGGTCGGCCTGAGCGCCTATACGGCGGCATTCGTCGCCGAGGAATGCGAAGCCGGCCTGCGCGGCGTGCGACGTGCGCAACACGATGCGGCGGCCGCGCTCGGACTCACGCCGATGCAGTCGCTGCACTACGTGGTGCTGCCGCAGGCCGTGCGCATCGCGCTGCCGCCGCTGTTCGGCCAATACATGAATCTCGTGAAGAACTCGTCGCTCGCGATGGCGATCGGCGTCGCCGAGTTGTCGTATGCGTCGCGGCAGGTCGAGACCGAAACGTTCAGGACGTTCGCCGCGTTCGGCGTCGCGACGCTGCTGTACGTCGCGACGGTGGCCGCGATCGAAGCCGGTGCGTACGCGGCGACGCAATGGCGCGACCGGCTCGGAGCGGGGCGCTGACGATGGATCTTTCGCTGCTCGTCTCCAATTTGCCGTACCTGCTCGTCGGCGCGTTTCCGGACGGCCCGCTCGGCGGCGCCGCGCTGTCGCTGGTGCTGGCGCTCGCGTCCGCGATTGCGTCGGCCGGGCTCGGCGTGGCGCTCGGCGTCGCGATGGCGCTCGCACGCGGTCCGGCGCGCGTGCTGCTGCTCGCGTTCATCGGCTTCTTTCGCGCGATTCCGGTGCTGATGCTGATCTTCTGGACGTATTTCCTGATGCCCGTGCTGCTGCACATGGACGTGCCGGGGCTCGCGACGGTCGTGTGCGCGCTGGCGCTGGTCGGCGGCGCGTATCTCGCGCATGCGGTGCATGCGGGGATCGTCGCGGCGGGCGACGGGCAATGGCAGGCCGGGCTGTCGCTTGGCCTCACGCGCTGGCAGACGGTGCGCTACGTGCTGCTGCCGCAGGCGATCCGGATCATGACGCCGTCGTTCGTCAACCAGTGGGTCGCGCTCGTGAAGGACACGTCGCTCGCGTATATCGTCGGCGTGCCGGAGCTGTCGTTCGTCGCGACCCAGGTGAACAACCGGCTGATGGTGTATCCGGCGCCGATCTTCCTGTTCGTCGCGGCGATTTATCTGGTGCTGTGCACGTCGCTCGACGGCGCGGCGCGGTGGTTGCTGTCGCGGCGCCCGAGGGCGCCGCGCATCGCGCAGGCGGCGGAGCGCACCGAACCCGCGCGGTGACGGCGTGCCGCCCGATGCAGGCGGCGGATTTCCGGTGATGAAGATGGGGGCCGCGTCGCCGCGGGTCGAGCGGCGACGGGCGTGAGCATGCTGCTGTGGCCGCGGTGCGATTCTTGGCGTGAGTGCCGGCGTTCGCGCGTCAGGACGCGCTGTAATGCGTATCGAACACCGCGCGCAGCGTCGACGAACCGGTCGCGAAATCGCCCCACAGCGGCCCGTCGTTCTGCGTGAACGCGAACGGCGTCGTACTGATCGACGCGAGGCGCAAGCGCCATTGCGCGGCTTCCTGACGGAACGCGGTGAGCTGCATGTCGGACAGCGCCGTCTGCGCGCTCGCGAGCGTGACGAGCGGATCGACCGGATCGTTCGCGACTCGCACCTCGAAATGCAGGTGCGGGCCCGTTGCGGCGCCCGTCATCCCGACCGAGCCGATGCGCTGGCCTTGCTTCACGGTTTCGCCGACCTTCAGCCCGCGCGCGAACGCGGACAGGTGCGCGTAGTAGGTCGAATAGCCGTCCGCATGATCGACGATCACATAGCGGCCGTAGCCGCCCGGATCGGTGCCGACGAACGACACGACGCCGTCGGCGGCCGCATCGACCGGCGTGCCGCTGGGCGCGGCGAGATCGACACCCGTATGGAACGCCATCGCCTGCGACAGCGGATGGATGCGCTCGCCGAAGAACGAGCTGATGCGCGTCCACTTGACCGGCATCGTGAACGCGGCAGCTTCGAGCGGCGAACCGTCGAGCGTGTAGTACGCGCCGTGCTCGGCGCCGGGCGCGCGGAACCAGATCGCGCCGAACGTGCGGCCGGCGACGCGCAGCTCGAGCGCGGTGACGCGCGGCGTACCGTCGTTCGTGTCGAACGCGATGCGGTAATAGTCGCCGCGCTGCGCACTCGCGCGCATCGCGACCTTGCCGGTGACGAGATCGCCGAGCTGGATGCGCACTTCGGGCGGCACGTCGAGGCGGTTCAGCGTATCGGACAGCGTGAGCTCGATGTCGCCCGCGCGCATCCCGTGCTGCTGTTCGGGCGACGCGAACTGGAACAGGCTCGCATAGCCGAGCATGTCGTTGCGATGCGCGCTGAGCGGTGCGAACAGGCCCGGCTGCAGGCTGCGATCGTTGCGCTCGACGTGTTCGTTGCGCTCGCCGATCGTGCGGGCGAGCTCGCTCGTCACGAAATGCTGCGCGGTGGGAAACGGCGTATCGGACAGCACGCGCTGCGGCAGCGCGGCCGTGCCCGAGTCGACGGCGCCCGGCAGTTGCGACACCGCCGGCAGCGCGGCGGCGAGGCCAAATGTGGCGAGGGCGCCGAGCACGGCGGCCGGCACGAGCGCGCGCACGGCGCGCTGCGCACGGCCGGGCGCGACGGCATCAGGGGTTACGACGGACTTGACCAAGGTGTCCACATCCAGGAAAGCGGTTCAAAGGGGTGTGGGCGGGGGCCACCGGCGGCACATCGTCGAAAGGCGACGGGGCGGGCGGCGGGCGTGCAACAAAACAGGCCCCGCCAGGGGCCTGTGTCGTTTCCGTTCGACCCAACGCGCGGGGTGGGCCCGCTTCGAACGGCGGCGTGCATACCGGGTCGAACCCGGTATCACGCAGACGCTAAAGAAAAATGACAGCGTCAGTCTACCGATGTTCCGCGAAACGTTAAAAATTTTAAAGGGGGTCAGCTCATTCGTTTCGCACTGCGGTAAATCGGGTTAAATCAGCATTTGTTACGACGATTTTGGTCGGTCAGGCAATTTTTGCGCGCGTCGGCGGAGGGCGGCGGAGGTGCGGACGGCGTCGAAACCGGCGTCGAGCATCGCCTCGGCGTCGTTCCACAGATTGCCGCGCAGCCGGTTGGTCCAGATCATCGACGCGAACACGCCTTCGAGCAGCGACACGAGATAGACGGCGGCCAGATGCACGTCGAGATCGGCGGCGACTTCGCCGGCGGCGATCGCGCGACGCAGCAGCGCCTTGGTGATGCGCAGCATCTGCAACTCGAGCAGCATGCGCCGCCGTTGCAGCGCACCGTTTTCCTCGCTCTGCTCGCACTTCGTATAGAGAATCACCAGCACGCGCTGCATGGGGCCCGGCTCGCCGCATTCCTGCAGGTAGTGCGACGCGGCGCGCCGCAGCGTCGCGAACGGCGGCAGGCCATCGCCCGCGTCGAAACCTTCCGAGGTGCGCGCGAACGCGCGGTCGCACATTGCCAGACACACTTCCATCTTGTTGCGGTAGTGGCCGTACACGGCGCCCCGCGACATCCCGGCGGCCTCGGCGAGGTCCGCCATCGCGGTTTGCGCGACGCCGCGCTCGAGCAGCACGAGTTCGGCGGCGTCGAGGATACGGTGCTTGATGGCGAGCGATTCTTCCCGGGTCTTGCGGGCCATGTCGTGAAATTCCTTACAGTTCGCTGTCGTTTTATTGAGACAATGTGCGGGCCAGATTGAAGTCGTCTGTATTTAATCAGTCGTGACTGATTATAATCGGCCACCCTGAGCCGCCGCATTGTATCGGCGGCGAGTGATCCGAGGTCAGAACATGAATAACAAACGCACCCTGTGGCGCCGCATGCGGCTGGCGCCGTTCGCGCTCGCAGCCTTGCTGGCCGTGGCCGGATGCGGAAAGGGCGACAAGGACGCCGCGCCGGAGACCGCGAAGCAGGCCACCGTCGTGACGGTACGCCCGACGGCCGTGCCAATGACCGTCGAACTGCCGGGCCGGCTCGACGCATACCGGCAGGCGGAGGTCCGCGCGCGGGTCGCGGGCATCGTCACCGCACGTACCTACGAGGAAGGCCAGGAAGTGAAGCAGGGCGCGGTGCTGTTCCGCATCGATCCCGCACCACTGAAGGCCGCACGCGACGCCGCGCAGGGCGCGCTCGCGAAGGCGCAGGCCGCCGCGCTCGCGGCGACCGACAAGCGTCGCCGTTACGACGATCTCGTGCGCGATCGCGCGGTGAGCGAGCGCGACCACACCGAGGCCGTCGCGGCCGACACGCAGGCGAAGGCCGAAGTCGTATCCGCGAAGGCCGAACTCGCGCGGGCTCAACTGCAGCTCGACTACGCGACCGTCACCGCGCCGATCGCGGGTCGCGCACGGCGCGCGCTCGTGACCGAGGGCGCGCTCGTCGGCCAGGACCAGGCGACGCCGCTCACGACCGTCGAGCAGCTCGATCCGATCTACGTGAACTTCTCGCAGCCGGCCGCCGACGTCGACGCATTGCGTCGCGCGGTGAAGAGCGGGCGCGCGACGGGCATCGCGCAGCACGACGTCGCGGTGACGCTGCTGCGCGCCGACGGCACTACGTATCCGCTGAAGGGCAAGTTGCTGTTCAGCGATCTCGCGGTCGATCCGACCACCGACACCGTCGCGATGCGCGCGCTGTTTCCGAATCCGGAGCGCGAGCTGCTGCCCGGCGCGTATGTGCGGATCTCGCTCGACACGGCGGTCGACCAGCGGGCGATCCTCGTGCCGCGCGACGCGCTGCTGCGCACGACCGACCGGACGTCGGTGCGCGTGGTCGGCGCGAACGGCAAGGTCAGGGACGTCGAAGTCACGGCCGACCAGATGAGCGGCCACGACTGGCGCATCACGCGCGGCCTCGCGGGCGGTGAGCGCGTGATCGTCGACGACGCCGCGCAGTTCGCGCCCGATACGGTCGTCAAGCCCGTCGAGAAGGCGCCGCCGTCGAAGGCGGCGCCGGCAGCGGCCGCTTCGCCGGCCGCCCGTCAAACCTGACCGGTTCAAACCAACATGGCACGTTTCTTCATCGATCGCCCCGTCTTCGCATGGGTGATCGCCATCTTCATCATGCTGGGCGGCCTGTTCGCGATCCGCGCGCTGCCCGTCGCGCAGTATCCGGACATCGCGCCGCCCGTCGTCAGCATCTATGCGACGTACCCGGGCGCGTCCGCGCAGGTCGTCGAGGAATCGGTGACCGCGCTGATCGAGCGCGAGATGAACGGGGCGCCGGGGTTGCTGTATACGTCGGCGACGAGCAGCGCCGGGGCGGCGTCGCTGTACCTGACGTTCAAGCAGGGCGTGAACGCCGATCTCGCGGCCGTCGAAGTGCAGAACCGGCTGAAGACGGTCGATGCGCGCCTGCCCGAGCCCGTGCGCCGCGACGGCATCCAGGTCGAGAAGGCGGCCGACAACATCCAGCTCGTCGTGTCGCTGACGTCCGACGACGGCCGGATGAATGCCGTGCAACTCGGCGAATACGCGTCCGCGAACGTGGTGCAGGCGCTGCGCCGCGTCGAGGGTGTCGGCAAGGTGCAGTTCTGGGGCGCCGAATATGCGATGCGGATCTGGCCCGACCCGGTGAAGATGGCCGGGCACGGCCTCACCGCGTCGGACATCGCGTCGGCCGTGCGGGCGCACAATGCGCGCGTGACGATCGGCGACATCGGGCGCAGCGCGGTGCCGGACAGCGCGCCGATCGCGGCGACCGTGTTCGCGGACGCGCCGCTGAAGACGCCGGCCGATTTCGGCGCGATCGCGTTGCGCGCGCGGGCGGACGGCTCCGCGCTGTTCCTGCGCGACGTCGCGCGCGTCGAATTCGGCGGCAACGACTACAACTATCCGTCGTACGTGAACGGCAAGGTCGCGACCGGGATGGGCATCAAGCTCGCGCCGGGCTCGAACGCGGTGTCCACCGAGAAGCGCGTGCGCGCGACGATGGACGAGCTGTCCGCATACTTCCCGCCGGGCGTGAAATACCAGATCCCGTACGAGACGTCGTCGTTCGTGCGCGTGTCGATGAACAAGGTCGTCACGACGCTGATCGAGGCCGGCGTGCTGGTGTTCCTCGTGATGTTCCTGTTCATGCAGAACCTGCGCGCGACGCTGATCCCGACACTCGTCGTGCCGGTCGCGCTCGCGGGCACGTTCGGCGTGATGTATGCGGCCGGCTTCTCGATCAACGTGCTGACGATGTTCGGGATGGTGCTCGCGATCGGCATCCTCGTCGACGACGCGATCGTCGTCGTCGAGAACGTCGAGCGGCTGATGGTCGAGGAAGGGCTCCAGCCCTACGACGCGACCGTCAAGGCGATGCGGCAGATCAGCGGCGCGATCGTCGGGATCACCGTGGTGCTGACGTCGGTGTTCGTGCCGATGGCGTTCTTCGGCGGCGCGGTGGGCAACATCTATCGGCAGTTCGCGCTGTCGCTCGCGGTATCGATCGGCTTCTCGGCCTTCCTCGCGCTGTCGTTGACGCCCGCGCTGTGCGCGACGCTGCTCAAGCCGGTGTCCGGCGACCATCACGAGAAGCTCGGCTTCTTCGGCTGGTTCAACCGCTTCGTCGCGCGCGCGACACAGCGCTACGCGACGCGGGTCGGCACGATGCTGAAGAAGCCGCTGCGCTGGCTCGTCGTGTACGGCGCGCTGACCGCGGCGGCCGCGCTGATGCTCACGCAGTTGCCGACCGCGTTCCTGCCGGACGAGGACCAGGGCAACTTCATGGTGATGGTGATTCGCCCGCAAGGCACGCCGCTCGCGGAAACGATGCAGAGCGTGCGCGAGGTCGAGTCGAGCATCCGCCGCGACGAGCCGACCGCCTATACGTATGCGCTCGGCGGCTTCAACCTGTACGGCGAAGGGCCGAACGGCGGGATGATCTTCGTCACGCTGAAGAACTGGAAGGAACGCAAGGCCGCACGCGATCACGTGCAGTCGATCGTCGCGCGCATCAACGAGCGCTTCGCGGGCACGCCGAACACGACGGTGTTCGCGATGAATTCGCCGGCGCTGCCCGATCTCGGTTCGTCGAGCGGCTTCGACTTCCGGCTGCAGAATCGCGGCGGGCTCGACTACGCGGCGTTCAGCGCGGCACGCGAGCAACTGCTCGCGGCGGGGCACAAGGATCCGGCGCTGACCGACCTGATGTTCGCGGGCACGCAGGACGCGCCGCAACTGAAGCTCGACATCGATCGCACGAAGGCGTCCGCGCTCGGCGTGTCGATGGACGAGATCAACACGACGCTCGCGGTGATGTTCGGCTCCGACTATATCGGCGACTTCATGCACGGCACGCAGGTGCGGCGCGTGATGGTGCAGGCCGACGGGCTGCACCGGCTCGATCCGGACGACGTGAGGAAGCTGCGCGTGCGCAACGCGCGCGGCGAGATGGTGCCGCTCGCGGCGTTCGCGACGCTGCACTGGACGCTCGGGCCGCCGCAGCTCACGCGCTACAACGGCTATCCGTCGTTCACGATCAACGGCTCGGCCGCGGCAGGCCACAGCAGCGGCGAGGCGATGAGCGCGATCGAGCGGATCGCCGCGACGTTGCCGGCCGGCATCGGCCATGCGTGGTCGGGGCAGTCGTTCGAGGAGCGGCTGTCGGGCGCGCAGGCGCCGATGTTGTTCGCGCTGTCGGTGCTCGTCGTGTTCCTCGCGCTCGCGGCGCTCTACGAGAGCTGGTCGATTCCGTTCGCGGTGATGCTGGTCGTCCCGCTCGGCGTGATCGGCGCGGTACTCGGCGTGACGCTGCGGGCGATGCCGAACGACATCTATTTCAAGGTGGGGCTGATCGCGACGATCGGGCTGTCCGCGAAGAACGCGATCCTGATCGTCGAAGTCGCGAAGGATCTCGTGGCGCAGCGCATGTCGCTCGTCGACGCGGCGCTCGAGGCCGCGCGCCTGCGGCTGCGGCCGATCGTGATGACGTCGCTCGCATTCGGCGTCGGCGTACTGCCGCTCGCATTCGCATCGGGCGCCGCGTCCGGTGCGCAAATGGCGATCGGCACCGGTGTGCTGGGCGGCGTGATCACGGCGACCGTGCTCGCGGTGTTTCTCGTCCCGCTGTTTTTCGTGATCGTCGGCCGCCTGTTCGACGTCGGCCCGCGCCGGCGCGGCGGGTCGCGGCCGGCGACGATGGAGGGTTCGCAACCATGATGTTTGCGCTGAACGCGCGCGCCGCGCGGCGGGTTCCGGCCGCGCTGGCCGCTGCACTCGCGCTCGCCGGCTGCTCGCTCGCGCCGCGTTACGAGCGCCCGGCGGCGCCGGTGCCGACAAGCTATGCGCCGGTCGACGGCAGTACCGCGCCGGCGGCCGACCCGGCCGCGGCGCAGGATGCCGCGTTGCTCGACGACTGGCATGCGTATTTCACCGATCCGGCGCTGCAGGCGTGGATCGATGCGGCGCTCGCGAACAACCGCGACCTGCGGATCGCGGCCGGCCGGCTCGAGGAAGCGCGCGCGTTGTACGGCGTGCAGCGTGCGGACCGGATGCCGTCGGTCGATGCCCAGCTCGGTTATGAACGCGCGCGCCAGTACGATCCGGTCGTGCGCGAAAGCGCGATCAGCGGGCTGTATCGCGCGGGCGTCGGCGTCAGCGCGTACGAGCTCGACCTGTTCGGCCGCGTGCGCAACCTGTCCGACGCGGCGCTCGCCGAATACTTCGCGACGGCCGACGCGCAGCGAACGGTCCGCATCGGTGTGATCGCCGAAGTGGCGGGTGCGTACGTATCGGAGCGTGCGCTGCACGAGCAGCGTGCGCTGGCGCAGCGCACGCTCGATGCGCGTGAGCGGATGGCCGCGCTCACGCAACGCCGCTATGCCGCCGGCACGAGCGACGCGATCGAGCTGCGCTCGGCCGAGATGCTGGTCGCATCCGCGCGCGCGTCGCAGGCCGCGCTGCAGCGCGAGCATGCGCAGGCCGTACGGGCGCTGCAACTGCTGGCGGGCGATTTCGCGCGCAACGTGTCTGCCGACGCGACCGCGCTCGACACGCTGTCGATCGCGCCCGTGGCGCCGGGCGCGCCGAGCGAATTGCTCGAACGGCGGCCGGACATCCGGCAGGCCGAGGCACGGCTGAAGGCCGCGAACGCGAACATCGGCGCGGCGCGCGCGGCGTTCTTCCCGCGCATCGCGCTGACGACCGACTACGGCTCCGTGAGCGACGCGTTCTCGAATCTGTTCGCGGCCGGCACGAGCGTGTGGACCTTCGCGCCGCGCATCACGCTGCCGATCTTCGCGGGCGGGCGCAATCGCGCAAACCTCGACGTCGCGAACGCGCGCAAGAACATCGCGGTCGCCGAATACGAGAAGGCGGTGCAGACCGCGTTTCGCGAAGTGGCCGATGCGTTCGCCACGCGCGACTGGATCGACCGGCAGCTTGCCGCGCAGCAGGACGTGTATGCGGCGGACGGCGCGCGGCTGAAGCTCGCGGAGCGTCGTTATGCGGGCGGCGTCGCGACTTATCTCGAACTGCTCGACGCGCAGCGCAGCACGTACGAGTCGGGGCAGGAGCTGATTCGGCTCAGGCAGCTCAGGCTCGCAAATGCGATCGCGCTGTATCGCGCGCTCGGCGGCGGCTGGGCGCTTGCATCGGCGGAGGCCGCGGCTTCCGCGTGATGGGCGATTCGTCGCCCGATACCGCAGCGTGTCGGGCGACATGATGGCGGCCGTACGATTCGACGTACGGCCGCCGCTTCGACAGGGCGTGCTGTCCGCCGTACCGCCCGTCGTACCGCCCGCCGTACCGCCTTTCGTCATCGGCGCTTCCTTTCGCCGGCCCGCGCATCGTTCTCATCTCTCGGCCGCGCGCAGGGGCGGCGTCCGCATCCGTGGACCAATCGTGTCGCCCGCCGGCGTAAACATGTGCCGCGTCTCTTCGTTTCTCATCTCATCCGATCCGGCATGCCAGGCGTGTTCCGGCGGCCGCGCATGCTGTCGATTCCCGATCGGTAATTGACGATCGAATTAATCAATGCATTGGAATCAATGGCGGCGGCAAAGTGTCGCAGTAAAACGTTTGTATGCTTTTCGCAATCGTTTGCGCGATAAATCCATATTGATGAAATACCGTCTTTAATTTCCTGTCAGTTGAAAATGACTCGATATTCGTGTTGCGATCGGACAACGATGGCGGCACTGGACAATGTTTTGTCCTTTGAATGGAGGCAGCGTGCGAGCCGGCCCCAGCGACGAGGGGCACGGCCAAGCCGATTACCGGCAAAAAATTCCCTTAATCTTCAATCGGTTCCGGAAAATAAAAAATGACTGCGGATTAAAGATCCGGAATTGGAAATCGAAAGGAAAGAATGAGGTTCCAGAGGAATAAAGAAAACATTGTCAGATGTATTTGACAATGATTTACAGAAATCTTTCACGGTTATCTCGATAATGCGGCCTCGTGTCGGACGGGAGCCACCACACGCTACCGTTTGTGTCCGCCACGTCGTTCATTCCATTTGCACTCCTTACGGGAAACGTCATGAAAAAATCTCTCCTGACCGCTGTCGCACTCGCGGCCCTGTCCACCTCGGCCTTCGCGGCGGGCACCGGCACGATCAACTTCACGGGCGAGATCGTCGCGGGCGCATGCGGCATCGATTCGAACTCGGTCAACCAGACCGTGCAGCTCGGCAAGGTGCCGACCAACAAGTTCAAGCAAGCCGGCGACAAGTCGGACCCGGTGTCGTTCGACATCAAGCTGACCGACTGCGACACCAGCATCGCGCAGAACGCGTACTTCACGTTCACGGGCACGTCGAGTGCCGGCCAGCCGAAGCTGCTTGCCACGATCGGTTCGGCAACCAACGTCGGCATCCGCCTGCAGTCCGCGTCGGGCGAATACCTCGACAACGGTGCCGAGCAGAAGGCACCGACGCTGCTGCAGAACGGCACGAACACCGCGCGCTTCGCGGCGATGTACGAAGCGACGGCAGCCGGCGTGACGCCGGGTACCGCCGACGGCGTCGCGAACTTCACGGTCCGCTACCAGTAAGCGTCCGTACCGGAGGAGGGGGGCGTGCGTCCCTTCCTCCTTCGTCTTTCCTCCCGTTTTCCTTCTCCCTGGACTCCCGGTAGCGCCGCGTGCGAATCAGACATTCCTTCCTTTGCGTCTCCGTGCTGGTCGTCGGCAGCCAGAGCCATGCGACGGAATTCAATTCGTCGTTCCTCGACATCGACGGAACGAGCAACGTCGACCTGTCGCAGTTCTCGCAGCCGGACTTCACGTTGCCCGGCGAGTACATGCTCGACGTGCAGGTCAACGACCTGTACCTCGGACTGCAGCCGATCGAATTCGTGACCGTCGATGCAACGGGCGCGGGCAAGCCGTGCCTGCGACCGGAGCTCGTCGCTCGGTTCGGCCTGAAGCCGTCGCTGGTCAAGGACCTGCCGCGCTTCCGGGGCGGCGCTTGCGTCGACCTGGCGGCGATCGAAGGGGCGACCGTGCGTTACCTGAAAAGCGACGGGCGGCTCAAGATCACGATTCCGCAGGCCGCGCTCGAATTCACCGATTCGACTTACCTGCCGCCGGATCACTGGTCCGAAGGGATTCCCGGCGCGATGCTGGACTATCGCGTGATCGCGAACACGAACCGCAACTTCGGTGCGGCCGGCGGGCAGACGAATTCGATCCAGGCCTACGGGACGGTGGGCGCGAACTGGGATGCGTGGCGCTTGCGCGGCGACTACCAGGCGCAATCGAACGTGGGTAACACGGCGTACGCGGACCGCACGTTCCGCTTCAGCCGGCTTTACGCATTTCGCGCGCTGCCGTCGATCCAGTCGACGGTGACGTTCGGCGACGACTACCTGAGCTCGGACATTTTCGACACGTTCGCGCTGACGGGCGCGTCGATCCGCAGCGACGACCGCATGCTGCCGCCGTCGCTGCGCGGCTATGCGCCGCTGATCTCGGGCGTGGCGCGCACCAACGCGACCGTGACCGTGTCGCAGGCCGGTCGCGTGCTGTACGTGACGCGCGTGTCGCCGGGCGCGTTCGCGCTGCAGAACATCAACACGAGCGTGCAGGGCACGCTCGACGTCGCGGTCGAGGAAGAGGACGGCAGCGTGCAGCGCTTCCAGGTGACGACCGCCGCCGTGCCGTTCCTCGCGCGCACCGGACAGTTGCGCTACAAGGCCGCGGTCGGCAAGCCGCGCCTGTTCGGCGGCGCCGGCATCACGCCGTTCTTCGGTTTCGGCGAAATCGCGTACGGTCTGCGGTTCGACATCACCGCGTATGGCGGCTTCATCGCGGCGTCGGGCTACACGTCGGTCGCACTCGGCGTCGGCCGCGATTTCGGCGCCTTCGGCGCGGTGTCGGCCGACGTCACGCACGCGCGGGCGCGCCTGTGGTGGAACGGCGCGACACGCAACGGCAACTCGTATCGCATCAACTATTCGAAACACTTCGACGGGCTCGATGCCGACGTGCGCTTCTTCGGCTACCGTTTCTCCGAGCGCGAGTACACCAACTTCGCGCAATTCTCCGGCGATCCGACGTCGTACGGCCTCGCCAACAGCAAGCAGCGCTACTCGGCGACGATGTCGAAACGCTTCGGCAATACGTCGACCTATTTCTCGTACGACCAGACGACCTACTGGGCGCGTGCGTCCGAGCAGCGGGTCGGCCTGACGCTCACGCGGTCGTTCTCGATCGGCACGCTGCGCAACCTGAACGTCAGCGTGTCGGCATTCCGCACGCAGAGCGCGGGCGCGAGCGGCAACCAGTTCTCGGTCACCGCGACGCTGCCGATCGGCGGCAACCACACCGTCACGTCGAACCTGACGACGGGCAGCGGCAGCACCAGCGCGAACGCCGGCTACATCTACGACGACCCGGCCGGACGCGTCTACCAGGTCAATGCGGGCGCGACGGACGGCCGCGCGTCGGCGAACGCGAGCTTCCGCCAGCGCACGTCGGCGTACCAGCTCACCGCGCAGGCGTCGACGCTCGCCAATGCGTATGCGGCCGCGTCGCTCGAAGTCGACGGCTCGTTCGTCGCGACGCAGTACGGCGTGTCCGCGCACGCGAACGGCAATGCGGGCGACACGCGGCTGCTGGTGTCGACCGACGGCGTGCCCGACGTGCCGCTGTCCGGCACGCTCACGCATACCGACTCGCGCGGCTACGCGGTGCTCGACGGCATCTCGCCGTACAACGTGTACGACGCGACGGTCAACGTCGAGAAGCTGCCGCTCGAAGTGCAGGTGACAAACCCGATCCAGCGCATGGTGCTGACCGACGGCGCGATCGGCTTCGTGAAATTTTCCACCGCGCGCGGCAGCAACCTGTACCTGACGCTGACCGACGCGGCCGGCAAGCCGCTGCCGTTCGGTGCGTCGGTGCAGGACGCGGCGAACGGCAAGGAACTCGGCATCGTGGGCGAAGGCGGCGCGGCGTTCCTGACCCAGGTTCAGCCGAAAGCCACGCTGGCGGTGCGGGCGGGCGAACGGACGCTCTGCACGATCGACGCACTGCCGAACCAGCTCCAACTCGAAGGCACGCCGATTCCGGTGACGTGCCAGCCGCCCGGCGAGTCGCATGCAGCGGCCGTGCGGGCCGAACGATGATTTACGGATCCAGCGATGAAGCATTCCATTTCCCGTTCTTTCCCGCGGCGCGCGCTGTGCGCGTTCGCAACCGTCGGCGCGCTGCTCGCCGGCGCCGCGCAGGCGGCGATCGTGCCCGACCGCACACGCGTGATCTTCAACGAAGGCGAGCAGGCCGCGATCGTGACGATCACCAACAAGAGCACGACGTATCCGTATCTCGTGCAGTCGTGGCTCGAGGATACGAAGGGCAACAAGATCACGTCGCCGCTGATGGTCGTGCCGCCGCTGCAGCGGGTCGAGGCGAACGAGCGCAACGTGCTGCGGATCGCGAAGCTGCCCGGTGCGCAACTGCCGGCCGATCGCGAAACGGTGTTCTACCTGAACATCCGCGAAGTGCCGCCGAAGACCGACACGCCGAACACGCTGCAGATCGCGCTGCATACGCAGATGAAGCTGTTCTACCGGCCGAAGGCCGTGCAGCCCGCGCGCGACGAGGACTGGACGCTGCCGATGACGCTGCGGGTGGATGCGGCGGCGCACAAGCTGGTGTTGGACAACCCGACGCCTTACCACGTGACGGTGGTCGACGTGGCGTCGGGCGCACACAAGACGCCCGTGCCGATGGAGCCGGTGATGGTCGGCCCGATGAGCACGGCCGACGTGCCGTTCAACGCGGCGACGCCGTCGACGCTGTTCGTCACGCATATCGACGATTACGGCGGCCAGGTGGCGGTCGAGTATGCGTGCGAGGCCGGTGTGTGCAAGAGCGTGAAGAAATGAGCGGGGGAATGCGTCAGCGGGAATCGTCGACGGCATGGTTGCGCTGGGTCGTACTCGCGCTGCTGCTCGCGGCCGTGCAGCCTGCGTGGGCGCTGCGCTGCCTGACCAACAGCGGCGCGACGTCGTTGACTGAGCCGATCGGCGGTGTTGCGTCGTATCCGACCGACGCGCCGGACGGCTATGTGATCTGGGTGTCGCCGGTGCGCACGACGTCGGGGTACTGCTACAAGGATCTGGGTGACGACGGCAGCCTGAAGGTTGTCGACAACATTTACTTCTACGCGAATCCGAATCGCACGGACCCTGCCGCGTGGGGGCTCGAGATCGGCATCCGCTACAAGGGCGTCGACTATTTCGACAAAACCAGCAATCGCGGCGGCGGGGTGTTTACCGGATATTCGGTGCCGCCGTGCAGCAGGTACGACTTCGGCCGCGGGCGTTGCCAGCAGACGCGCATCAGCATCGACTATCAGGTCGTCGTGCGCAAGAAGGGCAACTGGGTCCAGCCGCCGAGCGATATCTATACGGTGTTCCAGTTCGACGGCGAGTTCGGACTGAATGCATTCGGCACAAGCTTCCAGTACCGTCTGAGCGGCCTGCGCAACCTCAAGCCGACGCCGTGCTTCGTCGACGTGCTGGTGACGCCCGAGCCGGGCATCGTCAATTTCGGGCAGGTGCAGACGTCCGGCAACGGCTTCCTGCCGGCCGTGCCGCGCCGGCGGTTTTCGCTGTCGCTGACGAAGAAATGCAGCATCCCGGTGCGCGTCGACGGTTACTTCGAAGCGACGAAAGGCATCGTGCAGAACGGCTTGCTGGTGCCTGAAAGCAAGAGCAACTTCGGCATCGGCCTCGAGGACAGCCAGGGCAAGGCGATCGAGTTCAACAAGCAGTTCACGCTCACGCAGTTTCCGGCCAACGTCGCGAATCAGAGCGTGTTGCTCGATGCGGTGCTCAAGTCGTTCGGACCACCGAAGATCGGGCCTTTCGATGCAGCCGCAACGATCCGGATTTTCCTGTATTGAGTGTTGGGCGGCGTCGATCCATTGACCGGGATCGGCGCGACCGGAGCGAACGCGCGCGACCCGTCGCCCGGGGCAGCGCCCGGCAGCACGAACAGCCGGGCCGTGTCTCGACCCTACGAAGCCGTTGCTCGCGCAACCTCATCCAGCGACAGCTTCGCAGCGGCACGGTGCCGGCCGACCACCTCACCCAGCCGTTCGAACCGATACACGAAGGCCGGCGGAAAATTCATCCACGCGACCCCGACCCGCACGGCGCGAACGCGCATGGCTTCCAGATAGCGCGCGGGAATCGGGCAGCGCGGCACATAGGTGAACTGATGGAACGCGCCACCGGCAGCCAGATGGCGCGCAAATGCGCACTGCACGATCGCGACGGCTTGTTCGACCGGCATCGCGACGAGCGGCAACCCGCTCACGATCGCGTGCGCGCGCTGCCCGCCGAAGAAGTCGCCCGTCGTCCCGAGCTCGGCCGCATCCATCTGCATCACCCGCAACGCCGGAAATTGATGCCGCAGCGCGTTCGCGAACGCGGGATCGGCTTCCACCAACACCAGCCGCTCGCTCGCGACGCCGCGTGCGAGCAGCGCGCGCGTGAACACGCCGGTGCCGGCGCCGAGTTCGATCACGGACGCGCCGTCGCACGGTACCTGTGCGGTGATCAACGCGGCGAGCGCCGGACCGGACGGCGCGAGTGCGCCGACCCGGCGCGGGTTGTGCCACCAGCTACGCAGAAACAGCATCCATTCGGGGATTCGCATCGACAGGCTCCTGGAGGGTCGATCGGTCAATGACAGGCGCGGCTAGGCGACCGCTTGCGCGGCGAGATAGCCGGCCGTGATGAACAGCGTGTTCCACAGCGCAATGCCGGCCGCGGCGCCGGACGCGAAACGCGTGAAGCTCGTTTCCAGCAATCCGGCGAGCGCCGGCGCGACGAGCCGGACGAACGGCACCAATTGCGACCAGAGGGCGAGCCGCGTGGGCCGCGCGCGGATGCTTTCGATCAGCGCGTCGATTCTGGCGGGCTGCAGCCGGCCCAGCGGTGCGAGGCGGCGCAGCAGGGGCAGCACGCTGTCTTCGGGCCACAGATTGCCGAGCGCGTAATGAAAGAGGCAGCCGGCGAAACTGCCGAGCACCGTGACGACGATCGCTTCCGGCAAGGTCCACGCGCCTTGCGCACCGGCGACGCCGATCATCGCGAGCAGCACGTGCGACGGCAGCACGGGAATCAGTCGTTCGATCAGCGACAGCCCGGCGAGGCAGACGATGCCGTTGGCGCTGGCCAGGCTCAGCGCGAGGCCGAACGGGACGAGCGTGGCGAACTGGTTCATCGCGCGGCTCCCGTGCGACCCGGGCACGACGGGCACGACGCGTGCGGCCTTCCATGCCAGAATGGCGCGCACCGGCCCGGCGCGAAGGTGGCGCGCCGCGCCGTCTTGCATCGCAGCAACGAAATCGAAGAACGGAACACGGTCATGGCGGGCCTCTCTGGAAAGCGCCGGATGCATTGCGCCGGCAATGCGGCGATCGATGCGCATCGTGGCCCCTCGGCTTTAAGAAGTTTTTAATCGCGGTCCGTCAGGCTGGCGACCTCGCCAATCGAGGAGCGATATCGATGCATATCCTGCTGGTGGAAGACGATGCGATGCTGGCCGACGCCGTGCGGGCCGGCCTCGCGCAGAACGGCTGGCACGCGGACTGGTCGGCCGACGTGCCGGCGGCGCGGCTCGCGCTCGTCGGGCACGACTACGACGCGGTGCTGCTCGACCTGCAACTGCCGGGCGCGTCCGGTTTCACGCTGCTGGCCGCGATGCGTGCGAACTACGATGCGACGCCGGTGCTGATCGTGACCGCGCGCGATCAGTTGAGCGACCGTATTCGCGGCCTCGACGCCGGCGCCGACGACTATCTCGTGAAGCCGTTCCAGCTGGACGAGCTTTATGCGCGGCTTCGCGCGCTGACGCGCCGCAGCCAGGGCCGTGTGTCGGAGCGGCTGGTCTGCCGCGATGTCCACGTCGATCCGGCGCGCCGGGAAGTCACGCGGGCCGGCGAACCGGTTGCGTTGAGCATCCACGAATACCGGACGCTGCTCGCGCTGATGGAGCGGCAAGGGCGAGTCGTCACGCGGGCGCAGCTCGAGGAGCGCGTGTACGGCAACGACGACGCAATCGAAAGCAACACGATCGCGGTGTACATCCATCAATTGCGGCGCAAGCTCGGCGACGAACTGATCGTGACGGTGCACGGCTTCGGCTATCGCATCGGGGAGGGTACGGCATGAGGTCGCTGCGCGTACGCCTGCTCGCGACCGTGATGGCGATGGTCGTCGTGTTCTGGGCCGGCTGGGGCGCGTTTCTCGGCATCGGCCTGTGGCGAGAACAGCGCGGCTGGCGCGACGGCTTGCTCGAGGGCGCCGCGCAACTGCTGCTGTTGTCGTTGCCCGATACGATCGATCGCCTGCCCGAAGTGCGCACACAGGCAGTGTTGCCGAAAACGGCGTACGGCAAATACGACGTCGCGTTCCAGATCTGGGTCGACGGCCGCAACGTCATGCACAGCGCGGATGCGCCGGGGCCGGCGCTCAAGGCCGACATGCGCGACGGATACGGCGTGAGCGCCGGACGCGGTCTCGCGCACGACGAGACCTGGCGGGTTTACTCGCTCGCGGATCCGGCCGGCCGGATTCACGTGCAGACCGGCGGGCCGGCCACGACCTGGCAGGAGAAGGCCAGCAATGCGGTGCAGCTCGGCCTGTTCAATACGGCGGTGATGCTCGCGATGCTGGGCGTGGCGATCTGGTGGGGGATCCGCTGGTCGTTCGGGCCGGTGCGCGAGGTTCAGCGGGCGATCCAGCACAAGGCCGCGTTCGATTTTTCGCCGTTGCCGTTGACGATGCTGCCGCGCGAACTCCGGCCGCTCGTCGAATCGTTCAATCGGCTGCTCACGCGGCTGAGCCAGGCCGTCGATACCGAGCGCCGTTTCATCGGCGATGCGGCGCACGAATTGCGCATTCCGCTGGCGGCGTTGTCGGCGCAGGCGGAAGTGGCATTGCGGGCGGACGATCCGACGGACAAGGACGCGGCGCTGCGCCGGCTGGCAACGGGCGTCGAGCGCAGCGCGCGGCTGTCGGCGCAATTGCTCGAGCTGGCGCGGCTGGATGCCGGCTCGCGTGCGGAGCAGCATGGGCCGGTCGACCTGGCACGGCTCGTTGCGCTGATCGCGAGCGACTTCGACGCGGCCGCGCATGCACGCGGGCAGACGGTGCGGGTGGCGGTCGAGCCGGTATGCGTGTGGGGCGACCTGGACGAAATCGCGATCGCGGTGCGCAACCTGATCGACAACGCGCTGCGTTACGGCCGTGAAGGCGGACGGGTCGAGATCACGTGCGATGGCGTTGCGGATGCAGGGCGGGTCGGGTTGCGGATCGCGGACGACGGACCGGGCGTGCCGATCGATCAGCGCGAGCGAATCTTCGAACGCTTCTACCGGGTGCCGGGCACCGCGCAGCCGGGAAGCGGTATCGGACTGTCGCTGGTCGCGCGCATCGCCGAGTCTCACGGCGGGGCGGTCGACGTGACGTCCGGTATCGACGGGCGCGGGCTCGCGGTGATCCTGTCGTTTCCGATCTGGCTCGCGCCGGAGCAGTGGCAGCGCTAGCGTGGACGCCGCGTGGCGTCGACCACGAAAAAAAGCGCCGGCAAGCGGCGCTTTTCCGCATCGGCTGCGCGACGCTCAACGCACCCAGCGGCATACCTTGTGATGGTGATGCTCGAAGTGACACACGCGGTGCGGATGCGCTTCGGCGATGGCCGGCACGAGCACGGCGGCGGCAACGGCGGCGGCGGTGAGGGTTTTGAGTAGCGTCTTCATGTCGAGGTCCTGTCGTTGAATGATGGGTCAAGAGTGCGCAGCGGCATCACCACTGCGGCCGCTGATCGTCGCGACGGTCGTCACGGCGGTCATCCCGGCGATCGCGGTCGTCACGCGGGCCGGGATGCCGGGCTTCCCAGTCGCGGCGCTCCCAGTAGCGATTTCCGTCCCAGTAACGATCGCCATGCCAGCCGATCGTGACTTCGGCAGGGCCAGGGTAGGCGACGCACCCGGCGAGCATCACGCTCGACAGCGCGCCCACCATGACTGCGGATAACACGATGGATTTCATGTTGCTCTCCCTTGGAAACGGCAGGTCGATCGTACGAGACCCCAAAATTTCACGTAGTAAGAAGTTGCTACCGCCGATGACACGTGCAGGCGTTTCGTCAGGAACGTGAAAGCATGCGTGCGCGGCGTGCGAGCCGTCTGCGCAGCGCAGATACACACCTGTCCACTCCAACAACGATTCCACCAATTGTTCAGACAAATCCCGATGACCTAAAGGGTCATCTCGTAATCGGATTGAGAATGATTTGCGTTTACGTTAAATTGCGCTATCTCGGAATTTGACGGAGCAGATCGATGGCCATGGCGGAAGTGCTCGACCGACCGGCGGCGACAGCGGCAAACCCGTTCCTCGGCAGTTATCCGGACCTGCCGCCACGCGCCGCGCCGCGTCCGCGCCGGGCGTCCGAGCCCCGCGCGCAGGGCGCGCTGCTCGACGTGCTGATCGCCCATCGCGCGATGCTCGTCAACGTCGCGCGCGGCTTCGTCGGTTGCGCGAGCCGCGCGGAGGACGTCGTGCACGACGTGTTCGTGAAGCTCGTCGAATTCCCGAACCAGGACGCGGTGCGCCAGCCGGTCGCGTACGTGACGCGGATGGTGCGCAATGCGTCGATCGACGCATGCCGCCGGCAGAGCCTGGAAAACGTCTATCACACGGAAGAGGACGACGGCTTCGACGTGCCGTCGCCCGAGCCGACGCCGGAAGCCGCGCTGATGACGCGCGATACGCTGCGGCGCGTGTGGGCCGCGCTCGACGACCTGCCGGCGCGCAGCCGTGCGGCATTCGAGATGGTGCGGCTGCGCGAGGAGACGCTGCAGACCGCGGCGCGCGCGCTGAACGTGTCGCAGACGCTCGTGCATTTCATGGTGCGCGACGCGGAGCGCCATTGCGCGGAATGCCTCGACGCGTGCCATCGTGGCGTCGCCTGCCCGGTGTTCCTCGGCGGCCGCGCGCGGCGGCGGTAAAAAAACGCGCCGGCCAACCGTCTATCAGACAGGAGCGGCCGAATCCGCCGCTTCGCCTCCTTCAACCGCCCAGCGATTTCCGATCATGACGCAAGCCCCGACGCCTTCCGCCGACACCGACGATCTCGTCTATACGGTCGTCATCAACGACGAAGAACAGTATTCGATCTGGCCGACGTTCCGGCCCGTGCCGGCCGGCTGGCGCGAAGTGGGCGTGAGCGGCCCGAAGGCCGACTGTCTCGCGCACATCGAGACCGTCTGGACCGACATGCGCCCGGCGAGCCTGCGCCGTGCGATGGACGGCGAGCGCGCGACGCGCGCGTCGTGATCTGCTGCGCCGCGGGTGCGGCGCCTCACCTGAAGAGGACGTTTGCATGACCCTGCTTTCGTTGCCGACGCTCGACGATCTGCGTATCGAGCCGGGGCTGCCCACCGTCGTGTCGCCGCGCGGCAACGACGGGATGTCGATCGACGATGTCGCGCCGCTGGCGCGCGAGATCGCGGCCGACACGCTCGAACGGGCGGGCGGCGTGCTGTTCACGGGCTTTCGCGTGCCGTCGATCGACGCGTTCCAGCAGTTCGCGGCTTCGTTCGGCGATCCGCTGATCGGCTATGAATACGCATCGACGCCGCGCAGCCAGGTCGAAGGCGCGGTCTACACGTCGACCGAATACCCGCCGCACCGCGCGATTCCGCTGCACAACGAACAGTCGTACACGCGCGAATGGCCGCTGCGGATCTGGTTCCACTGCGCGCTCGCCGCGCCGAAGGGCGGGGCGACGCCGATCGCGGACAGCCGCGCCGTGTACCGCGCACTCGATCCGGCGCTCGTCGCGCGCTTCGAGAAGCGCGAGCTGCTGTACGTGCGCAATTTCGGGCAAGGGCTCGATCTGCCGTGGCAGCAGTCGTTCGGCACCGACGAGCCGGCCGAGGTCGAGCGGATGTGCGCGGCGCGCGGCATCGAATGCGCGTGGCGCACCGACGACGACGGCGAGCTGCTGCTGCGCACGCGCGAGCGTTGCCAGGCCGTCGCGCGTCATCCGCGCACGGGCGAGCGCGTCTGGTTCAACCAGGCGAACCTGTTTCACCTGTCGGCGCTCGACGAAGACATGCAGGAAGCGCTCGTCGACGCGGTCGGGCTCGAGAACGTGCCGCGCAACGTGTACTACGGCGACGGCGAACCGCTCGAGGCCGACGCGCTCGCGGAGATTCGCGGCGTGCTCGACCAGCAGCGCATCGTGTTCCCGTGGCGCACCGGCGACGTGCTGATGCTCGACAACATGCTGAGCGCGCATGCACGCGACCCGTTCGAGGGGCCGCGCAAGGTCGTCGTCGCGATGGCCCAGAGTTACACGGTCCCGCGCGACCGAACGGAGGATCGATGACGCGTAGTACCGCCGCGCTTGCCGCGCGCGGGCTGTCGGTGGGATATCGCGACCATGTCGTGATCGACGGGCTCGACCTGTCGATCGCGGCCGGCCGCGTCACCGCGCTGTGCGGACCGAACGGCTGCGGCAAGAGCACGCTGCTGCGCACGTTGGCGGGCCTGCAGCCCGCGCGCGCCGGTCATGTCGAAGTGAACGGCAAGCCGCTTGCATCGTTTCGCCGTCGCGCGCTCGCGCGCGAGCTGACGATGCTCGCGCAGTTCAACCAGATTCCGTCGGGCCTCACCGTGCGCGAGCTCGTCGCGTACGGGCGCTATGCGTACGGCGGCTTCCTGCGCGGCCTGTCGCGGATCGATCATGCGGCAATCGACGAGGCGCTCGAAACGAGTGGCCTCGCCGACGATGCGCAGCGCGACGTCGGCGCGCTGTCGGGCGGCGAGCGCCAGCGCGCGTGGATCGCGATGGCGCTCGCGCAGCAGGCGCCGATCGTGCTGCTCGACGAACCGACGACCTATCTCGACATCCATCACCAGCTCGACATCCTCGATGCACTGCGTGCGCTGAACCGTGCGCGCGGGCTGACGATCGTGTGGGTGCTGCACGACCTGAACCAGGCGGCCGCGTACAGCGACGAGATCGTGCTGATGCGCGCGGGCCGCCTCGTCGCGCAGGGCACGCCCGACGCGATGCTCGACCCGGCGCGGCTGCGCGCGGCGTTCGGCGTCGAGATGCTGAAGCTCGCGCATCCGCGCACGGGCGCACCGATGTGCGTGCCGGCCTACGGGCCGTCGACCGACGGCGCGCCGCAGGCGGCCGGCGTCTTCGACCGGGATCTCGCGGTATGACGACGTTCGCGATGCGCAAGCGCCTCACGGCGACGGGCAACGGGGCGACGACAGGGCGGGCCGGCGCGATCGCGTTCGGCCTCGTCGTGCTGATCGCGCTGCTCGCGGCGCTGCGGATTGCCCCCGATCTGCGCGTGTGGTGGGACGCGGCGCCCGGCAGCGATGCCGCGTCGCTCGCGCACGTATTCCTGTTCGACCTCAATCTGCCGCGCGTCGCGGCCGCGCTCGTCGCGGGCGGTTGTCTCGGCATCGCCGGCGCGCTGTTCCAGTCGCTCACGCGCAATCCGCTCGCATCGCCCGACCTGCTCGGCGTGACGGGGGGCGCCCAACTCGGCCTGCTCGCGGCGATGCTCGTGCCGGCGCTGGCGGGCGTCGCGTCGGTGCCGCTGCTGTTCGTATGCGGGCTCGCCGCCGCCGCGTGCGCGATCGTCGCAGCGGGCGGCTGGCGCGCGACGCCGTTGCGGCTCGTGCTCGCGGGCAGCGTGTGCATGCTGCTGTTCGCCGCACTGTCGACGCTCGTGCTCGCGTTCTTCGAGCAGAACATCGCAGGCGCCGCGCTGTGGACCAACGGCAGCCTGTACCAGCCGGGCGCGACGGGCCTCGCGCTCGCCGTGCGCTGGCTCGTGGTGCCGCTGATCGCACTGCCGTTCGTGATCCGGCCGCTGAATCCGCTCACGCTCGGCGACGATGCGGCGGCCGCGGCCGGCGTGCGCGTCGATGCGACGCGACTCGCCGCGACGATCGTCGCGGTCGCGTTCACGAGCGTGGCCGTCAGCATCGCCGGCCCGCTGTCGTACGTCGGCCTCGTCGCGCCGAACCTGCTGCGCCAGGTGCGCGGCGCGCACACGGTCCGGCTCGGCGTGCTGGTGCCGCTGTCGGCGCTCGCCGGCGGCGCGCTCGTGCTCGTCACCGACAGCGCGGTGCTCGCGTCGGGCCTCGACGCGACGCTGTCGACCGGCGTCGCGATCGCGCTGGTCGGCACGCCGCTGATGCTCGCGATGATCCGGCGCGGCGCCGCGTGGTCGGGCGTGCTGCACGCGGATGCCGAACGCGCGGCGGGCGGCGGCTCGACGCGGCTCGTCGGCTGGCTCGAACGGCTCGGCTGGCCGCTGCGCACCGCGCTGTTCGTCGCGACGGGCGTGCTGGTGGTCCTGGTCGGCGTGTCGGCCGGGCCGGAGTGGCTGTCGCCCGCGCGCTGGTCGGCCGCGCTGTCCGGTCACGATGCGCTCGCGCGCATGCTGATCGACCTGCGCATGCCGCGCCTGCTGTGCGCGCTGCTCGCCGGCGCGCTACTTGCCGTCAGCGGGGTCGCGATGCAGAGCGTCGTGCGCAATCCGCTCGCAGGCCCCGAAGTGCTCGGCGTCACGCAGGGCGCGGGGCTCGTCACGCTGTTCGCGTTGTCGACGTGGCCGCTGATGGGCCACGTGACGCTTGCCGCCGCCGCGCTGATCGGCGGCGGGCTGTCGCTCGCGATCACGCTCGCGCTGAATCACCGGCATCGCTACGCGCCGCTCGCGGTCGCGCTGACGGGCATCGTGATCGGTGCGTTGTGGACCACGCTCGCGCAGTGGCTGATCACGCAGGAAAGCGTGCAGCCCGCGCGCTTCGTCGTGTGGCTCGTCGGCGGCACGTATGGCCGCAGTTGGGGCGAGGTCTCGATGCTGTTGCCGTGGTGCGCGCTCGCGGTGCCGGTGTTCGCGTGGCTCGCGAAACCGCTCGACATGCTCGCGCTCGGCGACGACCAGGCCGCTGCGCTCGGCCTGCCGGTGGCGGCGCTGCGGCCGCTCGCGCTGACGATCGCGACGCTCGCCGCATGCGCGGCGGTCGCGGCGGTCGGGCCGGTCGGCTTCATCGGGCTGATGGCGCCGCACGTCGCGACGATGCTCGGCGCGCGCCGGCATCGCACGCGGCTGTGGCTCGCGGCGGCGTGCGGCGCGCTGATCCTCGGCGCCGCGGATCTCGCGGCGCGCATCGTCGTCGCGCCGCGCGAAGTGCCGGCCGGCGTGCTGACCGCGCTGATCGGCGCACCGTACCTGCTCGGGCTGCTGGTTCTCGAGGGGCGCCGCGCCCGGCGCGCGGGGCGATGACGCCGTCGGTCGACGGCGCGCGTGCCATGCGCTTTTCGGCGTTCGCGCCGCAACCGTTCGCCGAACACCTCGACGTCGTGTGGCTCGGCATGCCCGAGGATGCCCACGCGCCGGGTCGCATCGTCGTGCCCGTCAGCGCGTTGCCCGCGCACCGCGACGCCGTGCTCGGCGCGATGGTCGACCATTACGGCGGCGATCCGACGCAGCATGCGCGTGCGCTGATGTCGCAGTGGAGCAAATACTATTTCGGCCGCGCGGCGACGGCCGGCGTCGTCGCCGCGCTGACGCTCGGTCGGCCGCTCGACATGACGCCCGAGCGTACGTTCGTCGCGCTCGATGGCGGGATGCCGGCCGCGCTGTATTTCGCAAGCGACGCGCTCGGTGCGCCGTGCGACGATCCCGAGCCGCGCTATGCGGGGCTCATCGCGCATCTCGGCGCGGTGATCGACCGGCTCGCGGCGATGGGGCGCGTCACGCCGCGCGTGCTGTGGAGCAACGCGGGCAATCTGCTCGACTATCTGCTCGAGACCTGTCGTGCGTTGCCGTGCGCGGCCGATCCCGTCGGCGACGCGAACTGGCTGTTCGGTTCGACCTGCATGCACGGCGAGCCGAATCCGCTGCGCATGCCGGTGCGCGACGCGCTGCCGCGCTCGCCGCTGCTGCCGACGCCGTTTCGCGCGCGCCGCGTGTGCTGCCTGCGCTACGAAATTCCTGGAGAAACGCAACTGTGTGGAAGCTGCCCCCTGCTACTGACGATGGACGACGCGGCGCTGGCCGAGCAGGACGCGATCCGGTGACGCGCCCCGGCCGCCGGCATGCGCTCGGCGCACTCGCCGCGCTCGGCGCCGCGTGCTGCGGCGCGTTGTCCGCATCGGCGGCCGCCGTTTCCGAGGCCGGGGGTGCCGGCGGTACGCAAGGCGCCGTGTCGCTGGCCGGCAATCCCGTCGTGTCGCAGGCCAGCGCGAAGATGCCCGTGCGGCCGCAGCGCGTGGTCGCGCTCGACTTC
This sequence comes from Burkholderia sp. MSMB1078WGS, assembly GCF_001528895.1. Classification (NCBI taxonomy): domain Bacteria; kingdom Pseudomonadati; phylum Pseudomonadota; class Betaproteobacteria; order Burkholderiales; family Burkholderiaceae; genus Burkholderia; species Burkholderia sp. MSMB1078WGS. The sequence continues at coordinate 91,524 of NZ_LPDI01000082.1, read as the reverse complement.
ATGTTCGCGGAAAGCGTGATCGCGCTCGACATCGTGCCGGTCGGGATGGCCGATACGGCGTTCTACCCGGGCTGGCTCGGCTACCGGAGCGAGCAGCTCGCACGCGTGACCGACGTCGGCTCGCGACAGGAGCCCGGGCTCGAGGCGATCGCGGCGGTCAAGCCGGATCTCGTCATCGGCGTCGGTTTCCGGCATGCGCCGATCTTCGACGCGCTCGACCGGATCGCGCCGACGATCCTGTTCCAGTTCAGCCCGAACGTGTCGGAGGGTGGCGTGCCGGTCACGCAGCTCGACTGGATGCGGCAGATCTTCCGGACGATCGGCGCGGTGACGGGGCGCGACGCGCGCGCGCAGGCAGTCGAAGCGCAACTCGACGCCGGCATCGCGCGCAATGCGGCGCGGCTCGCGGCCGCGGGCCGCAACGGCGAGCGCGTCGCGCTGCTGCAGGATCTCGGCTTGCCCGATCGTTACTGGGCCTATACGGGCAACAGTACGTCCGCGGGCCTCGCGCGGGCGCTCGGGCTCGATCCGTGGCCGAAGAAGCCGACGCGAGAAGGCACGCTGTACGTGACGTCGGCCGATCTGCTGCGGCAGCGCGATCTCGCCGTGCTGTTCGTGACCGCGTCGGGGATGGACGTGCCATTGTCGGCCAAACTCGATTCGCCGGTGTGGCGTTTCGTGCCCGCGCTGAAGGCGCACCGGATCGCGCTGATCGAGCGCAACATCTGGGGGTTTGGCGGCCCGATGTCGGCGCTGAAGCTGGCCGACGTGATGACCGACACGATGTTGAAGCTGCCGGCCGTGCGCTGAGTGCGCGTCGCCGGGGGGATGCCGGCAGGGCGCCGTGCTGGCTTGACGACGCGTGACTTCCGCTTTTTCCTGTTCGCCAACGCATCAAGCCCCATTTCCTGCGAAACGACAATCCGACAATCGCCGACACACTGCCAGTGCAGCGTGCCGGCGATGTTTCGATCGACCGCCGCGTTACGCGCTCAGCGCATCGACGCCATCCTGCGCACGCACGCGCGCCGGTTGCGTGTCGCTGACGATGCGCCCGTTGTCGAGCTTCAGCAGACGGTCGGCGAGGTCGAAGTAGCGGTCGTCGTGCGTGATCACGATCACGGCCTTGCCGCGCGCGCGCAGCTCGGGCAGCAATTGCTCGTAGAACACGGCCTTGAACGACGGATCCTGGTCGGCCGCCCATTCGTCGAACAGGTAGAACGGACGATCCTCCAGGTATGCGACGACGAGCGCGAGCCGCTTGCGCTGCCCGGTCGACAGCGCGCGCGTCGAGAACGCGCCGTCGACCACCTTCACCTTGTGGTCGAGCGCGAGTTTCGCGACGAGCGCGTTCGCCCGCGCATCGGCCTGTGCGCGCGACGGATCGTCGGGGTCGACGATGCCGAGCAGCGCATCGAACAGATGGAAATCGTTGAACACCGCGCTGAAACGCTGCCGGTAGGCTGCGCGCTCGCGCCAGCCGATCGTGCGGCCATCGACCTCGATCATGCCTTGCTCGGGCTCGTAGAGCCCCGTCAGCACCTTGGCGAGCGTCGTCTTGCCGCTGCCGTTGCCGCCGACGATGAACACGAGCTCGCCCGGCTTGATCGTCAGGTCGATCGGCCCGATGCTGAACATCCGTTCGTCGCGCTCGTGGAAATACGCGTGCGTGACGCCGCGCAGCGTGACGGCGCCGGCCGGCGGCACGTCGGGCGCATCGGCCGCGGGCGGCACCGTGCGCAGCGCGCCGAATTCGGCCATCACGCCTTCGATCCGCGTGAGCGACACGCGCGCCGCGTTGACGGTCGGCAGGTTGTTCAGCAGGCCGTCGAGCGGCACGAGCATGAACAGGAACACGACGACGTAGCCGGCGGCCGCGGCCGGGTCGGCATGCACGCCGAGCTGCGGCCAGAACGACGCGACGCCGAGGAACACGTAGAACAGGAAGATGATCCAGCCGACCCCGACCGCATACGCGCTGAATGCGCGGCGGCGGTGGTCGCGCACCTCGCCGATCGCGGCGCCGAGCTGGCCGTCGACGAACTGGCGTGCGCGCGCATCGTGCAGCTTCAGCTCCTTCGCGCCGGAGAACAGCGAACCGAGATAGCCGAACAGGCGGTCCTGCGCGTGGCCGGCGGCTTCGAGCGACGCGATCGCGCGGCGGTCGCCGGTGTGATAGCCGAGCGAGCCGGCGACGATCGCGGCCAGCGCCAGCACGCACACGGGCCAGGACAGCCACGCCAGATAGCCGAGGCAGCCGAACACGATCGAGCCGTGCATGACCAGGTTCGGCAACGCGAAGAACAGCATCGACACGTTGGTCGCGTCGTCGGTCAGCACCGACTGCACGGGTGCGGCGCCGATTCGCTCGATGTCGCGCAATTCGGCCGCGCCGACGCGCCGCGCCAGATGCACGCGCAGCCGCGCCATCGTGTCCTGCGACAGGCGGGCAAACAGCGTGCCCGACACGATCCGCGTGACGAGCGCGATCACCGCGCACAACGCGAAGCGCCACGCGAGCGATGCATCGGCCGCCCCCGGTTGCGACAGCGCGCGGTTCAGCGTCGCGACGAGCAGCACGCTCGCGACGCCGTTCAGCACGCACGCGGTGAGCGCCAGCGCGAGCGACACGCGGCTTTCGCGCAGCAGCGCAAGGATCAGGCGCGCCGCGGGGCGGGCGGGGGAAGCGTCGAGGGACGGCGGGGAGGAGGGCTCGTGGGCGGCTGTCATCGGCAACGTCGGTAAAGGGAAGGCGGGCAATAACGCGAAAAACGGCGAATCTGATGCGAACGCAGCGGGCGGGGCCTGCCCCGTTGCGGCGTTCCTCCCTGATAGACGAACGGGCCGCGCAAATATTTAGCCCCGTCGTCAAAAAAAGCGGTCGCACGCACTTTGCGCGCAAAACGGTAAAAAATCGGCCGCGTCGTTCGTCACACCAGTGAAGCCGCCCCAAGCGGCCCCGAGACTTGGCCGAAGCGGCCGGACCGAAGGACTTCACGCACATGACGAGTTTCCCGACTGCGCTGCATCACCGAATCCGCGCACTGGCGCGCATCGCGCCCGACGCACCCGCGATCGCGGTGCCTTTCCAGAACGACCTGCGCCTGTCGCGCGGTGCGCTCGACGCACGTGCATCGCAACTCGCCCGGCGCCTGCGCGCGGCCGGCGTCGGCGCCGAAGTGCGGGTCGGCGTATGTGTCGAGCGTTCGTGCGAACTGTTCGTCGCGCTGCTGGCCGTGCTCAAGGCGGGCGGCGTGTTCGTGCCGCTCGATCCGCGCCATCCGGCCGCACGCCTCGACTGGATCGTGCAGGACGCGCAACTGCGGCACGGCATCGTCGACGCCGCCGGCCGTGCGGCGCTCGGCACGCCGTTCGAACACGCGTTCGACGCGACGGCCGACGCATCGGGTGTCGCGCAGGACGATGCGTTCGATGACGACACGATGACCGTGCACCCGCGTTCGGCCGCGTACATGATCTATACGTCGGGCTCGACCGGCACGCCGAAGGCGGTGGTCGTCGAGCACGGGCCGCTCGCCGCGCATTGCGACGCGCTCGCGGCCGCGTTGCCGATCGAGGCGGGCGACCGCCTGCTGCATTTCGCGTCGGTCAATTTCGACGCCGCGCACGAATGCTGGCTCGCGCCGCTCGCGGTCGGTGCCGGCATCGTCGTCGCGCCGCCGCAGCCGTTCGCGCCGGACGCCGCGCATGCGCTGATGGTGCGCGAAGCGGTCAGCGTCGCCGCATTTCCGCCCGCGTACCTGCGCGAATTCGCGGCCGTCGCCGCGCGCGACGGCGTGCCGCCGGCACTGCGCGTACTCGCGTTCGGCGGCGAAGCGCTGCCGCAGCAGGCGTTCGAATTCGTGCGCCGCACGTTCCCGGCAGTCCGCCTGATCAACGGTTACGGGCCGACCGAGGCCGTGATCTCGCCGATGCTGTGGCCGGTCGAACCGGGCGAAACGCCGGTGCTGGCCGCGGACGACGCGTATGCGTCGTTGCCGATCGGCCGCGCGATCGGCCCGCGCGTGGCACGCATCGGCGGCGCCGCAGCCGATGGCGTGGGCGAGCTGCTGCTCGGCGGCGTCTGCGTCGCACGCGGCTATCACGGTCGCGCGGCGCTCACGGCCGAACGTTTCATTCCCGATGCGCACGGCGAACCCGGCGCGCGCGTCTATCGCACGGGCGACCTCGCACGCCTGCGCGACGACGGCGCGTTCGACTTTCTCGGCCGCCTCGACGATCAGGTTCAGGTGCGCGGCGTGCGCGTGGAGCCGGCGGAAATCGCCGCATGCCTGCGCTCGCACCCGGCCGTGGCCGACGCGGCCGTGGTGGCCGAAACCGCCAACGGGCCGACGCGGCTGATTGCGTGCGTCGCGCTGCGCGCGGCGGCCGACGATGCCGCATTGAAGGCGCACGTGGCCGCGCAATTGCCGGCCGCCTGGCAGCCGCACCGGTTCGTGCGTTGCGATACGCTGCCGTACACGCTGAACGGCAAGCTCGACCGTGCCGCGCTGCGCGAGCGGATCGCCGCCGCGCGCGACACGGCGCAAGGCGCAGGCGATGCGCCGCGCACGCCGACCGAACGGCAGATCGCGGGCCTCTGGCAGACGCTGCTGGGCCTCGACGTCACGCCGTCGCGCGACGATCGCTTCTTCGCGCTGGGCGCCGATTCGCTCGCCGCGATGCAGTTGCAGGCCGCGATCCGCGCCACCGTGCGCGTGAATCTGCGGCTCGATACGCTGTTCGCCGATCCGGCGCTCGCCGAACTGGCCGCAACAGTCGACCGGGCGGAACGCGAGACCGGCGAACCGGTGGCCACGATTGCCGCGCGCCGTGCGGCGGCCGATGCGGCGGCGCCGGGTGCGCAGGGTGCGCCGCACATCGACCGTGCGGCATCGCTCGCGCAGCAACGTTTCTGGGTGCTCGCGCAAACACGCGGCGCCAGCGCCGCGTATCACATCGCCGCACACTGGACGATCGACGGCGCGCTCGACCGCGACGCGCTGCAGCGGGCGCTCGATCACGTGATCGGCCGTCACGAAGCCTGGCGCACGACGCTCGTCGACAACGACGACGGCGTCGTGATGCAGCGGATTCATGCGCATCTGCCGGTGCCGATCGCCGCGGTCGACCTGCGCGACCAGCCGCCGGCCGCCCGCGACGCGCAAGCCGCCCGTCTCGCCGAGCGCGACGCGGCCGAGCCGTTCGACCTCGCGCGCGGCCCGCTGCTGCGCGCGACGCTGATCGCGCTCGCCGACGATCGTCATCGCCTGCTGCTGACCGCGCATCACGCGATCACCGATGGCTGGAGCTCGCGCTGCGCGTTCGACGAACTGTCGGCTGCGTATCGCGCGTATGCCGAAGGCCGCGAACCGTCGCTGCCCGAATTGCCGATCCAGTACGCCGACTACGCGGACTGGCAGCGCGACGTGCTGGCCGGCGGCGAGGGCGAGCGCCAGCTCGACTACTGGCGCGGCGCGTTGCGCGACGTGCCGGGCCCGCTCGCGCTGCCGGTCGATCGCCAGCCGGGCGCGGTACGCACGCTGCACGGCGCGCGCGTGTCGGCGCGCCTGCCCGATGCGGTCGCGGCCGACGTGCGGCAACTCGCACGCGACGCACGGGCAACCGTCTTCACGGTACTGCTGGCGGCGCTCGACGCATGGCTGTCGCGCCTGACCGGCGAAACGGACGTCGTCGTCGCGGTGCCGGTCGCGCATCGCCAGCGTCCCGAAACGCGTGCGCTGCTGGGCCTTTTCCTGAATACGGTCGCGCTGCGCGTACGCGTGGCGCCGACACTGCCGTTCCGCGCGCTCGTCGACGCGGCGCGTACCGCGGCGCTCGATGCGGTCGCGCACCAGGACGTGCCGTTCGAGCGCGTCGTCGACGCGGTGAAGCCGCCCGTCAAGCGCGGCGACGAATGGCTGCGGGTGAAGTTCGCGCAGCAGTTCGACGCACGGCACGACAGCGTGCTGCCGGGCGCCACGGCGGTCGCGACGCCGGGCCCCGATCTCGCCGCGCGCTTCGACTTCGCGCTCGATTTCACCGAAGACGCGAACGGGATCGAACTGGTCGCGGCGTATGCGACCGACTGCATCGACACCGATACCGCGCGCGCATGGCTCGACAGCTATGCGGCGCTCGTCGGCGCGGCCGCGCGCGATCCGCAGCACACGACGGCCACGCTACCGTGCGATGCTTCGGCCGCGTCGCGCCAGCCGCGCGACGGCCGTGCGCTGCAAGTCGAACATGCCGACATCGTCGCCGCATTCGCCCGGCAGGCGGCCGCGTATCCGCATCGCGTCGCGCTTTCCGACGCATCGACTTCGCTGACGTTCGCCGAGCTCGACGACGCATCGAACCGCATCGCGCGGGCGCTGGCGCAACGCGGCGTGGCCGCCGAAGCGGCCGTCGTCGTCTGCATCGAGCGCTCGGCGCGTTTCGTCGTCGGTCTGCTCGGCGCGCTGAAAGCCGGCGCGCTGGCCGTGCTGCTCGACCCCGCGCAGCCGGCCGCGCGACTCGCCGCGGCGGCGGCCGACTGCGGTGCGCGCTGGGCGCTCGTCGCGGAGCCGGCCGCGTGGCCGGCGGGCATCGACGCGCAGCCGCTCGACGTCGACGCGCTCGTCCAGGACGCGACGCTCGCCCATGCGGCCGGCGTGCGCACCGCGCCGCACCCGGAACAGGGCGCGTACCTGATCTATACGTCGGGCTCGACCGGCGCGCCGAAGGGCGTCGTCGTCTCGCACGGCGCGCTGGCCGACTACGTGCAGGGGATGCTCGACGAACTCGCGTTCGCACCCGACGCGTCGTTCGCGATGGTCTCGACCGTCGCGGCCGATCTCGGCCACACGACGCTGTTCGGCGCGTTGTGCGCAGGCCGCACGCTGCACCTGCTGCCGGCCGCGTGTGCGTTCGACCCGGATCTGTTCGCCGACGAAATGCGCCGACGCGACGTCGGCGTGCTGAAGATCGTGCCGAGCCACCTGCAGGCGCTGCTCGATGCGCGCGCGCCGGCCGACGTGCTGCCGCGCCACGCGCTCGTCACGGGCGGCGAAACGCTCACGTGGGCGCTGGTCGCGCGGCTGGCCGCGCTCGCACCGGCCTGCCGCGTGATCAACCATTACGGGCCGACCGAAGCGACGGTCGGCGCGATCGCGTGCGACACGGCGTCGATTGCCGCCGACGCGCGCGATCCCGCGAGCGGCGTGCCGCTCGGCGTGCCGCTGCCGAATGCGCGCGCGCTGGTGCTCGACGCGTTCGGCGCCTGCGTGCCGGCCGGCGCGACGGGCGAGCTGTATCTGGGCGGGCCGGGTGTCGCACGCGGCTATCTCGGACGCCCCGCGCAAACCGCCGAACGGTTCGTGCCCGATCCGTTCACACCCGGCGCGCGGCTGTATCGCACGGGCGACCGCGTGCGGTTGCGCGCGGACGGCCGGCTCGTTTTCCTCGGCCGTATCGACGACCAGGTGAAGATTCGCGGCTACCGCGTCGAGCCGGGCGAGGTGAGTGCGGCCGTGCGCGCGGCCGGCCCGATCGCGCAGGCCGAAACGCTCGCGATCGAGCACGATGGCCGCCTGCGGCTCGCGACGTTCGTCGTGATGCGCGACGGTGCGACATTCGACGAGGCCGCGATGCGCGCCGCGCTCGCCGCGAAGCTGCCCGACTACATGGTGCCCGCGCAATTCGTCGCGCTGGCGCGCCTGCCCGTGACGGCGAACGGCAAGATCGATCGCGCGGCATTGCGCGAGCTGGCGGCCGTGCCGGTCCCGGTCGCGTCCGGCGATGCGCCGCAGGGCGCGGTCGAAACGGTGCTCGCCGACGTCTGGCAAGCCGTGCTGAAGGCGCCGAAAGTCGGCCGCGACGATAATTTCTTCGAACTCGGCGGCGATTCGATCCTCGTGCTGCAGGTGATCGCCCGTGCGCGCAAGCGCGGCGTGCGCTTCACGCCGAAGCAGCTGTTCGACGGGCCGACCGTCGCCGAACTCGCACGCATCGCAAAAACGGACGACACGGCCATCGCCGCCCGGCCTGCACGCGCAGACGCGATTGCCGTCGCGCTGCCGGCTGCCACGTCGATCCTGACGCCCGCGCAGCAACGCTTCTTCGCGCTCGATATCCCGCACCGCGGCCACTGGAACCAGTCGGTGTCGTTCGATGTGCGCGGCGCGTTCGACGCGGACGCATTCGCACGCGCATTCGACGCGCTGCTCACGCATCACGACGCATTCCGTCAGCGCTTCGCGCGCGGCGCAGACGGCACGTGGCACGCGAGCGATGCGGCGAAGCCGTACGACGCGCTGCCGTTCGTCGAAGTCGCCGCCCGTGACGAAGCCGACGCGCTGGCACGTTTCGACGCGCTGCAACGCCGTCTCGACCTCGGCAGCGGGCCGCTCGCCTGCGCGTGCGCGGCGCGGCTGCCGGACGGTTCGACGCGGCTCTATCTCGCGATTCACCATGCGATCGTCGACGGCGTGTCGTGGCGGATCCTGCTCGACGACCTGGACACCGCTTATCGCGCCGCATGCGAGCGCACGCCGATCCGCCTGTCGCAACCGGGCCTGCGCGCGGACGCATGGGCCGCGCGGCTCGCCCGCGCCGCAACGGAGCCGGCGTCGCCGTTCGCAGCCGAAGCCGCCTACTGGGCCGGCATGGCGCAGGGCGACGACATCGTGCCCGATCACCCCGACGCAGCGGCGACGAACGCCGACGCGGCAGTCGTCGTGCAGACGATCGACGCGGCATTGACCCGCGCCGCACTGACCGACGCGCACGCGGCCTATCGCACGCAGACGATCGAGCTGCTCGGCGCGGCGCTCGCGCTGGCGCTGGCCGGCGCGCGGGGCGCCGCATCGTGCCGGGTCGAGCTGGAAGGACACGGCCGCGAGGCGTTGTTCGACGACGCGGATGCCAGCCGCACGATCGGCTGGCTGACGAGTCATTACCCGGTGACGCTGCCGGTCGAAGCGACGGCCCGCGACACGCTGTGCGCGGTCAAGGACACGCTGCGCGCGGTGCCGCACAAGGGGCTCGGCTTCGGCGTGCTCGCGCACCATGGCGATACGGCGACGCGCGCGACGCTGGCCGCCGTGCCGCGCCCGCGCGTCACGTTCAACTATCTCGGCCAGTTCGACGCGCCGCGCGATGCAATGCTCGTCCCGCGTTTCGGCGGCACCGGCGTCGAGCGCGACCCGCAGGGCCCGCTCGGCAATACGCTCGCGATCCACGCGTACCTCGACGCGGACGGCGACGGCGCGCGCACGCTGAAGGTTCACTGGGTCTACGGTGCGCCGCAATTCGAACGCGCGACGATCGACGCGTTCGCCGAACGCTTCGCGGCCGCGCTGCGCGAACTCGTCGACGCCTGCGCGTCGCGCGTCGCGCATCGCGGCGCCGGCGCGACGCCGGGCGATTTCCCGCTCGCGCAGGCGGCCGGTCTCACGCAGGCCGCGATCGAGCGCGCACCGCTCGACTGGCGCGCGATCGACGACGTGTATCCGCTGTCGCCGATGCAGCAGGGCATCCTGTTCCATGCGCTGTTCGCGCCCGGCCACGCGAGCTACGTGAACCAGCTCGTCGCGACCGCAACGGCGCTCGACGCCGACCGGCTCGCGGCTGCGTTCGACGCATCCGTCGCGCGTCACGACATCCTGCGCACGAGCGTGATGCCGGACGAAGCCGCGCCGCTGCAGTGCGTGCATCGCCACGCGCGCATGCCGGTCGAGCAGCTCGACTGGCGCACGCGCGGCGACACGCTCGACGCCGATTTCGACGCGTGGCTCGCGGCCGACCGCGCACGCGGCTTCGACTGGCGCGAGCCGCCGCTGATGCGGCTCACGCTGATCCGCGTGACGGACGACGCATGGCGCGTCGTATGGACGCGTCACCACGTGCTGCTCGACGGCTGGAGCACCGCGCGGCTGCTCGCCGACGTGCTGCGCGACTACCGCGACCCGGACGCCGTGTCGCCGTTCGCGAGCCGTCCGGCGCTGCGCTATCGCGACTTCATCGCGTGGCTCGGCACGCGCGATCGCGACGCCGACGAGCGCTTCTGGACCGAGCGCCTGGCGCGGCTCGACGCGCCCACGCTGATCGCGGAACGCACGGCCGACCGCGCGGATGCCGAGATGGTCACGTGGCGCGCGACGTTCGATGCCGACACGACGACGCGCGTCGCGCAGACCGCCCGCGCGTTGAAACTGACCGTCAACACGCTGGTGCAGGGTGCATGGGCGCTCGCGCTGCAGCGGATGACGCACCAGCCGGCCGTCGCGTTCGGCGCGACCGTCGCGGGCCGTCCCGACGCGCTCGCGGACGTCGACTCGGTGCTCGGTCTTTTCATCAACACGCTGCCGGTGATCACCGCGCCGGCGCCGCAGCAACGGGCGGCCGACTGGCTGCAAACGCTGCAACGCGAGAACGCGGCCGCCGCCGAACACGCGCACACCCCGCTCGCCGACATCCAGCGCTGGGCGCGCGGGGCGGGCGGCGCACTGTTCGATACGCTGGTCGTATTCGAGAACTATCCGGTGGACGACACCGCGCGCGATGCCGATCCGCGCGGGCTGGCGTTGAGCGGCGTACGCAGCATCGAAGCGACCGATTTCGCGCTGACGCTCGTGATCGAAACCGGCGTCGAACTGACGATCGACTACGGCTACGACACCGCGCGCATCGACGCGCGTCAGGTCGAGACCTGGCACCGCGCCTTCGCCTGCGCGCTCGATGCGCTGGCCCGTACGCCTGACGCGCGGCTCGGCACGCTGTCGATCGCCGACGATGCGGCCCGCGATGCGCTGACGCGTGTGCAGGACACCGCGTGTACCTGGCCGGTGGAACGACGGCAGCCGCTGCACCTGCAATTCGGCGACGCGGCACGGGCGACGCCCGACGCGACCGCGCTCGAATACGCGGACGCTCGCGGCCATGTGCAGCGCGCGACCTATCGCGAACTCGACGCCGCGACGTCGCGCATCGCCGCTGCGCTGCGCCGGCGCGGCGTGCAGCCCGATACGCCGGTCGCGCTGTGCGTCGAGCGCTCGTTCGACATGGTGATGGCGCTCGTCGGCGTGCTGAAGGCCGGCGCCGCGTATCTGCCGGTCGATCCCGACTATCCGGCCGAACGCATTGCTTACCTGCTGCGCGACGCGCGGCCGGCCGTCGCGATCACGCAGGCGCATCTGCGCGAACAGGTCGAGGCCGCGCTGGGCGAGGGCGCCGAGACGCAACTGCTGACGGTCGCGGAACTGCTGGCCGACGAAGCGGGCGATACCGACGATCACGCCGCCGCGATCGACGACGCGCAGCTCGCGTACCTGATCTACACGTCCGGCTCGACCGGCAAGCCGAAGGGCGCCGGCAACACGCACGGCGCGCTCGCGAACCGGATCGCGTGGATGCAGCATGCGTACCGGCTGACGCGCGACGACGTCGTGCTGCACAAGACGCCGTTCGGCTTCGACGTGTCGGTGTGGGAATTCGTGTGGCCGCTCGCGATCGGCGCGAAGCTCGCGATCGCCGCGCCGGGAGATCACCGCGATCCGGCGCGTCTGGCCGCCGCGATCCACGCGCACGGCGTGACGGTGCTGCATTTCGTGCCGTCGATGCTCGCCGCGTTCGCTGCGCATCTCGACGATTTCTCGGCCGCCGCGCAATGCGACAGCGTGCGCCTGATCGTCGCGAGCGGGGAGGCGCTGGCGCCCGAACTCGTCGCGAAGATGGCGCGCCTCTTGCCGAACGCGACGCTCGTGAACCTGTACGGGCCGACCGAAGCCGCGATCGATGTGTCGCACTGGACCTGCGGCCCCGACGACGCGCGTGCGGCCGCGGTGCCGATCGGCCATCCGATCGCGAACCTGCAACTGCACGTGCTCGATGCCGCGTGGCAGCCGGTGCCGGCCGGCGCGACCGGCGAACTGTATCTCGCGGGCGCGGGCCTCGCACGCGGCTATCTCGGCCGTCCGGCGCTGACCGCCGAGCGCTTCGTGCCCGATCCGTTCGTGCCGGGGGGCCGCATGTACCGCACCGGCGACCTCGCGCGCCGGCGCGCGGACGGCGCGCTCGACTACCTCGGCCGGGTCGACACGCAGGTGAAGCTGCGCGGCCAGCGAATCGAGCCGGGCGAGATCGAGGCGCTGCTGCGCGCGGCGCCGGGCGTCAACGATGCGGTCGTGATCGTGCGCGACGAGCAACTGATCGGCTACGTCGCCCGCGGCGGCGCTGGCCCGCTCGACCGCGCGGCGTTGCTCGACGCGCTGCGTGCGCAACTGCCGGCGTACATGGTGCCGTCGCAACTGATCGAGCTCGATGCATTGCCCGTTACGCCGAACGGCAAGTGCGACCGCCATGCGTTGCCCGCGCCGGTGCGTGAAGCGACCGAAGCCATCGAACTCGCGACCGATACCGAGCGTGCGCTCGCGGAAATCTGGCAGCGCGTGCTGCACGTGGACGCGATCGGCCGCGACGGCGATTTCTTCCTGCTCGGCGGCCACTCGCTGCTCGCGACGCAGGCCCACGCGCAGGCCAACCTGCACTGGGGGCTCGCGCTGCCGCTGCGCACGCTGTTCGACACGCGCACGCTGGCGCGCTGCGCGGAAGCGATCGACGCGGCCTGCGCGGCACGCGGCGCAACCGATGCGGCAAGCGCGATCGACGCGCTGCTCGGCGAACTGGAAACCCAATAAGGACGACGGATGACGAAGGTTCAACCCGACTGGCTCGCGCTCGCGACGCGTTTCGCGCAACTGCCCGACGCGCAGCGCGCGGTCTTCATCGACAAGCTCGGCGCGGCCGGCATCGACTTCCGCGTGCTCCCCATCCCGCCGCGCACGCCGCGCAGCGACCGCGTGCCGGCGTCGTTCGCGCAGACGCGGCTGTGGCTGCACGCGCGGCTGATCGATGCGCCGGACGCGTACCACATCACCGAGCGCCTGGCGCTGACGGGCCCGCTCGACGTGCATGCGCTGCGTCTCGCATGCGATGCGCTGATTGCGCGCCACGAGGCGCTGCGCACGACCTTCGACGAAGCGCAGGACGGCGTCGCGCAAACGATCCACGCGCCGTTGCGCTGCCCGTGGCGCGAAACCGATCTCGATGCGTTGCCGGATGCGCAGCGCGTGGCGCGCGCGCAAGCGCTCGCGACGGCCGACGAAGCCGAACCGTTCGATCTCGGGGCGGCGCCGCTCGTGCGCGCGCATCTGATTCGCTTCGACGCGACGCATCATTGGCTCGCGCTCACCGTGCATCACATCGTGTCGGACGGCTGGTCGTCGGGCGTGATGCTGGACGAACTCGCGGCGTTCTATCGCGCGTATGCGTCGGGCGAGCCGGTGCCGCTCGCGCCGCTGCCGATCCAGTACGCCGACTACGCGCTGTGGCAGCGCCGCTGGCTCGACGCCGGCGAGCGCGACCGTCAGCTCGCGTTCTGGCGCGAGCGGCTCGATCCGCAGCGCGGCGTGCTGACGCTGCCCGGCGCGACCGCGCGGCCGGCGCGGCGCAGTGCGCGCGGCGCGCGTCATGTGTTTTCGCTCGATGCGCGCATCGGTGCGCGGTTGCGCGCGTTCGCGGCCGCGGCCGGCGCGACGCCGTTCGCGGTGCTGCTCGCCGCGCTCGACGCGCTGCTGGCGCGCGCGACCGGCGACGCACGGATCTGCGTCGGCGTGCCGGCCGCGAACCGCGAGCGCGCGGAAGTCGCGGGCCTGATCGGTTTCTTCGTCAACACGCTGGCGATCGACGTCGACGTGCCCGCGCACGGCGATTTCTCGTCGCTGGTCGCGCGTACGCAGCGCGCGCTCGTCGACGCGCAGATGCATCAGGACGTGCCGTTCGAGCAGGTGGTCGACGCGCTCGGCGTGCCGCGCAGTGCAAGCCATCATCCGCTGTTCCAGGTGATGGCCGCGTACGGCGAACGCCGCGCGCTGCCGGCACTCGGCTCGGCATCGGCCGCGTTGCTGCCGTCGGGCACGCCGTCCGCGAAATTCGACCTGACGCTGTCCGTCGAAGCGACGCCGGACGGCACCTTCGACGCTGCTTTCATCTACGCGCTCGACCTGTTCGACGCGGATGCGATCGCACGGCTGGCCGCGCGCTTCGTCACGCTGCTGACCGATGCGCTCGCGCGCCCCGACATGCCGATCGGCGATCTCGACTGGCTGCCTGCCGACGAACGCGCGCAGCTCTTCGCGTGGAACGCGCCGGCCGGCGCGACCGCTGCCGAGCCGTTCGTTCCGGTGCATGTGCGCATCGCCGCGCATGCGCACGCGCGGCCCGACGCACGCGGCGTCGCCGATGTCGATCGCGCATTGACGCGCGGCGAAGTCGATAACCGCGCGGCGCGCCTGGCGCGTCATCTGGTGGCGGCCGGCGTGCGGCCCGAGATGCGCGTGGGCGTCGCGCTGCAGCGCTCGGTCGACCTGCTCGTCGCGCTGATCGCGGTGCTGAAGTCGGGCGCCGCGTTCGTGCCGCTCGACCCGGCTCACCCGCGCGAACGGCTCGCGCAGATCGTCGGCGACGCGAACATCGCGCACGTGCTGACCGACGCCGCGAGCGCCGCGTCGCTGCCCGAACTGCCTGCGCTGCGCGTGTGGCGCGCCGATGCGATCGATGCGCTCGACGAAGCCGCGCACGTCGCGTTGCCGGACGTGCTGCCCGGCCACGCGGCCTATGCGATCTATACGTCGGGCTCGACCGGCAAGCCGAAAGGCGTGATCGTCGACCACGCGTCGTTCGCGCTGCATTGCGCGGCGATCGCCGAGCGTTACGGCGCGGGCGAGAACGACGTGTTCCTGTTGTTCCAGTCGGTCAATTTCGACGGTGCGCACGAAGGCTGGTTTTCGCAATACATGTCGGGCGCCGCCGTGTCGGTGACGGCCGACGTGCTGTGGCCGCCCGCGCAGACCTGCGCGATGATGATCCGCGACGGCGTGACGATGACCTACGTGCCACCCGGCTGCGCGGCACAGCTCGCCGAATGGGCGCTTGCGCACGGCGCGCCGCCGACGCTGCGTTCGCTGACCGTCGGCGGCGAGGCGACGTCGCGCGAGGCGTTCGCGATGTTGCGCCGTGCGCTGCCGAACGTGCGCGTGGTCAACGGCTACGGCCCGACCGAAACGGTCATCACGCCGACGCTGTGGATGTTTCGCCCCGGCGACGATCTCGCGAAGCTCGGCGACGCCGCGTATCTGCCGATCGGCACGCTGGTCGGCGCGCGCACCGCGCACGTGCTCGACGCGCGGCTGCATCCGCTGCCGGTCGGCGTGATCGGCGAACTGTATCTGGGCGGCGAGGGGATCGGCGTCGCACGCGGCTACCTCGACCGCCCGGCGCTGACGGCCGAGCGTTTCGTGCCGGATCCGTACGGCGCGCCGGGCGCGCGACTGTACCGCACCGGCGACCTCGTGCGGCGCCGCGCGGACGGCGTATTCGATTTCATCGGCCGCGTCGATCACCAGGTGAAGCTGCGCGGCCTGCGCATCGAGCTCGGCGAAATCGAAGCGCAGCTCGCCGCACATGACGCGGTGCGCGAAGCATGCGCGGTCGTGCACGGGCAGGGCGCGCTCGCGCAACTCGTCGCGTACGTCGAACTGACCGCCGACGCGCAGGCAGCCGCGCAGCCGGTCGAAGCCGCGACGCTCGACGCGCATCTGCGCCGCACGCTGCCCGATTACATGGTGCCCGCGCAATTGATCGTGCTCGACGCGCTGCCGCGCAACGCGAACAGCAAGGTCGACCGCGCGCGGCTGCCGGCGCCGGTGCGTATCGAACGTGAGTACGAGGCGCCGCACGACGGCGACGAAGCCGTGCTCGCGGCGATCTGGTGCGACGTGCTGAACCTGGAGCGCGTCGGCCGCGGCGATCACTTCTTCGATCTCGGCGGTCATTCGCTCGCGGCCGTGCGCGTCGCGACGCGCGTGGCCGAACGGCTCGGCCGCGACGTGCCGGTGCGTGCGCTGTTCGAGGCACCCGTGCTTGCGCAATACGCGCTGCAGGTGGCCGATGCGCCGCGCGCCGCGCATGCGGGCGCCGCGGCGCCGGGCGTCGCGGTGGTCAAGCCGGACGCGCACGGCGTATGGCCGCTGTCGCCCGCGCAACTCGGCCTGTGGTTCCTGTGGCGCGCGCAACCGGACAGCGCCGCGTACAACATTCCGGTCGCGCTGCGCGTGCGCGGCCCGCTGGATGTCGAGGCGCTGCGCGGGGCGTTCTCGGATGCGGCGGCCGTGCATCCGGCGCTGCGTGCGCGGCTCGTCGCTCGCGACGGCGCGCTGCCGGGCCAGCGGATCGACGCGGACATTGCCGTCGATCTGCCGGTGACCGACCTGTCGGCCCACGCCGATGCGCTCTCCCGCGCGGCCGCGCTGACCGACGCGGATGCGCTCGCACCGTTCGACCTCGCGGCCGACGCGCCGCTGTGGCGCGCTCGCGTGTTGCGGCTCGGCGCGGACGATCACGTGCTGTCGCTGACGATTCACCACATCGTGTCGGATGGCGAATCGATCGAGCTGTGGCTCGACGCGGTGCGCGCCCGCTATGTCGCCCGCGTGCGGCGCGGCGCCGTGCAGCCTGACGAAGCCGTGCAGCCGGCCCTGCCGCTCGTGCTGCCGGCGCCTTGCCATCCGGCGCGTGTCGCGTACTGGCGCGATGCGCTCGCCGATCTGCCGTCGCGCGTGCTGCCGCAGCGTGCCGACGCGCCGGCCGTGCCGCAATGGCGCGCGGCCCGCATCGCGTTCGAATTCGATGGGCAACTGATTCGCGCCGCGCGCGACGCCGCGTCGGCGTCGCACGCCACGCTGCCGATGCTGCTGCACGCGGCGCTCAACACCGCGCTGTTCCGCGCGACGGGCGTGGCCGACCAGCCGGTCGGCGTGCTCGCGTCGACGCGCGCGCTCACGGGCGACGCGGCCCGCGCGGCGCTCGGCCTGTTCATCAACGCGGTCGTCGTGCGCACGCGCATCGACCCGGCCGCGCGTCGCGCGGACGTGCTCGCACAGGTGCGCGACACGGCGCTCGCCGCGTATGCGCATGCCGACGTGCCGTTCGCCGATGTGGTGGCCGCGTTGCGTGCGCCGCGTGCCGCGCAGGCCAATCCGCTGTTCCAGGTGATGTTCAACTACCTGCGCCCGACGGGTGCGGCCGCGCGCGACTGGGCCGGCCTGTCGCTGGCCGAATTCGACGACGTGCGCCATCGTGTCGTGTTTACGCTGGAGCTGGACGTCGTCGAGCATCCGGACGGCCGCGTGAGCGCCGCGTTCTCGTATGCGGACGAACTGCTCGCGCGCGATTTCGTCGACACGCTCGTCGATCTGTATCACGACGAAGTCGCGCGTTTCGCCGGTGCGTCGGAAGCCGTGCTCGGCGCGCCCGATGAGCGCGCGGATACGCGCGTCGCGTTCGGCGCACGCGCCGACGGCGCGACACGGATCCACGCCATGCCGTCGCATGCCGCTGCCGTGCTCGCCGCGCTGTGGTCGGACACGTTCGCGACGGCCGCCCCCGAGCCCGATGCGGACCTGTTCGAAGCCGGCGCGACGTCGTTCGACGTCGTGCGCTTCGTCGATGCCGCAAGCCGTGCCGGCCATGCGCTGACGGTCGCCGACGTGTTCGCGGCGCCGACGCTCGCAGCGCTCGGCGCGCGGCTCGATGCGCAAGCGCAAACGGGACAGGAGGCGCGCCATGCTGGCTGAGGTGCGTCCGGACGGATTCACGATGCTCGATACCTACCGCCTCGCGTTCGCGGACGGCCTGTTCGCCGTGCGCGACGGCGTGGAGATTCGCGTCGCGCAGGGCGACGGGATCGGCGCGCAGTTGCTGCGCGCGCAGCTTGGCGACGACGGCGCGCTGCGCCTCGTCGCCTACAACCATCGCGCGGCGCCGGCCGATCAGCGGCGGGCGCTGCTGGCCGCGCTGGCCGCGGCGTTCTCGGACAGCGCGCGCCACGCGGCGATCCGGCTCGACCCGGCCGCCTGGCCGGCGGTCGCGCTCGACGCGCTGCGCGCGAGCGGCGTCCTCGCCGACGGCGGCCGCTGCGTGCGCGACGGCTGGGCGCAACAGGCCGACCTGTGGCGCGTCGGCGCGCCTCCGCCGTGCGCGATGCTGCCGACGATCACCGACGGCCGGCGTCATCCGCTCCGGCCGCCCGCGCCGCGCGGCGACGTCTACGCGCGCGACCTGCCGGCGCTCGGCGTGCGCTTCACGCTGCGCGGCTGGCAGCCGGCGGAGGATGCCGAGCGGCTCGCGCGCTGGTTCGACGAACCGCGTGTGCGCGACGGCTGGCCGGGCGCACGGCCCGCGCCATGCGGCGCGGCAGGCCCGCAGGAAACCGATCCGCACGTCACGCCGCTCGTCGGCTGCTTCGACGGCGAGCCGTTCGCGTATTTCGAAGCGTTCTGGCTGAAGGAGGACGCGCTCGCGCCGCACGTCGCGGCGCGCGACTACGACCGCGGGCTGCGGATGCTGGTCGGCGAGCCGCGCTGGCGCGGCCCGCACCGCGTAGCCGGCTGGCTGCCGTCCGTCGTGCATTACCTGTTTCTCGACGACCTGCGTACCGATGCGGTCGGCTGTGCCGTTCCGGCCGGCCACACGCGGGTTGCCGACCATCTCGCGCGGCACGGCTTCGCGCGGCAGCGCCGTCTCGCGCTGGCCGACGCGCAGCCGCTGTGGATGCGCACGCTGCGCGAGACGTTCTTCTCCGGCCGTCACGTCTGACGGGCCGGATTCACCGACAAGGGAGCTGAGACATGCAGAGAGAAACCGTATTCGACCTGATCGGCGTGGGCTTCGGGCCGTCGAATCTGGCGCTGGCCGTGCGCCTCGCGGAGCGCGGCGGCGTGCACGCGCTCGCCCATTGCTTCGTCGAGCGCCAGCCGGAATTCGGCTGGCATCGCGGGATGCTGCTCGACGACTGCCGGATGCAGATCTCGTTTCTGAAGGATCTCGTCACGATGCGCGATCCGAAAAGCCGCTACACGTTCATCAACTACCTGTTCGAACGCGGCCGGCTGAACGAATTCGTGAACCTGAAGAATTTCTATCCGACCCGCGTCGAATTCCACGACTACCTGAGCTGGGTGGCCGACGCGTTCGACGATCGCGTCCATTACAGCGAGACCGTGCTCGGGATCGAACCCGTGCGCGGCGAGGGGGCAAGGATCGACGCACTGCGCGTGCTGTCGCGCGACGCGGCCGGCCACGAGCGCCAGCGCGTCACGCGTGCGCTGTCGGTCGGCGTCGGCGGCACGCCGGCGATTCCGGATGCGTTCGCCGCGCTCGGCCGCGACCGCGTGATCCATTCGTCATCCTACCTGACCGACATCGACCGGCTCGTCGCGTCGCCCGACGGCGAGCGACGTCGCGTCGCGGTGATCGGGGCGGGGCAGAGCGCGGCCGAGGTGTTCATCGACCTCGCGCGCCGCTTCCCGCACGTCGACGCGAGCCTCGTGATGCGCGCAGGCGCGCTGAAGCCGGCCGACGACAGCCCGTTCGTCAACGAAATCTTCAGCCCCGAATTCACCGACGTCGTCTATGCGCAGCCGCACGATGCGCGCCGCGCGCTGCTCGAGCGTTATCGCGACACGAACTACGCGGTGGTCGACCGGCCGCTGATCGAGCAGATCTACGAAATGCTGTACCTGCAGCGCATCGACGGCACGCCGCGTCATGCGCTGCTCGCGAACAGCGCGATCGAGGCCGCGGTGCGCACCGCCGACGGCCGCATCGAGTTGACGTTGCGCGACCGGTTGAGCGGCATCACGCGCGTCGAGCGCTTCGACGCGCTCGTGCTCGCGACCGGCTACCGCCGCGACACGCATTCGGCGCTGCTCGAAGGCCTCGCGCCGCATCTGGGCGATGCGCTCGCGCGCGGCGACGTGACGCGCGACTACCTGCTCGCGACGCCCGAGCACTTCGCGCCGCGCATCTATCTGCAAGGCTGCTGCGAAGACAGCCACGGCCTGTCCGACACGCTGCTGTCGGTACTGGCGCGCCGCGCGGACGAAATCTGCGCGTCGCTCGAAGACGGGATCGCGTCCGCGCATGACGAAGGCGCGGCCCGGGCAACGCATGAAAAACGACCGAACAACGGGGTGAGCGCGGGCCGGATGGCTTTCGCTCTTTGACAAAGGCGCGGTCGGAGACCGCATGAAAAAAGTGGAGCAGAAGAAGATGGAGTGGGCAACAGGCACGCGTTTGCGTGCGATCGCAGCCGCGGCAAGCGTGGCGTTCGGTACGGCGGCGGCAGGGCACGCTTATGCCCAGACGGCGCCGGCCGTGAACGCAGGCGCCGCGGCGTCGGCGAGCAGTGCGCAGAACGGCGCGACGGCGAATCCGTCGACGGGCGCGCAAAACGGCACGCTGCCGGCGATCACCGTCAACGCGGCCTCGGCGGGAGACGGCACGGTCGGGCTCGTCGCGAAGCGCAGCACGACCGGCACCAAGACCGACACGCCGCTCAACGAGATCCCGCAGACGATCAACGTCGTCACCGCGCAGCAGATCGAGATGACCGGCGCCACCGACGTGAACGCGGCGCTGCGCTACGTGCCGGGCTTCTCGTCGTACGGATCGGACAACCGCTCCGACTGGTACGCGGCGCTGCGCGGCTTCACGCCGACCGCCTACGTGAACGGGCTGCAGGTGCCGAACACGATCAACCTCGCGAGCTGGCGCGTCGATCCGTACATGATCGACAGCATCAGCGTGCTGCGCGGGCCGACCTCGGTGCTGTACGGTGCGGGCGATCCGGGCGCGATCATCGACGTGCACACCAAGCTCGCCGACGGCGAGCGCGTGCGCGAAGCGGGCGTGCAGATCGGCAACTACGCACGCAAGCAGTTCATGATCGACGTCGGCGACAAGCTCGATCCGGACGGCAAGTATGCGTACCGGTTCGTCGGCGTCGCGCGCGACGGCAATGCACTGACGGGACCGAACAACGATCAGCGCGTCGCACTCGCGCCGTCGTTCCGCTGGCGCCCGGACGCGGATACGTCGCTGACGCTGTCCGCGACCTACCTGCAGGACTGGGGCGACATCTCGTCGAACTTCCTGCCGGCGCAGGGCACGGTGCTGCCGAACCCGAACGGCCAGATCGACAAGGACATCTACGAAGGCGACGGCAACTTCAACTACTACCGCAAGAAGCAGTGGTCGGTCGGTTACCAGTTCGAGCGCAACCTGACGCCGGCCTGGACGTTCCGTCAGAACACGCGCCTGATGCACCTGTCGCTCGACAACGGTTCGGTGTGGGGCAACGGCTTCTCGGACGACACGCTGACCACCGTCAATCGCTGGGCCGGCGTGTTCCAGATGAACTACAGCCGCTTCGACATCGACAACAACCTCGAGGGCCGCTTCGCGACGGGGCCGCTGCAGCACACGCTGCTGCTCGGCTTCCAGTACAACCGTCAGACCACGACCGACAGCGAATGGCTGGCCGCCGCGCCGACACTGAACCTGTACAACCCGGTCTATACGCCGGTCACGACGGCCGTGTTCTCGGATCCGAACACCACGTACCGCACGAATACGTACACGACGATGAACACGTTCGGCCTGTACGCGCAGGACCAGATCAAGTGGAACCGCTGGACGCTGACGCTCGGCGGCCGCGAGGACTGGGTCAACATGCGGATGGACGACCGCGCGGCCGGCACGTCGACGAAGGCGGACGTCACGGCGTTCACCGGCCGCGTCGGCCTCACGTACCAGGGCGATTACGGGCTGTCGCCGTACATCAGCTACGCGACGTCGTTCAATCCGCTGATCGGCGTGAACCTGCTCGGCGGCGGGCTGCCGCAGCCGACGCGCGGCAAGCAGATCGAGGCCGGCCTGCGCTGGCAGCCGCCCGGCAAGAACCTGATGTTGAACGCGGCGATCTACCAGATCAACCAGACCAACGTGCTGACGCCGGCGCTGCCGAGCCAGGACGACACCGGCACGAAGTCCGTGCAGACGGGCGAAGTGCGTTCGCGCGGGATCGAGCTGAGCGCGACCGGCAAGGTCACGCGAAACCTGTCGGTGATCGCGTCGTACGTCTATCAGGACGTGAAGAACGTGCAGGCCAACGATGTCTCGCTGAACAACTGGCCGGTCGACATTCCGCGTCCGCGCCAGATGGCGTCGCTGTGGACCGACTGGACGTGGCACACCGGCCCGCTCGCAGGCTTCGGCCTCGGCGGCGGCATTCGCTACCAGAGCGCGTCGGCCGGTGCGGCCGACAACTCGCTGACGGTGTCGAGCGTCACGCTGTTCGATGCGGGCCTGCATTACGACACGCGTAACTGGCGCTTCGCCGTGAACGGGACGAACCTGTTCAATCGCCATTACATCAGCGGTTGCCAATCGGCGAACGTCTGCATTTTCGGGACCGACCGCACGGTGATCGCGACCGCGAAATACAACTGGTGACGTCGCGCGCCGCCGCTCGCCGGCCGGCCTGCGTGGCCGGCGCGGGCCGGCCGCGGCGCCTTCGTCCGCTTTTTTCCACGACGCCTCCATGCCGAAGAAAAATCTCGTCTACATCCAGTCGCTGCGCAACGGCGCGGCCGATCGTGCCGGCCAGCCGGTCGCTTATCGCGGCGGCACGCGCTACATGAAGGCGCCGCTCGAATTCCTCGTCGAGCGCCTGAACGATTCGCCGCTCGGCGAACGCTACACGCTCCGGGGCGTGATCGTCGACGACGACGACGGGTCGCCATCCGACCGCGCGAAAGTGGCCGATTATGGGTTCGCACGCACGCCGGGCCGCCCGTGGATCTTGCCGGAGGGCTTGACGGTGCAAGGCCGGCCCGTCGACGAACTGTTCTGCACGATCGCGTCGACGTATCGGCGGCTGCCGCGCGACGCGCGCGAGCGCGTGACCGGCAAACAGGCATTCGAGCGCCGCCTGCTCGAGCGCCTGCTCGAACTCGACGCCGACATCGTCGTGCTCGACGGGCTGCTCGTGATCCTCGACGAACTCGTGCGGCCGGGCGCGCGTTTTCACCGGCGCATCGCGAACATCCACCCGGGCATCACGGCCGACGATTCGCCGTACCAGCGGCGCGGCGCGTGGGCGACGCTCGACGCGCTGCACGGCGCACGCGGCGAACGGGTCGACTGGGCCACCGGCGCGACGTCGTCCGTCGACCCCGTGACGATGACGGGCGCGTCGTTCCACTACGTCGACAACGGTATCGATTCCGGCGAGGTGATCTGCGACGTGCTCGACACGCCGATCGCGCCGGACGACACGATTCTCGAACTGCGCTGGAACAACTTCCAGCGCAGCCTGTTTCCGGCGCTCGAACGCGGGCTGCACGTGCTCGCCGATCGCCACGACGCGGGAGCATTGTGATGCAGGACACGCTGACGAAACCGGCCGGCACGGCCGACGCCGTCGAAGGTGAAGTGGCCGCGGCGCTCGACGGCGCCGCGCACGGGCAGGCGGCGGCCGTCGTCGAGCAGGCGCTCGACGCATGGCGGCCCGACGACGCGCCGGACGCGCTGCTCGCGACCTTCGTCGCACTGTTCAACACCGACACGCGGCACGATGCGGCGACGATCTCGGTGCCGCTCGGCGGCGCCGATGCGGCGGCCGTGGCATCGTACGTCGCGCGTGCGGTGCGCGAAGGCGTGATCGACGGCGCGCAGGTCGCGGGCGACACGCTGCGGCTCACCGTGTCGCGCACGACGTTCTGGCAGAATCCGCGGCCGTGGCTGAAGGCGCCCGCGTCGGGCGGGATGCCGCTGCGCTATGCGATCACGAACGGCCATCGGCATCCGGTGCGGCCGCCGTCGCCGGCCGGCGAGATTTATGCCCGCGCGATGCCGCAGGTCGGCATGACGTTCAGCCTGCGCACCGTCGACATCGATGCGCACGCGGACCTGTTCAGCACCTGGATGAACCTCGACCGTGTCGCGCATTTCTGGGACCAGCGCGGCACGCGCGACGAGCATGCGGCGTATCTCGCCGAACGGCTCGCCGACCCGCACATGCACCCGATGATCGGCTATTTCGACGACACGCCGTTCGGCTATTTCGAGTTCTACTGGGCGAAGGAGGACCGCCTCGCGCCGTTCTACGATGCGCACGACTACGATCGCGGGCTGCACCTGCTGATCGGCGACTCGCGTTTTCAGAGCGCCGGCAAGCTGCATGCGTGGTGGAGCGGGGTGCTGCACTACATGTTCGTCGACGAGCCGCGCACGCAGCGGCTCGTCGGCGAGCCGCGCGTCGACCACGTGCGGCATATCGCGTACATGCATCGGCTCGGGTTCTACACGCTGAAGGAGTTCGATTTCCCGCACAAGCGCGCGGCGCTCACCGTGATCGAGCGCGATACGTTCTTTGACACTTTCCGGTTGCCATGAGGGGCGGCGCGCGCAGCGTCGGTGCGACGGTGTGCGCGGCCTTGCGATGCGTATGCATTGGCCGTCCGGTATATGGACCGCGCGGCCTGCGTCATGAAGAATGGATTGCTCCTATCATCGACGACAGGCCGGCAGCATGAATCAGACATCCTCGACCACGTGGGGCGCAACGGTGGATTCGCCTCCCGCCAAATTGACATATGCCAGCATATGTCTACAGTGGGCGCATCGTACTCCCATGGAGTGGCTCATGCGCACCGTTTCCATTTTCAAGAACGCCCGTAACCAGGCAATCCGCATCCCGAAGGACATGGAGTTCGAGGGTGTCACGGAGCTCGAGATCCGCCGCGAGGGCGATACGCTGCTGTTACGGCCGGTCCGTCCCACGTGGCTGTCGTTCGCGAACGAACCGCTGGCCGATGCCGATTTCCTTGCCGAGCGCCCGGCCGTCATCGAATCCGGCCGCTTCGACTTGTCCGGCGACGCCGATGCGCCGACGGAGTCCAAGCGGTGACCACGCTCTACATGCTCGATACGAACATCTGTTCGTTCATCATGCGCGAGCGGCCGCCCGCGGTGCTGTCGCGGTTGCAGTCGTGCGTCAACGCGCAGCACCGGATCGTCGTATCGGCCGTTACTTATGCCGAAATGCGGTTTGGTGCAGTCGGCAGAAAGGCATCGCCGAAGCATGCCGAGCTCGTGACGAGCTTTGTCGCGCGGCTGGACGGCGTGCTGTCGTGGGATACCGCGGCGATCGATGCAACGACTGCGATCCGCGCCGACCTTGCCGCACGCGACACGCCGATCGGCGCGAACGACGCCTCGATCGCCGGCCACGCGATCGCAGCCGGTGCGGTGCTCGTCACGAACAATGGTCGCGAATTCAGTCGTGTCGCGGGGTTGCCGCTCGAAGACTGGGCAGCCTCGGCATGACGCGGCGAATGCACGACGGTATTGCCGTCGCGCGGCAGCATGTCATGCCCGACGAACGGGCGGATCCGAGAGGAAGCCATCGCGGAACGCATCGAGATACCGGTCGGCATCGTCATTGAATTCACCTGGCAAGAGCGCGAACGCGCGGGCCTGCAGATCCTGCCCGAGCGTCGCGTAAGTCGCTTCGTCGGACAACAGCGCGCGGATCGCATCGCGCGTATGCGGCGACGCGGCGCGCTTCGCGTCACGCGCGAGCAGCGCCGCTGCCGCCAGTTCCGGCTGAAAGCCATGTCGTTCGAGCAGGTCGGGCGCGACGTCCCAGATGCGCTCGCGATTGCCCGCATCGTGAAAATGCGTGAGCAGGAACAGCAGGTCGTACGCGTCGCTGTTCTGGCGTGCCCGTCGGTCCTTCCACGCGAGCAGCTTCAGCAGCGCGAGCGCCGGCAGGCTCGCCACCGGCACCGTGATGCCGGCGCCGATCGACACGGTCAGCGCGGTATCGACCGCCTCCTGAAAACCCAGCACGTTCAGCACGAAGTCGCCGCCGGGCGGCCATGCAATTTCGCCGGGCGGCGCTTCGAGCGGCCCGAACGGCACGAGGTCGAGTTCCGTGCGAAAGCCTTGCGTACCGCTGTCGAACAGCAGTTTCTGCCGATGCTTCGGCGCGCGGGCGAATTGCCCGGTCGCGACGAGCGTATCGACGAGCCGTGCATGAAACGGCCAGCTGACCGCGCACACCGCGACGTCGACGTCCCGCGTCGCGCGCACCGGCCGGATGCCGTGGACATGCCACATCAGGATGTCGCGTGCGGTCGCGCCGGCCACGACGAATGCCGCGTCGAGTTGCGCGCAGGCCGCGCCGACCGACTGTAGCAGCGCCACCGCCGCCGGCTCGAGCGGGCGGCTCGCATCGACTTCAAGCGGGCGGGTGGGCGAGGTATCGGTCATGGATGTGTTCGGCGGCGGCAAGATTGCGGCTGTCTCCGGACGAGACGAGATCCGCATAGATCAGGAGCGGCGGCACGAGCGGCACATCTTGCTCGCGCCAGTCGAGTGCCGGCGAGCGCGGCCAGAACGCTTCGAGGATTTCGACGTCGCCGTGCGCGTCCGGACGCAGGCGGCCCTGCAGCAGCAGGCGGTTCGGCACGGCGCCGTGCGTATAGACGGTGATCGCGGCCGGCTTCAGATCGTGCGTCAGCAGATCGGCCGCCGGCTCGCCGCCGAGTTGCGCATCGAAGGCCGCGAAATCGAAGCCGCGCCACCAGTCGGGCGCGAGGCCGGCAAACCGGCGACTCGGCAGCTTCGCACGCAAGCGGCTCGGGTACAGCGCGGCCCATTCCTGTACGAAGCGCGGCCAGTCGGGAATCAGGCGCTCGCCGTTGCGGCGTTGCCCGACGAGACCGCGCGCGATCAGATCGTCCATCGCGAGATTGACCGTGCCGAGCGCGACGCCCGACGCGGCGGCAATCTCCCGATACGGCTGCGCGACCAGGCCCGGCTGCGTCGCCAGCGCGAACATCATGGCCAGCCCCTTCGGCGTCGTCGCGCGTGACGCCTGCCGGCGCGGCGTGCGTGCAGGTTTGGGCCGGCCCGCGATCATGACGGTCGCTTCCGGCTGGATCAGACATGCGTTGCCGGCGGTGTCGAGAAACGGAATACCCTGGTCGATCAGGCCGGCGGCCAGTTCGCCGGAAAGGTAGGGTGCGACCAGCATCAGCGGCCGCTCGCCGGGCGCGTGTGCGGTCCCGCCTCTGCGGCGACGCAGTTCCGCGAGCGCGCCCGCCAGCGATTCGATACGAAGGCTCACGGCGGCCGGCATCTCCACCACCTGTCCCGCCACGTCGAAGCGAATCATCGCGTCGGCACGCGCGCGGTATGCCGCCGGCACGCGCACGGGCCGCGCGTTGAAGCGCGGGGTTATGCGGCCGAACGCGGCGCACGCTTCGTCGAGCACCTGCTGTTCCGACATCGGGAGAGTGGCGTTCTTGGGCATCAACGAGGATCGCTTGTTCACTTTTTTATCAGCGTACACAAAAAATGTACAAACGTCAAAGAGTGAACATAATCTCGTAAGTCTTTGAGATAAAGGCAGTATTTCAGGCGCATAAATGACCACGACCACCCCTCTTGCACGAGAATTCGCGACAGGACGCCCAGTGTCGCACGGCCGGATCGGCCGCGTCAGTCGTCCGGATGGCCGGCCACCATGTGCCCTGAGCCATATTTCCATATAGCAACCACCGGTTGCTACCGCGACGACTTTCCGTCTGTCCGGTTGCTGCCGAATCGACTATCGTTGCCTGCATGTTCCTCATCGCACATCAGGAGACGACACCGTGACGCACAGCGTGATTCCCGCAGGCCTCGCCGACGAAATGATCGAGATTCGGCATCGCATCCACGCCCATCCCGAACTGGGTTTCGAGGAATTCGCGACGAGCGATCTCGTCGCCGAACAATTGCAGTCGTGGGGCTACACCGTGCATCGCGGGCTCGGCGGCACCGGCGTCGTCGCCCAGTTGAAAGTGGGCGACGGCAAGCAGCGCCTCGGCCTGCGCGCCGACATGGACGCGCTGCCGATCCACGAAGCGACGGGCCTGCCGTACCAGAGCACGATCGCGGGCAAGATGCACGCATGCGGCCACGACGGCCACACGGCGATGCTGCTGGCGGCCGCGAAACACCTCGCGCGCGAACGCCGCTTCTCGGGCACGCTGAACCTGATTTTCCAGCCGGCCGAGGAAGGGCTCGGCGGCGCGAAGAAGATGCTCGACGAAGGGCTGTTCGAGCAATTTCCGTGTGACGCGATCTTCGCGATGCACAACATGCCGGGCTTTCCGACCGGCAAATTCGGTTTCCTGCCGGGGGCGTTCATGGCGTCGTCGGATACCGTCGTCATCGACGTGCAGGGCCGCGGCGGTCACGGCGCGGTGCCGCACCGGGCGATCGATCCGGTCGTCGTGTGCGCGCAGATCGTGCTGGCGCTGCAGACGATCGTGTCGCGCAACGTGTCGCCGCTCGACATGGCGATCGTCACGGTCGGCGCGATCCATGCGGGCGAGGCGCCGAACGTGATTCCCGATCGTGCGCAGATGCGCCTGTCGGTGCGTGCGCTGAAGCCCGAGGTGCGCGACCTGCTCGAAACGCGCATCAACGAGGTCGTGCATGCGCAGGCGGCCGTGTTCGGTGCGACCGCGACGATCGACTACCAGCGCCGCTACCCGGTGCTCGTGAACGATGCTCAGATGACGGCGTTCGCGCGCGGCGTCGCTCGCGAATGGGTCGGGGAAGCCAACCTGATCGACGGGATGGTGCCGCTCACCGGCAGCGAGGATTTCGCGTTCCTGCTCGAGAAACGGCCGGGCTGCTACCTGATCATCGGCAACGGCGACGGGGAGGGCGGCTGCATGGTGCATAACCCCGGCTACGACTTCAACGACGCGGCGCTGCCGACCGGCGCGTCGTACTGGGTCAAGCTGACCGAGGCGTTTCTGGTGTGACGGACGAGGCGAGGCACGCGGCGCCGGGCCGAGCATCGGCCCCGCTTCGGAACGGCGAACGCGCGGCCTCGATCCGAGCGCCGCATCCAGCTATCTAGAACGCGTCCCCGCTGAACAACGCCACGACTGCATCCGGATTCGACGGCCAGTACATGTGCATGTACGTCGCGACGATCGCGCCGCTCCGGTAGACGGCTTCGCCGCTGTCCCGCGCGGCGTCGGGGCGCGCGGCGTGCGCGACCGGTTCCAGCGGCGTCGCGAGCCGCGAATAGTGGAACGTATGACCGCGCATCGGCCCGGTGCGCGTATCGAGCTGCTGCATGCCGAGCGCCGCGAACCGGCGCTGCATCGTCGCATGCCCCGGCAGCAGGCCGAGCATCGGCGTCGTCGAGCCATCCGCATCGGTCAGCGATTCGCACAAATACACCATCCCGCCGCATTCCGCGACGATCGGCCGTCCGGCTGCCGCGTGCGCGCGAATCGTCCGTGCGGTCACGGCATTCCCGGCAAGCGTCGCCGCATGCAGTTCCGGATAGCCGCCCGGCAAAAACAGCGCATCGCAATCGTCGGGCACGGGTTCGTCGGCGAGCGGCGAGAAGAATCGCAGCGTCGCACCGAGCGTATCCAGCAGTGCGAGATTGGCCGGATAGATGAACGAGAACGCCGCGTCGCGCGCCACCGCGATCCGCTTGCCGGCCAGCGCGCGCGGCAGCGGCGCGGCCACGTCCGGTTCCGCGAACGCGACGGCCGGCGGCAAGTCGGCCAGCGCCGTCTGTGCGAGCACATCGGCCGCGCGATCGAGCCGCGCGTCGAGATCGTCGATATCGGCCGGCCGATGCAGGCCGAGATGTCGCTCCGGCAGCGCGATGCCCGCATCGGCCGGCACGTGTCCGAGCCAGCGCAGCTCGTCGGGCAACGCCTGTTGCAGCAATTGCGCGTGCCGACCCGAGCCGACGCGATTGGCCAGCACGCCGTGAAACGGCAATCCCGGCCGGAACCGCGCGAGCCCGAAGGCGATCGCCGCGAACGTCTGCGCCATCGCCTTCGCCGAAATCACCGCGACGATCGGCACGCCGAACGCGGCCGCGAGATCGGCGCTGCTCGGCGTGCCGTCGAACAGCCCCATCACGCCTTCGATCAGGATCAGGTCCGCGTCGCGCGCGGCTTCGGCGAGCAGTGCGCGGCAACCGGCCTCGCCGACCATCCCGAGGTCGAGCGCATGCACGCTCGCGCCGCTCGCGCGTTCGAGCAGCATCGGATCGAGAAAATCGGGGCCGGTCTTGAACACGCGCACGCGGCGGCCGAGCCGGCGGTGCAGCCGCGCGAGGCCGGCCGTCACCGACGTTTTGCCCTGGCCCGACGCGGGGGCGCTGACGAACAGCGCGGGGCAGGCCGGCATGCTCAGAACTCCACGCCGCGCTGCGCCTTCACGCCTTGCTCCTTGTACGGATGCTTGACGAGCCGCATTTCGGTGACGAGATCGGCTGCATCGATCAGTGCATCGGGCGCATGCCGCCCGGTGACGACGACGTGCACCGACGCCGGACGCGCGACGAGCGTCGCGAGCACTTCGTCGAGCGGCAGGTATTCGTACTTCAGCACGGTGTTCAGTTCGTCGAGGATCACCATCCGGTAGTCGCCGCTGTCGATCATCCGGCGCGCCTCGCCCCAGCCCTTGCGCGCGGTCGCGATATCGGCGTCGCGATTCTGCGTGTTCCACGTATAGCCGTCGCCCATCGTCACGAAATCGCATTGCGCGACCGCGCCGAGGAAGTCGCGCTCGGACGTGTGCAACGCCCCCTTGATGAACTGCACGACGCCGAGCCGCATGCCGTGGCCGAGCACGCGCACGGCCATCCCGAACGCGGCCGTGCTCTTGCCCTTGCCGTTGCCGGTGTGAACGATCAGCAGGCCCTTTTCCTGCGTGGCGGCGGCCTGCTTCTTCTCGTGGCCGGCGCGGCGGCGTTCGGCCATCCGCTGATGGGATTCGGAATCGGTCTTCATCGGGAATCGTCCTGTCGAAAGCGAAACAACGGGTTCAGAGCGGGCCGGCGAGCGCGACCGTCACGCCGTCCCGGATGGATTTGGGGCCGAGCAGCCGGCCGTGCGGCGCGGCGAGCTGCGCGCACGGCTCGGCCACGCCCGCGATGCCGAAGCGCGCCAGCGCGGCGCCGGACGGGCCGCTCGCGGCCAGTTCCGGGCGGCTCGCGAGTTGCGCCCCATCGAACGCGACGAGCGGCCAGCCACGGCGTGCGCACAGCGTGCGCAGCGCCCGGGCGCGTGCCTTGTCGGCGAGCGTCGCGACGAGCGCCGGTTCGGCGGCCGGGTAGCGCGCGAGTGCGGCACGGATTGCGGCATCGAGTTGCGCGGCCGTGACGCCCGCGCGAAAGCCGACGCCGAGCGCGACGCGCATCATGCGCAGCCGCCGAGCGCCGCACGCACCGCCGGATCGTCGGCGAGCGCCGCGACGCGGCCGATCACGACGATCGCAGGCGAACCGATACCGGCCGCACCGACACGCTCGACGAGCGTATCGAGCGTCGCGAGCAGGTGGCGCTGTTCGGGGCGCGTGGCGCTTTCGATCGCCGCGCACGGCGTATCGCCGGGCAGGCCGCCGTCGCGCAGCGCCGCGGCAATCGCGTCGAGGCGGCGGATGCCCATGTAGATCACGATCGTCATGCGCGTGGCCGCGAGCGCGCGCCAGTCGGGCTCGTCGGCTCCCGCGCCGTGGCCGGTGACGAAGATCACGCCCTGCGCGTCGCCACGGTGCGTGACCGGGATGCCGAGCGCGGCCGGCGCGGCGATGCCCGCGGTGATGCCGTTGACGACTTCCACCGGAAAGCCCGCCGCGCCGAGCGCGACCAGTTCCTCGCCGCCGCGGCCGAACACGAACGGATCGCCGCCCTTGAGCCGCGCGACGCTGCGGCCCGCGCGCAGGTGCGCGAGCATCGCGGCGACGATCGCCTCCTGCGGCGTCGACACATGGCCGCCACGCTTGCCGACGTGCTCGATCAGCGCGTCGGCGCGCGCATGGCGCAGCACGTCGGGGTTCACGAGATCGTCGACGAGCAGCACGTCGGCCGCGCCGATCGCGCGCACGGCCCTGAGCGTCAGCAGGTCGGCGTCGCCGGGGCCCGCGCCGACGAGCCATGCGCGGCTCATCGCGCGCGGCACGGTGCGCACCGTGTCGACACAGTGGAACGGGGAAGGCGGGCGGCACATCGGCGGCCGGCGGGCAGGCAGTGCATGACGGATCGGGCGAAACCCCGCGCGAACGCGGGTGGAATGCGCACCCCATCCGTCCCCCGCGGATCGGGCGTTCGGCGAGCATCGCGCTCGCCCCTTGCGTCGGCCGGTATCCGGGCTGGCCGCTTGCCAGACCGCAGCCTTCCCGCCCGGTCGAAGGGCAGTGGCATCGCGGGCGGCCTGGGCGCACGTGCGGAAAAGCGCGTTGCGCGGGCGGCGTACCGTTGCGGGGACAGCACAGGCCGGGCGGACATCCGCCTCCTGTTTCCCGTTTAACTGCATGCGCGGAATGCGCATGCGAGCACCGAACGCGGCGCATACGATAGCACAGGCGTGCAACGCACGAGCCGCCCGGCGGACCGGTTGCGCGGGGCGTCGGCGCGGCCCGCGAGGTCAGAACTTGTACGCCGCCGTCAGCGTGAACGTGCGTGGCGAACCGGGCACGATCTGCGCGAGACCCGTCGCATTCGCGTAGTAGTCGCGATCGGTCAGGTTGACGGCCGCCAGCGTCACCTCGAGGTCGCGCGTGCGATATCCGGCCTTGCCGTCCCAGCGGACGTATGCGGGCAGTTCGAGCAGGTTGTCGCGATCGGCGTAACGCGCCCCTTCGTACACCAGCCCGAGTTCGGCGAAAAATCCGCGCAGCGGCGCATGGCCGACGAACAGGCTGCCGTTCGACCCGGACACGCCTGCCGACCGCTTGCCCGCGTACTTCGGCTCGGCGTCGACCACGCGTGCGTGTTGCCAGCCGATGCCGCCGCGAACGAACCAGTCGCCCGCGAGCCGGCCGGCGACGCCCAGTTCCAGGCCGCGATTGCGCTCGAGGCCGTTGAGGTCGAAAAAACCGGGCCGAACCGGATCGGCGACGCGGCGGTTGTACAGATCGAGCTGAAACAGTGCGAGCGTCGTGCTCAGCGCGCCATCGCGCCAGTCGCTTTTCACGCCGATCTCGTACTGGCGGTTGTATTGCGGGCCGAGATCGTTGGCGTTGCCGCGCGCGTCCGGCGTGATGCCGATCAGGTCGCCGCCGACCGGCGCGAAGCTCTTGCTGTACGACGCATACACGTTGTGCGCGCCAACCGGCGACCACACGACGCCGAGCCGCGGGCTCCATGCCGTCGTCGTGCGCCGCGCATGCAAAGCGTTCAGCGCGTTGGTCGAATCGACGTCGAAGCGTTCCCCGCGCACGCCGCCGAGCAGTTTCCACGCTCGCCCGAGGTCGATGCGATCCTGCGCGAAGATCGCGTAGTCGCTGACGCGATGGCGGTTCATCGCATACGGGCGCGGCGCTCCACCGGCCGGCGCGAGGCGATCCGGCCCGGTGATCGGGACCGGCGCCGCGTCGGCCTGCCAGAGCGTCGGGCTGCGTTTCTGCCAGCCGTATTCGATGCCGAACAGCAGGTGATGCAAGCCGGGGCCGGTCGCGACTTTGCCGCTCAGCTCGACGCCGGTCTGCACGTTGAGATGCGTCATGTCCTGCAGGTAGCGCGCACGTTGCACGCGCCGGTAGTCGCGCGGCTTCGTGACGTAGCTTTGCGTGACGTAGGTATTGTCGAAGGTGCTGCGCAAATCCAGCACGCCCAGCGTATGGCGCAATTTCCAGTCGCCATCGAGCACGTGCGTGAAGACCGAGCGCCAGTTCATGTTCTCGTCGCGGAGGGTGTCGCGGCCCGCCGCGCCGAAGAAGGTTGCGCGTGGCGTGGACGGCAGCGAGAACGCGACCGGCTTGCCGGCCGCATCGACCGCGGCGACCGGCGCCGGCATGCCGCGATCGGGCACGCGGTCGTACGTGTCGTATTCGAATTGCAGCAGCCAGCTTCGCCGCGCGTCCTGCCACTTGATGGACGGCGCGACGTACTGGTGCGTGCCGTCGACGTGGTCGCGGAAGCTGCCTGCGTGTTCGCGCCCCGCGTTGAGCCGCATGCTCCATGCGCTCGACAGCATCCGGTTGAGATCGACCGACGCGCCGAGCCGTCCATAACTTCCGGTCGCCGCCGAGACATGTCCGAAGTTTTCCGGCAACGGCTGCTTGGTGATCCGGTTGATGACGCCGCCGCCGCTGCCGCGCCCGTACAGCGCCGCGGCCGGCCCCTTCAGCACTTCGACGCGTTCGATATTGCCGAGACTGCGCACGTATTGCGCGTCGTCTCGCATGCCGTCGAGCAGCAGGTCGCCCGCGGCGGAAAAGCCGCGGATGCGGAACGCATCGAAGCGCGTGTCCGACGTATTGGACACGCCCGGCACGCCGGCCAGCGCGTCGGCAAGCGTGCGGCCGCCATAGGACAGCGTTTCCTCGACCGGCACGCTGTCGATGGTTTGCGGGACGTCACGCGGATCGCTCGCGGTGCGGGTCGCCGTGCTCACGCTTTCGGCGCGCGGATCGTTCGGATGGCGTCGGCTGCGCACCTCGAGCGTGGGCAGCTCGTCGTCGAACTCGGCCGCCGGGGCAGGGCAGGAAGCAACGCCGGCGATCGAGCACAGCGACAGGGCCAGCACAGGAAACCGCCGCCCGGATATCTGTCGTTTCGACATGGAAATTTAAGGATGACTGAGTGATTGCCTCACATGGCCGTCGCGTGATGGTAGGTTTCGTTATCGAGCGAAGTTTATCTCACATGGTTGAAAACGACAATCATTCGCGTTTGCTGCCGGCCGCTCGCCTTGACGCTCCCCGCACCGCCGCCTACACTCGCACGCGTTTTGGTGCTCGCGCGCGCCGCTCCGGCGCACGCAGTTAAACGGGAAACAGGGAGCCTGCCTGCGCCGCAGTCGAGCCAACCTGTGCTGCCCCCGCAACGGTAAGCGAACGCGTCGCGCGCAGCGCGATGCAGCGCCGCTTCGCCGCATGCCCCGCGCATGCGGACGACCGCCACTGGATGCCGCGCGTATCCGGGAAGGCGAAGCGGCGTGTTCGTCAGCCCGGATACCGGCCTAAACGTTAGGGTTCAGCGCCGCGGGGAGGCGGCGCATCGTCCACGGCCGCAGCAGGCCCGACGCCCGGTGTTCGACGCTTCCTCCGCCCATCTGCCGCCGCGCGCACGCGAGCGGCCGGCGCGGCGAGCGGCAGGCGGCGCGGGCGGGGCCGCGGCAGCCGTGTTGGCATTCACGATGTCGACCGTTCGCAAGGAAGCACCATGCCCGATTCGTTGTTCCGCCCGTCCTGCGGCTGTCCGGCCGGACTGCGCGGCGGCCTTCCCGCGTCCCGCCCCATGAATGGCCGCGCCGCCACCGACGCGACGACCCCGGCCTGATTCCATTTCCGTCACAGGACCTACCATGACCCTACGCAAGCTTCCCGTCACGATCGTCACGGGCTTTCTCGGCAGCGGCAAGACGACGCTGATGCGCCATATCCTGCAGCACGCCGAAGGCCGCCGCATTGCGGTGATCGTCAACGAATTCGGCGAACTCGGCATCGACGGCGAAATCCTCAAGGGCTGCGGCATCGGCTGCGACGATGCACGGGGCGAGGCATCGGGCCAGTTGTACGAACTCGCGAACGGCTGCCTGTGCTGCACCGTGCAGGAAGAGTTCTATCCGGTGATGGAAGCGCTCGTCGAGCGCCGCGCGGACATCGACCACGTGCTGATCGAGACGTCGGGCCTCGCGCTGCCGAAGCCGCTCGTGCAGGCGTTCAACTGGCCGACGATCCGCAACAGCTTCACGGTCGACGCGGTCGTGACCGTCGTCGACGGGCCGGCCGCCGCGAGCGGCCAGTTCGCGGAAAACCCGCAGGCCGTCGACGCGCAGCGCCGCGCCGATCCGAATCTCGACCACGAATCGCCGCTGCACGAACTGTTCGCCGATCAGTTGTCATCCGCCGATCTCGTGATCGTGAACAAGGCCGACCTCGTCGGCGACGCCGAGTTCGCGCGAATCGAAACCGCGATCCGCGACGAGATCCCGCCACAGGTGAAGATCGTGCGCGCGACGCGCGGCGAACTGGATCTCGCGATGCTGCTGGGCCTCGAATCGGCGTCGGAGGAAACGATCCACCTGCGTCACGACCATCACGGTGCGGCCGACGACGGCGATCACGACCACCATCACGACGATTTCGATTCGGTGGTGGTGTCGGGCGACGCCGGCACGCGCGAAGCGACGATCGCCGCGCTGCAGCGCGTGGTCGAAGCGCACACGATCTATCGCGCGAAAGGCTTCGCCGCGCTGCCCGGCGCGCCGATGCGGCTCGTGATCCAGGGCGTCGGCCGCCGCTTCGACAGCTATTTCGACCGCCGCTGGCAGGACGGCGAAACGCGCGCGAGCCGCTTCGTGCTGATCGGCGAGGATCTCGACGCGGCCGCGCTGCAACGCGCGTTCGACGCCGCGTGCGCGGCCGAGCCGCAACAGGCGTAACGCACGATGCATCTGCTGCGCACCACGCCGGGCGGCTTCGTCGACGATACGCAGGGTGTCGTTCGGATCGACCAGCAGCCGGCCGACATCGTGATCCTGAGCTCGGCCGACACGACGCTGTCGTTGCTCGCGAGTGTCGTGCCGCACTTGCCCGCCGGGTTCCCGAGCGTGCGGCTCGCGAACGTCACGTTCCTGCGGCAGCCGGCGTCGGTCGATTTCTACGTCGACGACGTGCTGCGTCACGCGAAGACGGTCGTGATCGATCACCTCGGCGGCGAAGCGTACTGGCCGTACGGGATCGAACAGGCGGTGTCGCTCGCGTCGAAGCGCGGGCAACGGCTCGCGATGTTCTCGGGCGACCTGCAGGAAGACCCGAACCTCGTCGCGAAGAGCACGGTCGGGGCCGACCTGTGCCGGCTATGGTGGCGCTATCTGCGCGAAGGCGGCGTGCACAACGCCGACGCGCTGCTGCGCAGCATCGCGTTTCACACGCTCGGGTTCGGCGACGAGCCCGAACCGCCACGCCCGCTGCCGGCCGCCGCGCTGTATCACCCGGCGCGCGACCGCGCGAGCGTCGACGACTGGCGGCCGCGCTGGACGCCCGACGCGCCCGTCGTCGCGATCCTGTTCTATCGCGCGCACTGGCAAGCCGCGAACACGGCCGTGTTCGATGCGCTGGCCGACGCGCTGATCGACGCAGGGCTGAATCCGTTGCCGATCGCGGTGACGTCGCTGAAGGATGCGGTGAGCCGCGAGGTCATCGCGCAACTCTGCGACACGCACGGCGTCGCACTCGTCTTGAACACGACCGCGTTCGCGGCCGGCGCGATCGACAGCCCAGAACACGACGTGCTCGCCGGCGACGCGCCGGTGCTGCAAGTGATCCTGTCCGGCGGCAATCGCGACGTGTGGGTGGCCGACAACCAGGGCCTGCACGCACGCGACATCGCGATGCATGTCGCGCTGCCCGAAGTCGACGGGCGCATCGTCACGCGCGCGGTGAGCTTCAAGGGGCTCGCGTATCGCTGCCCGCATACCGAGGTCGACGTCGTGCGTTATCAGCCGGATGCCGAGCGGATCGCGTTCGTCGCGGCGCTCGCGCGCGGCTGGTGCCGGCTGCGCACGCTGGACAATGCCGACAAGCGCATCGCGCTGATTCTCGCGAACTATCCGCAAAGCGAAGGGCGCATCGGCAACGGCGTCGGGCTCGACACGCCGGCATCCGCGCTGCGCGTGCTCGCGGCGCTGCGCGACGCGGGCTATACGGTTGCCGATCTGCCGCCCGACGGCGACGCGCTGATCGCGCGGCTCATCGAAGGCGTGACCAACGACACGGCCGTGCACGCGCTGCGCCCGGCGTTCCAGAGCTTCCCGCTGGCCGACTACGTCGCGCATTTCGCGCGGCTGCCGGCGGCCGTGCGCGACGCGCTGAACGCGCGCTGGGGGCCGCCTGAAGCCGACCCGACGCTGCGGCAAGGGCGTTTCACGATCGCTGGCTGGCGCGCGGGCAACGTGTTCGTCGGCATCCAGCCGTCACGCTCGCGCGACGACCACGACTACGCGAGCTACCACGATGCGGAGCTCGTGCCGCCGCATGCGTATCTCGCGTTCTATTTCTGGCTGCGCGATGCGTATCGCGTCGACGCGGTCATCCATCTCGGCAAGCACGGCAATCTCGAATGGCTGCCGGGCAAGAGCGTCGCGCTGTCCGACGCGTGCTGGCCCGACCTGACGCTCGGGCCGCTGCCGCACCTGTATCCGTTCATCGTCAACGATCCGGGCGAGGGCAGCCAGGCGAAGCGCCGCGCACAGGCCGTGATCGTCGATCACCTGATGCCGCCGCTCACGCGCGCGGAAAACTACGGCCCGCTGCAGGATCTCGAACGGCAGGTCGACGAATACTACGAAGCGCTGATGGTCGATGCGCGGCGCGCGAAGCTGTTGCGCAAGTCGATCCTCGCGACGATCGCCGAGCATCGGCTGCACGACGAGCTGAGCGTGTCGCCGCCGCGCGACGCGGGCGACGAGGATGCGCTGCTCACGCGGGTCGACGCATGGCTGTGCGAGCTGAAGGAGGCGCAGATTCGCGACGGGTTGCACGTGTTCGGCGCGTCGCCGGTCGAGCGCCAGCGGCGCGACACGCTGCTCGCGCTCGCGCGCTTTCCGGTCGGCGACGGCAAGGGCGAACGTGCCGGGCTGATCGGCGCACTCGCGCGCGATCTCGCGCTCGGCGACGATTTCGACCCGCTCGCGGCCGACTGGGCCGCGCCGTGGACGGGGCCGCGGCCGACCGTCCTGCAGGCGCTCGATGCGTCGCCGTGGCGTCATGCGGGCGATACGCGCGAGCGGCTCGAACGGCTTGCGCAACATTGGCTCGACGCCGTGTGCGGAGCCGCTTCAGACGAACCCCGCATCGACATTCCGCCGCCCGGCGCATGGCCGCATACGCTCGCGGTGATCGAGCGCGTGCGCACGATGCTGCTACCCGCGCTCGACGCCTGCGGCGGCGAGGAAATGCGTCAGTTGCTGCGTGGGCTCGACGGCCGTTTCGTGCCGCCGGGGCCGAGCGGCTCGCCGTCGCGCGGCCGTCCCGACGTGCTGCCGACCGGCCGCAACTTCTACTCGGTCGATACGCGCGCGGTGCCGACGCAGGCGGCGTGGTCGCTCGGCCTGAAATCCGCGCAGCAACTGATCGAGCGCCATCTGCAGGATCATGGCGACTATCCGCGCGCGATCGGGCTGTCGGTGTGGGGGACGGCCACGATGCGCACCGGCGGCGACGACATCGCGCAGGCATTCGCGCTGATCGGCGTGCGGCCGAAATGGGCGCACGGCAGCCATCGCGTGACCGACTTCGAGATCCTGCCGATCGAGATCTTCGACCGGCCGCGCATCGACGTGACGCTGCGCGTGTCGGGCTTCTTCCGCGACGCGTTCCCGAACCTGATGCACCTGTTCGACGCGGCCGTGCAGGCCGTCGCCGCGCTCGACGAGCCCGAGGCGCTGAACCCGATCCGCGCGCGCATCGAGCGTGAACGCGCGAAATGGATCGCGCAGGGCGTGGCGCACGACGAAGCGCGGCGCCGCGCCGGCTGGCGCGTGTTCGGCGCGCGGCCGGGCAGCTACGGCGCGGGCCTGCAGGACCTGATCGACCGGCGCCGCTGGCAGACCGACGCCGATCTCGCGGACGCCTACCGTCGATGGGGCGGCCATGCGTACGCGCAGAGCAGCGCAGGCGACGCGGCGGCCGACGTGTTCGGCGAACGGCTGGCAACGATCGACGTCGTCGTGCAGAACCAGGACAGTCGCGAGCACGACATCCTCGATTCGAACGACTACTACCAGTTCCAGGGCGGGATGACCGCGGCGGTGCGGCACCTGTCCGGGCAACAGCCGAGCATCTACCACGGCGACCATGCGAACCCGGTCGCGCCGAAGATGCGCACGCTGCGCGAGGAAATCGCGCGCGTGATCCGCTCGCGCGTCGTCAACCCGAAATGGCTCGACGGCGTGAAGCGTCACGGCTACAAGGGCGCGGCCGAGCTGGCCGCGACCGTCGACTATCTGTACGGCTATGACGCGACCGCACGCGTGCTGTCCGATCACCAGTACGCGCTCGTCGCCGACGCATACCTGTTCGACGACGCCACCCGCGCGTTCCTCGAGCGGCACAACCCGAAGGCGCTGCACGGGATCTGCGAACGCTTCGTCGAGGCGATGCAGCGCGGGTTGTGGCAGCAGCCGGGCAACTATCGCGAGCGGATCGAAGCGGTCTGGCTCGCGAGCGAACAACTTCAGGAAGGGGGGCGGCGATGACCGATCCGACGACGCACCGCGCCCGCGCGGTTTTTCCGTTTGCGGCGCTCGTCGCGCAGGACGCGTTGCAGCAGGCGCTGCTGCTTGCCGCGATCGACCCGTCGCTCGGCGGCGTGCTCGTCAGCGGGCCGCGCGGCACCGCGAAATCGACCGCCGCGCGCGGCCTCGCGGAGCTGTTGCCGGAAGGGCAGTTCGTCACGCTGCCGTTGTCGGCGAGCGACGAGCAGGTGACAGGCACGCTCGATCTCGCGCATGCGCTGGCCGAAAACGGCGTGCGCTTCCGGCCGGGCCTGCTGGCTCGCGCGCATCTCGGCGTGCTGTATGTCGACGAAGTGAACCTGCTCGCCGACGGGCTCGTCGATACGCTGCTCGACGTCGCCGCGAGCGGCGTGAACATCGTCGAGCGCGATGGCGTGTCGCACGCGCACGACGCGCGCTTCGTGCTGGTCGGCACGATGAATCCCGAGGAGGGCGAGCTGCGCCCGCAGTTGCTCGACCGCTTCGGGCTGATGGTCGAACTGGAGAACTGCTTCGACGCCGCCCAGCGTGAGCGGATCGTGAAGGCGCGACTCGCGTTCGATCTCGATCCCAACGCGTTTCGCGCGCGTCACGCGTCCGCTCAGCGGGAACTCGCGGACCGGATTCGCGCGGCGCGCGCCCGGCTGCCGGCGCTGGATTTCGACGATGCGGTCCATGCGCGCGTCAGCGCGCTGTGCATCGACGCGGCCGTCGACGGGCTGCGTGCCGATCTCGTGATGCTGCGCGCCGCGCGTGCGCTGGCCGCGCTGGAACGGGCCGGCGCGGTGGCGGTGTCGCACGTGGAGCGCGTAGCCGAGGCCGTGCTGCGGCACCGGCGCCATGCGGGGCCGCAGTCGTCGCAGCAATCGTCGTACCAGTCGTCGCAGCACGATGGCGAACGCGACGGTCGCGCGCCGCCGGACCCGCGCCCCGACGACCGGCCGCGCGAAACGGGCGACCCGACGGCCGGCGTGTCGGCACCGCAGGCCGACTGGGGCTACCTGCCGCCCGAACCGGCCGGGCTGCGCGACGTGAAAAGCGTGGTGCCGCTGCCGCTAAAAAAACGCTGAGCCATCGAGCCGGCGCCGCCGCGAACGCGATTCGCGGTCCTCGATGGCAGTCAGGCGCTGCCGCGCGCGTGCCGGGCACGGTGCGCGCCGGCACGGCCGTCGCATGGCCGGCGACGCTCGCCGCGAAGCGCGGCGGCCCGCTGCATCGCGATCATCTGCGCTACGGGAAACGCGCGGGCACGCTGCACGCGCTGCATTGCTTCGTGCTCGACTGTTCGGCATCGATGCTGTCGCACGAACGGCTCGCGCTCGCGAAGGGGCTGATCGTCGCGTATTTCGATCAGGCCGCGCACGCGCGTGTCGAAACCGCGCTGGTCTGCTTCGGCGGCAACGGCGCCGTGCGGCGCTTCGGCCCGGCCGTGCCGCGCTGGTGGAATGCGCGCTGGCTCGAGCCGGTCGACGGCGGCGGCGGTACGCCGCTCGCGGACGGCATCGCGGCCGCCGCGCAGTTGCTCACCCGCGCGGCGCGGCGCGAGCCCGGCAAAGCGCGCTGGCTATGGGTGTTGTCCGACGGGCGCACGCGCGACACGCCAGCCAGACCCGCGGCGGCCGATCACGTCGTGTTCGTCGACTTCGACGATGCGGCCGTGCGGATCGGGCAGGGTGCACGGCTCGCCGCGTCGTGGGGCGCGCAGCGGGTGACGGCCGACGCGCTTCGCACCGATCTCGGCGGCCGATGGCCGGCCGGCGGTGCGCTATGATCGCCGCTTCTGCTTCTGCCCACCGGAAACCTCCGCCATGCAAGTACTGGTCGATGCCGACGCGTGTCCCGCCGTCATCAAGGACATGCTGTTTCGCGCCGCGCGTCGCGCCGAGATCTGCGTGACGCTGGTCGCGAACCAGTTTCTGCGCACGCCGCCGTCGCCGTTCATCAAGGCCGTGCAGGTGCCGGCCGGCTTCGACGTGGCCGATGCGCGCATCGTCGAGCTGGCCGAACCCGGCGACCTCGTGATCACGGCCGACATCCCGCTGGCCGCCGCCGTGCTCGACAAGGGCGCACACGCGCTCGACCCGCGCGGCAACTGGTTCAGCCGCGAGAACATCGAGGAACGCCTGTCGACGCGCGCGATGATGGACCAGTTGCGCAGCGCGGGCATCGACACGGGCGGGCCGGCGCCGTTCAGCGCGCGCGACGGCAAGGCGTTTGCGTCGCAGCTCGACCGGTTCCTGGCGCGGCACGGCAAGCCGTGACGGCACACGGCGCGCCCGACCAAGGATGCAGGTTTGCGCCGACGCTGCTATCGTGTGGCGCGAACCCCAGCACAGGAGCGCACGCGTGTCACCGACCCAACTTCTCGTTCCGACCTACACCCAGATGCTGCGTGCGCAGTCCGCGTGGCTCGACAAGGCCGTCGCGCACCGGCAGTCCGCCGGCGACGAACCCGACGCGGCGATGACGCTGAGGCTGGCGCCCGACATGTATCCGCTCGCCGCCCAGGTGCGTTTCTCGTGTTTCCAGGCGATGGAGCCGGTCCACCGGCTGCGCGGCGAACCGCTGCCGGCGGCATTGCTCGCGTTGCGCGAGGCGGGCTGGAACGCCGATGCGCAACCCGGTTCGCCGGCCGATGCGCAGGCGATCATCGCAGGCACGCTCGCCTTTCTCGGCGAACTCGCGCCGGATGCGCTCGATGGCGGCGCAGCGCTGCCGATCACGCTCGAACTGCCGAACGGGATCGCGTTCGACATGACGGGCGAACAGTACGTGCGCGACTGGGCGCTGCCGCAGTTCTACTTCCACGCGATCGCTGCGTACGCGATCCTGCGCCATCACGGCGTCGAGCTCGGCAAGGCCGATTACGTGCCGCACATGCTTGCGTACGTGCGGCCGGGCACGATTCCGCAGGGCTGAGCCGGCCGCTCGGGCAGCCGCGAAGCGACATGACACGGGCACTGTTCATCTGCAGCCGCAACCGGCTACGCAGCCCGACGGCCGAAGCGGTGTTCGCCGCGTGGCCCGGCGTCGAAACC
Organism: Burkholderia sp. MSMB1078WGS; assembly: GCF_001528895.1. Lineage (NCBI taxonomy): Bacteria > Pseudomonadati > Pseudomonadota > Betaproteobacteria > Burkholderiales > Burkholderiaceae > Burkholderia > Burkholderia sp. MSMB1078WGS. The sequence goes on along the minus strand of NZ_LPDI01000082.1, from coordinate 48,281 downwards.
GACTCCGCGGGCCTCGCGCCCGACGCGGACGTGCGGCTGTCCGCCGAGCAACTCGACTGGGCGGACATCGTGTTCGTGATGGAGCGCGCGCACAAGGCGCGACTGTCGGCGCAATTCGGTGCGCATCTGAAGCACCGGAAGATCGTCTGCCTCGACATCCCCGACCGCTACGCGTTCATGCAACCCGAACTCGTCGCACTGCTCGAACGCAAGGCCGGCCCGTTCCTGCGCGCGTAATCGCCGCGGTCGGAGGCCGACCCGGCATCGGCCTCAGCGAAGCGGCCCGCTCGCGAGCGCAGAGAAACAGTCGAGCCGCAGCAACTCGATGATCTTGCGCGTCGGCACGCTGGCGCGCAGCGTGTCGAGCCGGTCGACGGTAAACCACTTGCAGCGGGCGATCTCGTTGCTCGCGCGCGGCGTCAGGTGCGCCGGCACGTCGGCCACGAACACGTGATGCAGCTTCGTCAGCCCGCCGAACTGCACCGCGTAGTCGAGCGCGAGCCCCTCCAGCCGCGTCTCCTCCGCGAGTTCCCGCAGCGCGGCTTCGAGCGGCGTCTCGCCGCGCCGGATCGTGCCGCCCGGTAGCGACCAGCGCGCCGCGGTGCGCGCGACCAGCAGCACGCTGCTGCGCTGGCGGCACACGATCGTGGCGCGTTCCTTGTTGACGGGGAGGGTATCCGGCCCGGTGCTCATGTTCTGGCAAAACAGGTGCTGAATCGTGGAGGAAAGGCACGTCGGCTGCGCGTGGTCTGGCAGCAGGCGGCGACGGCATGCAAGCCGCCGCGCCGATGTTACCGGCCGTTCATGACAATCGCGTGCACCGCGGTCGCGCCACGGACGCCAGTCACGCGTGCGTGTAGATCCCGCCGCGCGCCGGCTTCGCGCCGCGCGAATGGCGGCGCTTGTGAACCGCACGCCGATGATGAGGCGACGGCGCGGTGACGTGCCGGCGTGCGGGCGCGGGCCGGGCCGCCGGCGCGGCAGCGTGTGGCGCCGCGCCCGGCATGCCGGCTTGTCCTTCGCCGAAGTGGAAAGTCTGGTTTTGCGCGTGCGCGACGCCCAGCGTCGACGCCAGCACGAAGGCCGCCAGCCACAACCGTTTCATGAATGTTCCGCCTTGTATGGGGGGATGAATGTCGCCCGCCAGCTTAGCCAACGGCGGGGCGCGACCGCAACCGGCGCGCGTTCGGTGCCGTTCCACCTGGTGCACGCCGACGTCGTCCGCGCGGTAGCCGGGTCCATCCGGGCTTGACAACATAATTCGTGGGTGTGAATATAAATTCACATACAAGAATTATTCGTCGAATCCGGAGCAACCCCGCTGCACGCGCCGGGCCGCCGGAACCGGCAGTCCGATCAACCGGAACCAGGAGCGAGACGCATGGCGGAACACGAGCAGCAGGGCGCGCTGGCGGGATTGCGCATCATCGATCTGTCGCGGGTGCTGGGCGGTCCGTACGCGACCCAGATCCTCGCCGATCATGGCGCGGAGGTGATCAAGGTCGAACCGCCGTCCGGCGACGAAACGCGCACGTGGGGCCCGCCGTTCGACGGCGACACCGCGTCGTACTTTCTCGGCGTGAATCGCAACAAGCTCGGTATCGTGCTCGACCTGACGCAGCCGGCCGATCGCGAGCGGCTGCTCGGGCTGCTCGAACATGCGGACGCGCTGGTCGAGAACTTCAAGATCGGCACGATGGAGCGCTGGGGGCTCGGGTTCGACGCCCTGCATGCGCGGTTTCCGCGCCTCGTCCATTGCCGCGTGTCGGGTTTCGGCGCGGACGGCCCGCTGGGCGGGCTGCCGGGCTACGACGCGGCCGTGCAGGCGCTCGCGGGGCTGATGAGCGTCAACGGCGAAGCCGGCGGCGCGCCGCTGCGCGTCGGCGTGCCGATCGTCGATCTCGTCACGGGGCTGAACGCGGCGCTCGGCGTGCTGATGGCGCTGCGCGAGCGCGACGCCAGCGGCCGCGGCCAGTTCGTCGAATCGACGCTGTTCGACTGCGCGCTGTCGATCCTTCATCCGCATACGCCGAACTTCTTCCACTCCGGCAAGGCGCCCGTGCGCACCGGCAACGCGCATCCGAACATCACGCCGTACGACAGCTTTCCGACGGCGGGCGTCGACATCTTCCTGGCGGTCGGCAACAACGGGCAGTTCTCCGCGCTGTGCGACGTGCTCGGCACGCGCGACTGGCTCGACGATCCGCGCTTCGCGGACAACCGCGCGCGCAGTCAGCATCGCACCGCGCTGCGCACGCTGCTCGAAACGGCGCTGGCCGCGCACGACGGCGCCGCGCTCGCCGAGCAACTGATGCGTCGCGGCGTGCCGTGCGCGCCCGTGCTCGGGCTCGATGCGGCGCTCGACCACCCGCATGTCGCGCATCGGCGGATGAAGATCGAGCTGGGCCGGCATCGCGGCATCGCGTCGCCGATCAAGCTCGGCCGCACGCCGGCGACGTACCGGCGTCCGCCGCCCGCGCTGAACGAACATGCGGCGCAGGTTTTTGCGGACGACGAAGGCAACGACAACGGCAACGCCGACGACCGCCGGCGCTGACCGGCATCGCGGCCGCCAGCCGTGCGGTACCGCGGCGCACGGCCGCGCGCCGCGCGCACCGTCATTCGGACATCACGCCGGCCCGCGCGTCGACATGCACCGACATGCGCACCGGCAGAAGAGGAGACGCATCATGCTCGCATGGATCGGCGCGGTCGCCATCGTCGCGCTGTTCGGCCTGATCATCACGAAGCGGTTGTCGCCGCTCGTCGCGCTGATCGTCGTGCCGGTGGCCGCGTCGCTCGCGGCAGGTTTCGGGCTGCAGACCGGCAAGTTCGTCGTGCACGGCGTACAGAACATCGGCCCGATCGCCGGGATGTTCGTTTTTGCGATTCTTTTTTTCGGCATCCTTACCGATGCGGGGATGCTCGACCCGATCATCGCCGGCGTGCTGCGCGTGATCGGCTGCCATCCGCCGCGCATCGTGATGGGCTCGGCGCTGCTCGCGCTGCTGATCCATCTCGACGGCTCCGGCGCGGTCACGTTTCTCGTCACGCTGCCCGCGATGATGCCGCTCTATACGCGGCTCGGGATGGATCGCCGCATCCTCGCGTGCGTCGCGTCGATGGCGGCCGGCGTCAACTTCCTGCCGTGGGTCGGGCCGATGCTGCGCGCGTCGGCGGCGCTGCACATTCCCGGCTCGGCGATTTTCACGCCGATGATTCCGGTGCAGATCGTGGGGCTCGCGTTCGTGTTCGGCACCGCCTGGGTGCTCGGCGTACGCGAGGCGAAACGGCTCGGGCTCGACCGCGCCGGCGCGGCGTCGCTCGCGATCGCGCCGCGCGAGCTGACCGACGCCGAACGCGCGTTGCGCCGGCCGGGGCGATTCGGGATCAACGTCGCGTTGACGCTCGTCGTGCTCGTCACGCTCGTGTCTGGCATCGTCGACCCGATGGTGATGTTCATGCTCGGCACGGTCGCCGCGCTCGTGATCAATTACCCGGACGTCCAGGCGCAGCGCGAGCGGATCGACGCGCATGCGAAAGCCGCGCTGATGATGGCGAGCGTGCTGCTCGCAGCCGGTGCGTTCACGGGGATCATGTCCGGCACCGGGATGCTGAAGGCGATGGCCGAGGTCGTCGTCGCGCACGTGCCCATCGAGCATGCGCGCCACATGCCGTTCGTGCTCGGGCTGCTGTCGATGCCGCTCAGCCTGCTGTTCGATCCCGATTCGTTCTACTTCGGCGTGCTGCCCGTGCTCGCGGAAAGCGGCAAGCTGCTCGGCGTGCCGCCGATCCAGATGGCGCAAGCCGCGTTGCTCGGCCAGATGACGACGGGCTTTCCGGTGAGCCCGCTTACGCCCGCGACGTTCCTGATCGTCGGCCTGACCGGCGTCGAGCTCGCCGAGCACCAGAAATTCACGATTCCGTTCCTGTTCGCCGCCACCGTGCTGATGGTATTCGCCGCGGTCGCGACGGGCGTGTTTCCGTTATGACCGTGCGCGTTGCCCCGACGCCGCGTGCCGGCCGCCCGAAGGCGTTTTTCGTCGGCGCGACGGCCGGGGCGGCCCGGTGTCGTCGCGAAAGCGGCGCGGCCGTTCACGTTTTCCTGGAGAGCAAACCATGCAGTTCGACCTGACCGACGACCAGCGCGCGATCGAAAGCGCGATCGAGAAAATCTGCGAGCGCTTCGGCGACGACTACTGGCTCGAACGCGATCGCGCGGGCGGGTTTCCGGCCGATTTCCACGCGGCGCTCGCCGACGCCGGCTGGCTCGGCATCGCGATGGATCCCGCCTACGGCGGCGCCGGGCTCGGGATGACCGAGGCAGCGCTGATGATGCGCACGATCAGCGCATCGGGCGCCGGCCTGTCCGGCGCGTCGGCCGTCCACATGAACATCTTCGGGCTGAACCCGGTGCAGGTGTTCGGCAACGATGCGCAGAAGGCGCGCTTCCTGCCGCCGCTGATCGCCGGGCGCGACAAGGCGTGCTTCGCGGTGACCGAGCCCGACGCGGGCCTCGACACCACGCACCTGAGCACGCAGGCGCGCCGCGACGGCGATCACTACGTGCTGAGCGGACGCAAGATCTGGATCTCGACCGCGCAGGTGGCGAACAAGATGCTGATCATCGCGCGCACGACGCCGCTCGACCAGGTCGCGAAGCCGACCGACGGGCTAAGCCTGTTCTATACCGACCTCGACCGTTCGCGCGTCGAGGTGCGTGAAATCGAGAAGATGGGCCGCAAGGCGGTCGATTCGAACATGCTGTTCATCGACAACCTGCGCGTGTCGCGCGACGACCTGATCGGCAACGAAGGCGACGGCTTCCGCTATCTGCTGCACGGCCTGAACCCCGAACGGATCCTGATCGCCGCCGAGGCGATCGGGCTCGGGCAGGCCGCGCTGCGCCGCGCGACGCAGTATGCGTGCGAGCGCGTCGTGTTCGGCCGACCGATCGGGCAGAATCAGTCGATCCAGCATCCGCTCGCGCAGGCGTGGATGCAGCTCGAGGCCGCATGGCTGATGGTGATGAAGGCCGCGACGCGCTACGACGCGGGCCAGTCGTGCGGCGCGGAGGCGAACGCGGCGAAATACCTCGGCGCGGAAGCCGCGTTCCAGGCCTGTCAGACGGCGATCGCGACGCACGGCGGCATGGGGTATGCGAAGGAATACCATGTCGAGCGCTACCTGCGCGAGTGTATGATTCCGAGGCTCGCGCCCGTGAGCCCTCAACTGATCCTGTGCTACATCGCGGAGAAGGTGCTCGGGCTGCCGAAGTCGTACTGACCGTACCGACCCGGCGGCTCGCCCGGCGCGCGGTTTCCCGTTCCGAATCAAGCGCTTGCCATGGACGTCAAACTCGTTGCCCGCACGCTCGACCTGTTCGAGCTGTTCGCCGCCGAACGGCGGCCGCTGCCGCTGACCGAACTCGCGCGCCTGCTCAACGTGCCGGCGTCGAGCTGTCTCGCGATGGCGCGCACGCTCGTGAGCCGCGGCTATCTGTACGAAGTGCGCAAGCGCGGCGGCTACTATCCGACGCGACGCCTGCAGACGGTCGCCGCCGCGATCGACGCGACCGACCCGGTCGTCGACATCGTGCATCCGCACCTCGTCGCGCTGCGCGACGCGACCCGCGAAACCGCCGTGCTCGGCAAGATCCAGGGCGTGTCGGTCACCTACCTCGACGTCGTCGAATCCGAGCAGGCGATCCGTTATACGCGCCAGCCGGGCGAGCTGCGCCCGCTGCACGCGAACTCGATCGGCAAGGCGATCTTCGCGGAACTCGCGAGCGACGTGCAGCAGGCGCTCGGCGCGCAACTGCCGTTCGACCGCTTCACCGACGCGACGGTGGCCGACCTGCCGGCGCTCGTCGCGCAGACCGCGCGGTTTCGCGAGCTCGGCTGGGCGGAGAACTTCGGCGAGAGCGCGCCCGAACTGTCGGCGATCGCGGTCGCGCTGATGCTCGACGGCGACTGGTACGGGCTGTCGGTCGTCGGGCCGACCGAGCGGATTCGCCAGCATCGCGACGCGCATGCGGCGCTGCTCGTCGACGCGAAGGCGCGGCTGCTGGCCGAGCATGCACGCGGGTAGGGCGGCGGCACCCGACGGCGACGGCAGCGGGCCGTTGCCGGCGTGCGGTCAGCCACGCCGAAAACGGCCCGCCGCGCGTCACGCGCCGGCCCGTCGCAACGTCAGGACTTCACCCACACGCCGCCTGCGCTCGGGTTGTCGCCCTGCGTCCACCATTTCGCGCAATACTTCGCGCCCTGGTACGTCACGCACGTGCCGCCCTGGTAGGCGGTCGTCGCCGACCACGCGGGCGTGCCGCCGCCGACCGGCTTCCACACGGCCGCCTGCCCGGGCACGTCGCCCTGCGTCCACCACTGCGCCTGATACGTCGTGCCCTGGTAGGTGACCGTCGCGCCGGCCGTATAGACCTGGCCGGCCGCCCACGGTGCGCCCGGCTGCGGCGTGCCGCCATTCGTGCCGCCGCCGTAGTTCGGGTCCTGCGTGACGCCCGCGCCCCACTTGCCGTCGAGCTTCTTGAAGATCGTCGCGAACGCGTACGGCTGCTGCGCGACGCCCGAGCAGGTCGGCGACGCATACGTGCCGCCGGACGGGCACGCCTGGTCGCGGCCGACCGACCAGTTGCCGAAGAAGCCGTAGCCGTTCGCGACTGCCGCGTTCAGCACGGTCTGCGCATTCGCGAGCGTGAACGTCTCGCCCTGCACGTCGTTGACGCCGATCATCGGCGTGACGCCGACCATCTGCCACAGCTGCGCATTCGTCTTCGGCTGGCCGGCCGACTTGAACGCCGTGTCGAGCTGCGAGTAGAGCGCCTGCGCGGCGCTGATCGCCGCGGCGCCCATGTCGAGGTTCGCCGGGCCGTAATCCATCGCCATCACGTTGACCGCGTCGAACGCGGTCTTGTTCGCGATGGCCGCGTTGACGACGTTCACGCCGTCCTGCGTGAGCCCGGTCGGCATCGTCGGCAGCGTCAGCGTCACATGCAGCGGCTTGCCCTTCGCCGCGTAGTCGGCCTGCAGTTGCGCGACGGCCTGGAAGTTGCGCGCGAGCGCCGCCGTGTCCTGCTGCGACCCGCCCTCGATGTCGAAGTCGACATGGGTGAGGCCGTACGTGTCGATCACCGTCTGGTACGCGGCTTTCAGCGCGGGGACCGTCGAGCACGCCTGCATCAGCGGCGTGCCGTTCGCACCGCCGAACGACACGGCGACTTCGCCGCCTTTCGCGCGGTAGCTCGCGATCGACGTGGACAGTGCAGTCAGCAGGCCGCCGCTCGCGCCGTTGCCGATCGGCTGCACGCCGCCCCACGACGGCACGCAGCCGTTGCCCGCGACCACGAACGCGAGCGTGAACTGCTGGATGCCCTGGCGCACGCCGATCTGGTCGATCAGCGGTGTCGGATAAAGCGTCACGTCGACATAGGGCGCATAGACGCCGGCACCGTGCGACACGCTCGCCATCGCGAGCAGACAACCCGCGGCAAACGCACGCGGAACGAAACGCGTCAACGCATTGTTGTTCATTCTGTGTTCTCCAAGTGGAAGAGGGATACGCTGGCCTGCGTATCGCCGCCGATGGGGCAGGCACGTGCCCCGCCGGCGGCGTGCCTATCTTGGAGGATTCGCGTCGAATAGGGAATTTAGGTGTTCTTCTTTTTGTTATTCGATTCCCGATACGTAACGAACTTGCCGATTCGATCGCATTTCGAAACGCAGGGCGGGCATTTTTTCCGGCCGATCGCGCGACGCGGTGCGCATGGACCGGTTCCAGCGAACCGGCGACGCGCCGGCATGCCGATTACCGGCTCGCGCGCATGCGCATTCACGCGAGCGCCGCCGGATGCGGTACGCGCGCCGGCCGGGCGCAGCGGCCGTCAGCGATACCAGCGCGGCGTATAGACCCATTCGCGCGTGTTGCCGATCGCGAAGCGCCGCGTCGTCGACGAGCCGACGATCACCATCGTGCGCATGTCGACCTGGTCGCCGCGTAGCGCGCCGAGGGTCGTCGTCGACAGCGTCGCGCCCGGCCGGCCGATGTCGCGGCCGAGCACGACCACCGTGTCGGCCATGCGATACGCGCGCACGATATCGAGCGCCCGGTCGAGCTGCCACGGCCGCGCGCGCGAAATCGGGTTGTAGAACGCCATCACGAGATCGGCTTGCGCCGCATGCCGCAGGCGCGTCTCGATCACGTCCCACGGCTTCAGGTTGTCCGACAGCGAGATCGCGCAGAAGTCGTGACCGAGCGGCGCGCCGGCCTGCGCGGCCGTCGCGAGCGACGCCGAGATGCCGGGCTCCACGCGCAGGTCGACCGCGGCCCATTGCGGGTCGCGCGCTTCGTCGAGCGCTTCGAGCACGGCCGCGGCCATCGCGAATACGCCGGGGTCGCCCGACGATACGACCGCGACACGGCGGCCCTCGGCCGCCAGTTCGAACGCATGGCGCGCGCGCTGCATTTCCTCGCGATTGTCGGTGCCGTGCACGCGCTGGTCCGCCCGGAACGGGCCGGCCATGTTCACGTAGGTCGTATAGCCGAGGATGTCGGTCGCGTCCGCGAGCGCCGCGCGTGCGGCCGGCGTGAGCCATGCGGCGCCGCCCGGGCCGAGACCGAGCACCGTCAGGCGGCCGCGTGCGCGGCCGAGCGTCGCGGGATCGATCGGATGCGAGGCGACCGCGCACGCGAGGCCGTGCGATGCCGCACGCATCGTGTGGGCGACGCGCAATGCGCGGGCGAGCAGCGTGGCGGCGTCGGCGGGCATGGCGCTGTCGCTATCGCCATCGACGAAACGCAGCGGCACGTCGAGCGTGCTCGCCGCTTCTTCCAGCGCGGATTCGCCGATCGCCGACGCCGGCGCGACGATGGCCGCGAGCGCCAGCCGGGCGAGACCCTGCGTATCGAGCGCAGCTGCGATGCGCTCGGCCAGCGCGTGTTCCGCATGCACGGCCTCCGCGGCGACGCCGACCACCACGCTGCGCGGATGAATCACGAGTTCGTCGCGCGCGCCGCGCCACGCATCGGGCGTCACGCGAATCGCGTGTGCGGCCGCGGCATCGCGCGGCAGCGCGACCGCGTCGAGCCACGGCGCGGCGCCGTCGATGCGCGTCGACGCGCCCGCGAGCAGGTCGGACACGAAGCGCTTGCCCTGCGCGAGATCGGCGAGCGCATAGCCTTCCGGCGGATTGAGCACGCACGCGCCGAAGCGCAGTTCGCCGCTCGTCGTGATCGCGGGCGCGACGCCGACGCATTCGGCAATTTCGCGCGCGATCGCATTGACGCCCGTCAGCCCGCCGAGCAGCGGCACGACGGCCGAACCGTCCTCCGCGACCGCGAGTACCGGCGGCTCGACGCCCTTGTCGGCGAGTGCGGGCGCGAGGCAGCGGATCACGATGCCGGCCGCGCACAGCGCGACGATCGGCAAGCCGCGCGCATACAGTTCGCGCAGGTGCGCGCCGAGTTCGTCGAACGGCACGTCCGCGTCGACGCGCGACGCGAGCCCGTGCACACGGGCGCCCGGGTAGCGCGCCTGGATACGTCGCGCGGTATCGAGGGCGCTCGCGCCGAGAATCACGATCGCGGGCGGTGTCGTCATCCTTGCCATTTTTCCCCCGGCACGACGAGCAGCGAGAAATACGGCGACGCCATCGGATCGACCTCGTCGAGCGGCACGATGCGCTGGTTTGCCATCGTCGCACGCTCGACGTACAGCGCGCGCTTCGCGAGCCCGAGTTCGTCGAGCACGCGCCGCACCTTGTCGAAGTTGCGGCCGAGCTTCATCACGACCGCCGCATCGGCGCGCGCGAGGCGCTCGCGCAGCTCGTGCTCGGGCAGCACGCCCGACAGCACCGACAGGCTCTGGTTGCGATAGACGAGCGGCTGGCCGAGCACGGCCGTGCCGCCGAGCATCGCGCACACGCCGGGGATCACCTCGGTGTCGTAACGCGGCGCGAGACGGTCGTGCAGGTACATGTACGAGCCGTAGAAGAACGGGTCGCCTTCGCAGATCACCGCGACGTCGCGGCCTGCATCGAGATGCGCCGCGACGATCTCGGCCGCGGTGTCGTAGAAATCGGCGATCACCGTCTCGTAACACAGCGGCGGCGGCAGCGCCTCGGTCGTCACCGGATAGACGAGCGGCAATTGCGTCTGCCCGTCGAGCAGGTGCGCTTCGACGATGCCGTACGCGTTGCCTTTCTTGCCCTTCGCGACGAAATACGCGACCACGGGCGCCGCCTGCAGCACGCGCAGCGCCTTGATCGTCATCAGTTCGGGATCGCCGGGGCCGACGCCGACACCGAACAGCCGTCCGCGCGCGCGCGTCATTCGACCTCCGTGGCCAGCGCATTGACCGCAGCGGCGGCTATTGCGCTGCCGCCGCGCCGGCCGAGCAGCGCCACGTACGGCACGCCACGGCTGTCGGCATCGAGCATCGCCTTCGATTCGGCAGCGCCGATGAAGCCGACCGGGAAACCGAGGATCAGCGCGGGGCGCGGCGCGCCGGCGTCGATCATGTCGAGCAGGTGGAACAGCGCGGTCGGCGCATTGCCGATCGCGACGACGCTGCCCGCGAGATGCGGGCGCCACAGTTCGAGCGCGGCGGCCGAACGCGTGTTGCCGAGGTGCCGTGCGAGGTCGGGCACTTCCGGCTCGCCGAGCGTGCAGATCACGCGATTGGCCGCCGGCAGCCGCGCGCGCGTGATGCCTTCGGCGACCATCCTCGCGTCGCAGAGGATCGGCGCGCCGGCCGCGAGCGCGGCGCGGCCGGCCGCGCCGGCACCGGCCGAGAAGCGCAGGTCGTACACGACGTCGACCATCCCGCACGCGTGGATCACGCGCACCGCGAGTTTCTCGAGATCGGGCGGAACCCGCGACAGGTCGGCCTCGGCGCGGATCGTCGCGAACGACTGGCGGTAGATTTCCTGCCCGTCGCGAATGTAGTCAAGCATCGGTGGTGTCCTGGCTGTGCCGCGCGTCCATGAGTCGGACCGCGGCCTGATCAATCGTCAGATGGCGCGCGAGCGGGGCGCCGAGGCCCGCGGCCGCGTCGCGCCGGTAAAGGTCGTAATGCGCGGGCGCCACCGCGACGAGCGTATGGGCGGCCGGGTGCGGCAGCGCGCAGTGGCGCTCGCATCCGGTCAGATGCACGTCGAGCGGATGGCCGACGCGCGCGGCGAGTGCGCGTGCGTCGCGTTTCGTGTCGGCGCGCGCTTTCGCGCAGCCCGTGCTGCCGGTGCAGGCAACGAGCATCGCCAGCGGGTCGGACGACGCGCACACGAGGCCGAGCGACGCGAGTGCGTCGCGCGTCGCAGCCGCACGCTCGTTCGGCACGCCGTGCACGAACACGCCTTGCCACGGCGTCATCGACAGCGTGCCGTCGCCATCGGCTTCGGCCCGTGCGGCGAGCTGCTCCAGTTGCGCCGCGTCGAGCCGCCCGAGCGCGAATTGCGCGCCGACGCTGCAACGCGCCGCGTCGCGCGACGGGCGCGCGCCGAAACGCAACGCAGGGTCGACGCGCGTGCGCCGCCAGTCGGCAAGCGCCGGATCGGCCGCGAGCGGGAAGGGCAGGTAGTGCTGCGCGCGTTCCAGCAGCGTGCGTTCGTCGCACGTCGCAAGCAATGCGCGCATCCGCGTGACGTCGGCCGGCGCGAGATCGAGGAACGCGAGCAGCAGCGCGCGAACCAGTGCCACGCCTTGGTCCGCGGACACGTCGACCGAAGCGGGCCGATCGCCGTGCGCCGCCGGCGGACAGCCGGCCAGTCCCGCTGCGAGACGTACCGCGCCGTCGCCGCGGCGCCACGCGGCCAGCCAGATGTCGTGCGGATGATCGAGCGCCGCGACCGTTTCGCCGCCGTCGAGCAGGATCGAGAATTTCGGCGACGATTCGCCGCGGCGCGGCTCGCTCGCGAGCATGTCGAGCAGCGGCACGGCGAGCGCGTGGCTGTCGACGAGTGCGGCGGGGTCGTGCCCGGCAAGCGGGCTCAGCATCACGTTGCGGACGTCGTCGCTCGCCGCGAGCGCGGCCGCATTGACGATGGTGGCGTTGTCGGCGCTTGCTCGCGGGCCGAGCCCCGCATCGAGCAACGCGCGCGTCAGCGCATCGGCCGCACCGTCGCGAATGCCGCGCAACTGGAGATTCGCGCGATTGGTCGCATCGATCGCGCCGGAGCCGTACAGGCGCGCGGCGGCGGCGATTGCGCGCGCCTGGCGCGCGTCGAGCCGGCCGCCCGGCAGCTTGATCCGGCACAGCCCGCCGTCGGCGGCCGCGACCACGCGCACGAGCCCCGGGCAGGCCGACGGGCGCACGACGGACGACGCAGGAATCGAATCGGGAGCGGAACTCAACGGGATACCGGAACAGTGTGGCGCCGCGGCCAACGCATCGGTACACCCCGCCCGACGCCGACTGGCACGCACGCACTTTCTGGCCGGCAGGTCTCCTGGCTGACAGGTCGGCGCCGGCTCCCGGCCTTCCCGGTGAAACCAGTGGCATGAGGGGGGATCGGCTCGCTGTCTACAGTTGCGGGGGCAGCCACAGCGGCGCGCGGTGCGCCCTGTGTTCCCTCTTCGGCCCCGAAGGGCACCGGCGAACGAACGGCCGTAGGATACCCGATTTCGACCACGATTCGCGACCGGCTGGCCGTTCGCGGCGGGCGAAACGGGCAATGCCCGGGCGCGAGCAGGCGGCCGGATGAAACGCGGAGTGGAACACGGTACCATGCCGTATTTCGCAATGCGGACGGCCGCATCGGCGCTTTCGGGGCCGCGCGGCGACACGATGAAATCGAACGATGGGGAAGGGTGGATGACGGCGTGGCTGACGGTAGTGGGCATCGGCGACGACGGTTACGCGGGGCTCGGACGCCACGCGCGGCGCGCGTTGCTCGACGCGACACGCGTGGTCGGCGCGAAACGGCATCTCGACATGCTGCCCGCACGGCTGCGGGCGACGCGCGAAGCATGGCCGTCGCCGTTCGACCTGTCGGGGCTGCTCGCGCGCCGCGGCGCGCCCGTGTGCGTGCTCGCGAGCGGCGACCCGATGCTGTTCGGCGTCGGCGCGACGCTCGCCCGCGCGCTTTCTCCCGACGAATGGCGCGTGCTGCCCGCGCCGTCGTCGCTGTCGCTCGCGGCCGCCCGCCTCGGCTGGGCGCTGCAGGACGTGGGCGCGGTCTCGCTCGTCGGGCGGCCGCTCGCGACGCTGGCGCGCCATCTGCTGCCGGGCCGGCGCCTGTTCGTGCTGAGCGCCGACGGCCGCACGCCGGCCGCCGTCGCGGCCGAACTCGCCGCCCGCGGTTTCGGGCCGACGCGCGTCAGCGTGTTCGAACACCTCGGCGGCCCGCTCGAGCGACGGATCGATGGCCTCGCGCAAGACTGGAGCGTCGCCGAAACCGCCGCGCTCAATCTCGTCGCGCTCGACTGCCGGGCGGGCCCCGACGCGCCGCGCCGCGCGCTCACGCCCGGCCTGCCCGACGACGCGTACCGCCACGACGGCCAGCTCACCAAGCGCGACCTGCGCGCGATGACGCTCGGGCGCCTCGCCCCCGCGCCCGGCGAGCTGCTGTGGGACGTCGGCGCCGGCAGCGGCTCGATCGGCATCGAATGGATGCGCGCGCATCCATCGTGCCAGGCGATCGCGATCGAAGCGCATGCGGAGCGGCAGCGCTTCATCGAACACAACCGCGAGACGCTCGGCGTGCCGGGCCTGCAACTCGTCGCGGGTCGTGCGCCCGAAGCGCTCGCGGGGCTCGCCGCGCCCGACGCGGTCTTCATCGGCGGCGGCGCGACGGCGCCCGGCGTGCTCGACGCGTGCTGGGCGTCGCTGAAACCGGGCGGCCGGCTGGTCGCGAACGCGGTCACGCTGCAGGGCGAGATGGCGCTCGCCGCGTGGCGCGACGTGCACGGCGGCACGCTCACGCGCGTGTCGCTCGCACATGCCGAACCGCTTGGCCGTTTCGACACGTGGCGACAGCCGCTGCCGGTCACGCTGTACGACGTGCGCAAGCCCGACGCGGCCGGCTCGTCGACTCTGAATCCGTCGAACGCAACGGACGCGTGATGCGCGACGAAACTCCCGAACAGCCCGCGCCGCTGCGCTTCGGCTACACGACCGGCAGTTGCGCGACCGCGACGTCGCTCGCGGCCGCGCGACTGCTGCTCGCGGGCCATGCGGACGACGCGGTCGAGATCGTGCTGCCGAAGGGGCAGCGCGTGATGATGCGGCTCGAATTCTGCCGCGCCACGGCCGACGGCGCCGAAGCCGGCACGATCAAGGATGCCGGCGACGATCCGGACGTCACGCACGGCGCGCTGATCTTCGCGCGCGTCGCGCTCGCGGCGGCGCCCGGCGTGCGCTTTCATGCCGGGCCGGGCGTCGGCACGGTCACGCGGGCAGGGCTGACGCTGCCGGTCGGCGAGCCGGCGATCAACCCGGTGCCGCGCCGGATGATGACCACGCACCTGGAAGCGCTCGCCGCCGAACACGGCTACGCGGGCGGCTTCGACGTGACGATCGGCGTCGACGGCGGCGAGGCGCTCGCGCTGAAGACGATGAACCCGCGCCTGGGCATCGTTGGCGGGCTGTCGATCCTCGGCACGACCGGCATCGTGCGGCCGTTCTCGTGCTCGGCCTATATCGCGTCGATTCATCAGGGCATCGACGTCGCGCGAGCGAACGGCATCGCGCACATCGCCGCCTGCACGGGCAACGCGAGCGAGGACGCGATGCGCGCGCACTACCGTCTGCCCGACATGGCGTTGATCGAGATGGGCGACTTCGCGGGCGCGGTGCTCAAGCACCTGCGGCGCGCGCCGGTCGCGCGCCTGTCGATGTGCGGCGGCTTCGGCAAGCTGAGCAAGCTCGCGGCCGGCCATCTCGATCTGCACAGCCGCCATTCGAGCATCGACCTGCCGCTGCTCGCGCAGTGGGCGGCCGAAGCCGGCGCGGGCGATGCGCTGCAGGCCGCGATGCGCGCCGCGAACACGAGCCAGGAAGCGTTGAAACTCGCGCAGGCCGACGGCGTGCCGCTCGGCGATCTCGTTTGCGCACATGCGTTGCAGGTGGCGCGCGACATCGTGCCGCCGTCGGTCGCGGTCGAGATGTTCGCGATCGACCGGCAAGGCCGCTTCGTCGGGGAGGCGCGATGAGCCCGCGCATCCTGCTGCTCGGCGGCACCGGCGATGCGCTGAAAATCGCGCGCGCGCTCGGCCCGCATCATGTCTATAGTCTCGCCGGCCTCGGCAAGACGCCCGACGACTTGCGCTGCGACGTGCGCGTCGGCGGTTTCGGCGGCGCAGCCGGGCTCGCCGCGTATCTTCGCGACGCCGGCATCGGCCTCGTGATCGACGCAACGCATCCGTATGCCGCGCAAATCAGCGCGAACGCCGCGGCGGCGACGCGCGACGCGGGCGTGCCGCTATGGGCGCTGCGCCGCGCGCCGTGGACGCCGCAACCGGGCGACGACTGGCGGATGGTCGACGACTGGGCCGGCATCGAGGCCGCGCTCGCGCCGTTCAGGCGTCCGCTGTTCACGCTCGGCCGCGAACCGCTCGCGCATCTCGACACGATCCCGCCGCACCAGTTCTGGCTCGTGCGCTGCCTCGATGCGCATCCCGGCAACACCCGCGCACAGGTCGTCGCCGCGCGCGGGCCGTTCACGCCCGACGGCGAGCGTGCGCTGTTCGCACTGGCGGGGATCGACGTCGTCGTCAGCAAGAACAGCGGCGGCGCGGCCACGGAGGCCAAGCTCGACGTCGCACGCGAACGCAGGCTGCCGGTCGTGATGCTGCGCCGGCCGCCGCTGCCCGATGCCGACCGCGCGTTCGACTCGGTCCGGGCGCTCGTCGACGCACTCGATCCGGCCGCGCGCGCCTGACGCGACGCAGCGGTCATCCCACGAATTGACGGAGAAATTTCGATGACGGTGTATTTCATCGGCGCGGGCCCCGGCGACCCGGAGCTGATCACGGTAAAGGGCCAGCGCCTCGTGCGCACGTGCCCGGTGATCCTGTATGCGGGCTCGCTCGTGCCGGCCGCCGTGCTCGACGGTCATCGCGCGGAGCAGGTCGTCAACACGGCCGACCTCGATCTCGACGCGATCGTCGCGCTGCTCGCCGCCGCGCATGCGAAAGGGCAGGACGTCGCGCGCGTGCATTCGGGCGACCCATCGCTGTACGGCGCGATCGGCGAGCAGATCCGCCGCCTGAAAGCGCTCGGGATTCCGTACGAAATCGTGCCGGGCGTGACGGCCACGGCCGCGTGCGCGGCGACGCTCGGCGTCGAGCTGACGCTGCCCGACGTCGCGCAGACGGTGATCCTCACGCGCTTCGCGGGCAAGACGACGATGCCGGAAGGCGAAGCGCTCGGCTCGCTCGCCGCGCACCGCGCGACGCTCGCGATCCATCTCGGCGTGCGCCATCTCGCGCGCATCGTCGACGAAGTGCTGCCGCATTACGGCGCCGATTGCCCGGTGGCGGTGATCTATCGCGCGAGCTGGCCCGACGAGGAACGCGTGACGGGCACACTGGCCGACATCGTCGGCAAGGTGCAGGGCACGCAGATCGAGCGCACCGCGCTGATCCTGATCGGTCGCGTGCTCGACGCCGAAGGGTTCGCGGATTCGACGCTGTACGCAAGCACGGGCTGAACGCACCCGCGCCCGCGTCGCTCAGACCCGCGCCACGTGCCGCGCCAGCTTCGGCGCAAACCCCGCCGCCAGCGCGAATAGCGCGACGCACAGGCACGCCATCGCGACCCACGCGGGCGTCAGGTCCGCGAGATGCTGGCGCACGACACCCGCCGCGAATGGAAACAACCCGGCGACCAGGTAGCCGACACCCTGCACGAACCCCGTCAGCGACGCGGCATCGGCGGGCGTGGCCGCGTGGTCGACCGTGACGATCAGCGACAGCGGAAACAGCGCGCCGATTCCCGCGCCGAGCAGCAGCGCGGCCGGCAACGCGAGTGCGTCGGGCGCGGCCAGCATCGTCAGCAACCCGACGAACAGCGACGCGATCGCCGCATGCAGCGCGGGCCGGCGATCGGGCAGGCGGTCGATCGTCGCGGCAATCGTCAATCCCGCGACCACTTCCGCGAGCGTCACGCCGCCGAGCAAACTGCCGGCCGCGGTCGGCGACCAGCCGAGCCGCATGTAGTACGGCGGCAGCCACGCGAGCACGAGCGTGTAGGCGCCCGTCGCGATGCCGAAGAACAACGCGAGCCGCCATGCGCGCGGCGAACGCGACGGCCGCGCATTCGATACCGACAGCGGCCCGCCGGCCGGCGCGTCACCGCCACGGCTCGCCAGCGGCCAGGCCAGTGCGGCGAGCGCCGCCGGCAACGCCCAGCCCGCGAGCGCGACGAGCCAGCCCCAGCGCGCCGCCGCGAAGGGCGCGACGACGCTCGCGAGCACCGCGCCGCCCATGATCGACGTCGAGTAGACGCCCATCGCACCGCCGATGCGCGTCGCGAAATGCGCCTTCACGAAGCCGGGCAACAGCGCCTGCACCATCGCGATTCCGACGCCCGCGCAGCACGCGCTCGCGAGCAGCAACCCTGCATGCTGCGCACCGACGCGCGCGGCGCAAGCCAGTCCGATCAACGCGACGCCGAGCCACACGCCGCCCGCGATCCCGGCGATGCGCTGCAGGCGCCGCGCGCTCAGCGCGCCGAACCCCATCAGCAGAATCGGGATCGTCGTCAGCAGGCTCGCCGCGCCGTCGCCGATACCGGTCGCGCGCTGGATCATGTCGAGCAACGGGCCGACCGCGGCGAGCGCCGGCCGCAGGTTCAGCCCGACGAGCACGATCGCGCCGAGCCGCCATCCGGGGGAAGTGAAGCGATTCAATGCAAGGCCCTCGATATCGGTGCGCGGCCGCCCGCGAGGCGCCGCGCGTTTTTCAGGTAAAGTATCTCGATATCAAGATAAATGACTATTTATCTCGACGTCAAGATAACTGGCAAGCCGAGGAGGGTTAATGGATCGAGCCGAGCATGCGCTCGCGCAATGGCGCGCGGAGCGCCCGGATCTCGACGCGACATCGATGGTCGTGATGGGGCGGCTGCAAGAAGCCGCGCTCGTGATTGCGCGCGACCGTCTCAATCCTCTGTTCGCGCGCTACGGCATGCAGCCGGGCGAATTCGACGTGCTCGCGACGCTGCGGCGTAGCGGTGCGCCGTTCGCGCTGACGCCGACCGCGCTGTACGACGCGCTGATGATGTCGTCGGGCGGGATGACCGCGCGCATCGACCGGCTGCAGAAGGCCGGCTGGGTCGAGCGCCGGCCGAACCCGGCCGACGGGCGCGGCACGCTGGTCGCGCTGACCGACGCCGGGCGTGCGCTGATCGACGAAGCGGTCGTCGCGCACATCGACAACCAGCGCGACCTGCTGGCCGCGTTGTCGGCGGCCGAACAGGCGCAGTTGTCGCAACTGCTGGGCAAGCTGCTGGCGGGGCTGGAAAATCCTGCGCCGGACGCGCGTGGCGGAAAGTAGCGCCGCCGGATGCGTGACGCCGGCGCACCGCACGGGCAAAAAAATGCCCGCCGCGCAATGCGGCGGGCCTGGCTCGAGCAGCGCGTGGGCCGCACACGGCGAGCCCGCGCTGCTGCCCGGTCTCAATCGCGCGCCGGGATATTGAGCCCGCGCGCGACGGCCGGCCGCGCAACGAACGCGTCGAGCACCCGCTTGACGTGCCGGAATTCGTTGAAACCGACCAGATCGCCCGCTTCGTAGAAGCCGACCAGGTTGCGCACCCACGGGAAGATCGCGATGTCGGCGATCGTGTAGGTATCGCCCATCACCCATTGGCGGTTCGCGAGATGCGCGTCGAGCACGCCGAGCAGGCGCTTCGATTCGGCGACGTAGCGGTCGCGCGGGCGCTTGTCCTCGTAGTCGCGGCCGGCGAACTTGTGGAAGAAGCCGACCTGGCCGAACATCGGCCCGATGCCGCCCATCTGGAACATCACCCACTGGATCGTCTCGTAGCGGCCCGCGAGATCCTTCGGGATCAGCTGGCCCGTCTTGTCCGCGAGATAGATCAGGATCGCGCCCGATTCGAACAGCGGCAGCGGCTGGCCGTCGGGGCCGTTCGGATCGATGATCGCGGGGATCTTGTTGTTCGGATTCAGCGACAGGAATTCGGGCGACATCTGGTCGTTCGTGTCGAAGCGCACGAGGTGCGGCTCGTACGGCAGGCCGGTTTCCTCGAGCATGATCGACACCTTGACGCCGTTCGGCGTCGGCAGCGAGTAGAGCTGGAGACGGTCGGGGTGCTGGGCCGGCCACTTGTGCGTGATCGGGAAGGCGGACAGATCGGGCATGAAGGTTCGCTCGTCGAAGTGAATGATCCGCGCCCGCCCGTGCCGCCGTGCTCGCGCACGGTTCAGGGCGCGGCGGCGGGGCGGTGCGCGCCGAAAGCGCCCACTGTAGCCGATCCGGGAAATCGATGCAGGGGCTGGCCACGCCTGCGCCTGTACCGCCCGGCTGCGCGTCTGCCATTCCCGAGCATCGTCGTCGAAAGCCGCAACGATCCGCTCGCGCTTCGAACGCATCGAGACGCTGACGGCCGGGTGGGTAGCCAGCTCGTCCATCTCGGCGAGGTCGGGCACCTTAATCCGGCATCCCGCTACGGCGAGTGGCGTGATGCGGAGCGGCTGGCCAACGAGACGATCGCGCTCGGAGAAGGTCGCTCCGGTCCGAGGGATTGACGCACCGATACCGTTTGCCCGTCCCGGGCCTCCTTCGCCGGTTCGTCGGGTGCTATGATTGCCGGTGATATGGCCACCCGTATGACAACGGGGTAAGCGGCTGATTGTTATCGTTTTTTTTAGCGGGTATCTGTCATGGCTCCCAAGAGAAAGGTGCTGTACGGGGTTGAACTGAAACCCCGCGCAATCATTCGTCCCACGACGGAGGTCAAGGCTTCGACCGAGACCGAGAAAGGCGATGTGCTTCGCGCGGCGCGAAAAGTCATTTCGGAACACCGGGACGTACTAATCGCGTTGAAGGATCGCTGATTTGCTGGATCTCGACTACGTCATCACCATCCACGACGAGATCATCCGCGATCTCGGCGGCCTCGGCGGTTTCGCGCATGCAGGCCGGGGCGGAGTCGAGGCCGCCCTGCAACGCGTCGACAATCATGTCCATTACGCGGGGCTCGATGACGTGTTCGGCATTGCGGCGACCTATGCCGTCGCAATCGCACGGGGCCACGTGTTCAATGATGCAAACAAGCGTACCGGCCTCACTTGTGCGTTGACGTATATGGAACGACAGGGCATCTCGATTCCTCGTCTAGCCGATCTCGAAGATCTCATGGTCGATGTTGCCGACGGCAGCGTGACGAACGAGGAACTGGCCGAGTATTTCAGTGCGGTCTGGGAATTGTCCCTGTCTCGCTGAAAGCGGGGCCCGCCGGGGCATTTTCTCACCATGTCCCCGCCAATGGCCACTCGTCGATAAACAACGGGCACGAAGATTCGATTACTCGCGCCGGACGTCCGTCGGGCCTGGCATTCCATCCCGCGAAATATGCCGGTTGTGCTTGGTCGCCGCCCGGTTTCAGCCTGATCTCGCATCGATATACGATGTCCTAACTCATATCGTTCAGCGCTCCATTTCGGCCCTTGGCGCTCATTCTGCCTGCCGGATCGCCTCACCGCAGAAGGGTTTTTGTCAGGGAAAGTCCCGCCCCGGATTCCGTGGTTTTTTGTTGACCGACATCGTATAACGCCGTCATGATTTCCTGACAAGAAAGGTCCCATCCACCGACCGAAGTGAGGAGACATGAACACCACCCCGATCGCTCGCCGTGTCCGCCGGATCGCACTCGCACTGGGCTTCGCGCTGTCGGCCGCCGCAGCCGTTGCTGCCCCCGTATCGCTGAACATCGTCGACGTCGCAGGCAACCTGCAGCTCACGCAGAAGGCCATCGAGGCGTTCAAGGAGAAGAATCCGAATCTCGTCGCGAACGTCACGTTCACGAACGCACCCGCGCCGCAGTTGCCGGGCAAGATCAAGGCGATGCAGGCGGCGGGGCGCTCCGACATCGACCTCGTGCTGACGGGCACCGACGCGCTGGCCGCCGGCATCGAGCAGAACCTGTGGCAGAAGCTCCTGCCCGACAACGCGGCCGCCTTCCCCGGCGTACTCGACAAGTACGCGCCCGGCCCGCGAAAGATGCAGGATCTCGCGCAGGGCTTCGGTCTCGAAGTCACCTACATGCCGGCCGGCCCGCTGCTCGAATACAACCCCGCGAAGGTGAGCGCCCCGCCGAAGACCCCCGATCAACTGCTCGCCTGGTGCAAGGCGCACCCGAACAAGCTGATCTATGCGCGCCCGGCGAACTCGGGCCCCGGCCGCACGTTCCTGATGGGGCTGCCGTACGTGCTCGGCGACAAGAATCCGCAGGACCCGATCAACGGCTGGGACAAGACCTGGGCATTCCTGAAACAGTTGAACGACTGCGTGCCGTACTACCCGGGCGGCACGTCGGCGGTGATGAAGGAACTCGGCGAAGGCACGCGCGACATGACCGTGACCGTCACCGGCTGGGACCTCAACCCGCGCGCGCTCGGCATCGTGCCGGCCGAATTCAGAATCCAGGCGTTCGACAACATGACGTGGGTCAACGACGCGCACTACATGGTGATCCCGAAGGGCGTGCCGAAGGAAAAGCTCGACGTGCTGTTCAAGCTGATGAATTTCCTGCTCGAACCGGCGCAGCAGGCGATGACCTACGACGACGGGTACTTCTATCCGGGGCCGGCGGTGAAGGGCGTGACGCTCGAGATGGCGCCCGCGCACAGCCAGGAAGTCGTTCGCAAGTTCGGTCGCCCCGAATACGCGAAGCTGCTCGCCGATCGACCGCACGTGCAGCCGCTCAGCGCGCAGGCAATGGTCGCCGCGTTCCAGAAGTGGGATCGCGAGATCGGTTCGCAGAAATCGAAGTGACGGCTGAACCGGCGGGCGCCGCGGCGCCCGCGTCGATGGAGTTCGTGGAATGAAGCACGGTTTCGAACGGTTGCGGCTCGACGGCGTGTGCCGCAGTTTCACCAATGCGCAAGGCGCACAGGTCGCCGCGTTGAACGGGCTCGACCTCGAGATCCGGCGCGGCGAGTTCATCGCGCTGCTCGGCCCGTCGGGCTGCGGCAAATCGACCGCGCTGAACTGCATCGCCGGGTTGCAGCCGCTCACGCGCGGCGGCATCTGGCTCGACGACACGCGCATCGACGTGCTGCCGCCCGAGCGTCGCGGCTTCGGGATGGTGTTCCAGAACTACGCGCTGTTTCCGCACATGTCGGTGCTCGACAACGTCGGCTTCGGCCTCAAGATGCGCGGCGTGCCGAAGCAGGAAACGCGGCGGCGCGCGCAGCAGGCCCTCGAGCTCGTGCAACTCGTCGGCCACGAAGGCAAGCTGCCCGGGCAATTGTCGGGCGGGCAGCAGCAGCGCGTCGCGATCGCGCGCGCGATCGTGATCGAGCCGCCGCTCGTGCTGATGGACGAGCCGCTGTCGAACCTCGACACGAAACTGCGCATCGAGATGCGCGCGGAGATTCGCCGCATCCACACGCAGCTCGAACGCGCGACGATCTACGTGACGCACGACCAGGACGAGGCGCTGTCGATGGCCGACCGCATCGTCGTGATGAAGGAGGGCGTCGTGCAGCAGGTCGCGTCGCCGAAGGACGTGTACACGCGCCCGCACAACCTGCATGTCGCGCGCTTCATGGGCTATCGCAACGTGCTGCCGTTTACGCTCGAAGGAATGGCAGGCGATCGCGTGAGTGTCGCGTCGGGCGGCGTGCGCCTCGCGGGCGTGCCGATGGCCGGCTTCGACGCGAAGGGCGTCGTGGTCGCGCTGCGCCCCGACGACGTCGAGCGCGCGGAAGAAGGCGCCGACAACGCGTTCGACGCGACCGTCGAGACCGTAGAGTACGGCGGGCGCGACTCGCTGATCCGCGCGCTCACGCCGTTCGGCGCGATCTGGGCGCGTGTGGCCGGGGAGTTCGCGGAAGGTGAACCGCTGCGGCTGCGCGTGGCGCCGGCACGGACGCTGGTCTATCCGGGAGACGTGCAATGAACGGGCTGCGCCAAGCGGCATGCATGGCGGCGTCTCGCCCGGAGGCCGCATGAGCACGCTCGCGACCGACGGCGCGGCGCGCGACGCGAAAGCCTGG
This sequence comes from Burkholderia sp. MSMB1078WGS, assembly GCF_001528895.1. Taxonomy (NCBI): domain Bacteria; kingdom Pseudomonadati; phylum Pseudomonadota; class Betaproteobacteria; order Burkholderiales; family Burkholderiaceae; genus Burkholderia; species Burkholderia sp. MSMB1078WGS. Next base: position 25,086 of record NZ_LPDI01000082.1, on the reverse strand, counting down.
CTCGTCACGCCGGCGCTCGCGTTCATCGCCGCGCTGTTCATCTATCCGTTCGCGTACGGTCTCGTGCTGTCGTTCCAGCCGATGAACGGCGGCGGCGCGCTCGCGAACTACGTGCAGTTCTTCACCGACACCGCGATGTGGCCGACCGTGCTCGTCACGCTGAAGCTCGCGGTGCCCGCGACGCTGCTCAATGTCGGCATCGCGGTGCCCGTCGCATTCGCGCTGCGTCGCAACTCGCCATACCAGAAGTTCGTCACGACGCTGCTCGTGATTCCCGTCACGCTCGGCACGGTGCTCGTCGCCGACGGGATGCTCACGTATTTCGGGCCGAACGGCTGGTTTCCACAGGCGCTGCAGGGGCTGCACCTGTACACGGACGAAGTGCGCCTCACGCACAACTACTGGGGCGTGCTGCTGTCGCTGATCGTGTCGGGCTTTCCATTCGCGTTCCTGCTGATGCTGTCGTACATCAGCGGCATCGACCCGACCCTCGCGCACGCGGCCGCGACGCTCGGCGCGAACCCGTGGCAGCAGTTCCGGCAGATCTACCTGCCGCTGCTCGTGCCGGGGCTCACGATGGCCGCGTGCCTGTCGTTCGTGCAGGCGTTCTCGGTATTTCCGTCGGCCGTGCTGCTCGGCGCGCCGGCCGGGCCGACGCGCGTGATCTCGATCGCGGCGGCCGAAGCCGCGTTCGAGAGCTACGACTATTCGCTCGCGTCGGCGATCGCGATCGTGATGGGCTTCGTGCAGCTGCTGGTGGTCGCGTCGATGCTCGGCGCGCGCCGCTTCTTCTATACGGGCGCGGTGACGGGAGGCAAGGGCTGATGGCGACCGACGATCATGCCGCTCGCACGTGGCCGCCGAAGCACGATGCACCCGACGCGCGGCCCGTCGACACGGGAAAACCGCACAGGATGAGAAGCAACCTCGCCGGCCGCGCATGGAAGGCGCTCGTGTGGGCGCTGATGGCGTTCTTCCTGCTGAACGTGATGCTGCTGATCGCCACCGTCGCGGTGAATTCGGTCGCGACGCGCTGGTTCGGCACGCCGTTGCCGCAAGGCTTCACGCTGCACTGGTATGCGAAGGCGTGGGAAGACTTCCAGCTCGCGAGCGTGCTGTGGGTGACCGTCGAGGTGGTCGGCGCGGTCGTGCTGCTGTCGATCGCGCTCGGCGTGCCGGCCGCATATGCGCTCGCACGCGTGCAGTTCCGCGGCAAGCGCTTCGCGCTGCTGGTGTTCCTGCTGCCGCTGATGGTGCCGCCCGTCACCTACGGGATCCCGATGGCGACCGTGATGTACAAGATCGGGCTCGCGGGCACGCTGCCGGGCGTGATCCTCGCGAACCTCGTGCTGGCGCTGCCGTTCGTGATCCTCGTGATGACGCCGTTCATCGAGCAGATCGATCCGAACCTCGAAGCCGCCGCGCGCATCTTCGGCGCGAACACGTGGCGCTATTTCCGTTACGTGCTGCTGCCGCTGCTGGTGCCGGGCATGCTCGCGGCCGGGCTGCTCGTGCTGGTGCGCACGATCGGGATGTTCGAGCTGACGTTCTTCACCGCGGGCCCGAGCACGCAGACGCTCGTCGTCGCACTGTATTACGCGGTGTTCTCGACCGGCGTGCGCGCGCCGCAGTCGATCGACGCGATGGCGATGATCTACATGGTCATCACGCTCGTGTGGGTCGTGATCGCGCTGCAGTTCGTCAGTCCGACCCAGCTCGTGAGCCGCGTGAAGCAGGAGCGGCAGTAGGCGAGGGCGTCGTACAGTCGCGCGGGGCTGCCGACAGCGTGCAATTGGTTACAAATGGATACCGCGCACGACACGCGGACGTTGCAGACTACGCGGCGTTCCCCCGATCGACGGATATCCATGAAGGTTCAAACGCTGCTGACACTCGCCGGCGCCTCGACGCTGCTGGCCGCCTGCAACCTGCTTCACGACGGTCCCGGATCGAGCGACGTCGACGCCGCCGTGCGCCGCGCGCTCGAAGCGGAAAACCACGGCGGCCTGAACGCGCTGTTCGGTCAGCCGCTGCCCGTATCGGCCGACGTCGTGTCGGCGAAACCCGACGGCGACTGCAAGAAGCTCGGCGATCGCACGTATTCGTGCGACGTCGTGGTCACGTGGCGCAACGCCGATTACTCGCCGTCGCGCGCGAACCTGACCTTCGTGAAGGCAGCAGACGGCTCGTGGCAGACGTCGGGTGTCGACGCGGCGATCGTGACGGGCACCGCGAAGTCGCTGATCGACCATATCGGCAAGGCGTGGCCGGGCAATGCGGCGAGCGGCGCGTCGGCGCCGCAGTGATGCGCGGGCGGCAAGCCTTCGTTCTCTTCCCCGGATAGGCGGCGCGGGCCTTGCCGGCCGTAGCGCCGCGCTTGCCCCGGTAAAAGGGCGCGAGCGTCGTGCCCATCTCGTTCGAACGCATCCTCGGTATGCAGACAGGGTTATAGGGAAAACCCTTATCTCACGGTATAATTTCGGCCATGAGAGAAAGGTCATACCATGCCTGAACGCTTCCAAACCCTTGAAAAATTTGTGTTTTCTATCGTCGTGATGTCCGCCGTCGTGTGCTCGGCCTTCCTCGCGTACGAGCGTCATCCCGAGATCAAGATCGCGCTGCACGAAGGCGAAGCGCTGATGCGCGAAAGCGCCAAGTACTCGGTCATCTGCTCGCCGTCCAAGGTCGATCCCTGCGTCGAGATGTCCGCTTACTGAGCCTGAGCCGCTTTTCCGCTTGCCGGGCTTGCCTGCATCACCGCCGATCCGAATGCGTTGAAGCAGCGGCCATCCGGCATTCGGAAACCGGCCGCAAGACAGGGAGCATGCACGAATCTGTTATGTGCCGAGTCGCTGGCGTAAGCAGCCGCACATCCGGTCGGCCCCGCTTCGAGCAATCGAGCGGGGCCGTTCTGTTTGTGCATGTCACGCGACATTCCGCAGCCCGCCGCCAACGAAAGCGGCGACGTTGCGCGTCGCGCAACGTGGGTCGTCCACAAATGGGCGAGACCGGCAGCACTGCTGGCTCGCGCGCTGCCGGCAGCCGAGCCGTTCGCGGCGCTCGAACGCGAAACGCGCGCGGCAATCGCGCGGATGCAGCACGTGCCGGACCGAGCGCGTAAGCCGCGGATTTGCAATGTCCTGTATCTGCGCCGACCGTCGATACAGTGCGATACAACGCCCGCGCGCGGGTTCGCTATAAAGCAGGCATGACCGTTTCGGAGCCCATCATGTCTGCCACCTGGTTCAAAGGGTCCTGCCATTGCGGGGCCGTCAAATTCGAAGTCAGCGCGGCCATCACGCCGGCCGTCCGCTGCAACTGCAGCCTGTGCCGCCGGCGCGGCGCGCTGATGAGCCCGATGCTCGCCGCCGCCAGCCTGACGATCGTCGAAGGCGAGGGCGCGCTGACGTGCTATCGCTTCAACACGCACACCGCGCGCCACTATTTCTGCAGCCGGTGCGGCGTCTATCCGTTCCATCAGACCCGCAAGGACCCGGCATGCTGGCGCGTCAATCTCGGCTGCCTCGACGGCGTCGATCCGACTACGCTCGATGCGACGATCGCCGACGGTGCGAGCCTCTCGGTCGTGGAGGACGCATGAAACGCTGGCTGATGATCCTGCTGTTTGCCGCGGGCGGCCTCGCGACCGAAATCGCGCATCCGGTGCAGTGCACGTTGCTGTCGGTCAGCCGTCAGCAAACCGGCAAGCGCCGCAAGCCGGGCTGAGCGAACGCGGCGGGCGTCGGCCTATCGACACCGATTATCATGCTTCCGATAAGATCGCATGCGATATATAATGCGATCGTCTGCGACCGTTCGCGTCGCTGGAGGAAGTCCATGAAACCGACCGAAACCCCGTCGTCCGCCGCGCCGAAGCTGTCCGAGTTCCTGTGCTTTGCGATCTACTCGGCGAACCTCGCGTTCGGCAAGGCATACAAGCCGATTCTCGACGAGCTCGGCCTCACGTATACGCAGTACATCACGATCATTGCGCTATGGGAGCAGGACAACCAGACCGTCGGCCAGCTCGGCGAGAAGCTGTTCCTCGAATCCAACACGCTGACGCCGATCCTGAAGAAGCTCGGGGCGATGGGCTATCTGGAGCGGCATCGCGATTCGTCCGATGAGCGCCAGGTGCTCGTCAGCCTGACCAAAAGCGGTCGCCGCGTGCGCGAGAAGGGGCTCGACATGAACCTGGTCGAAGCTACCGGGCTGAAGCCGGACGAGTTCGCCAAGGTGCAGAAGGCGATCGTCACGCTGCGCGGCAACCTGATCCGGTCGACCGAAGCATAAAAATATCCAGACACGACAAGCGGCCGACGCGGGAATCGCGCCGGCCGCGTTGTCACGTGCGCGCGTCGCCCACCACCAGCAGGTGCATCTCGCGACGGACGACGAAACCGAGTGCGAGATAGCGCGCGATCGCCACCTGATTCGTCGTGAGGACGTGCAGGAAAGGCGTTTCCGCACGCGCACCGATCGTCGCGATCAACGACCGGATCAGCCGCGTCGCCAGCCCTTGCCGCCGAAACGCGGCATCCACGCAGACGGCGCTGATCTCGGTATATCCGTCGACCTGCATTCGCTGGCCCGCCATCGCGGCCAGCCGGCCTTCACGGCGCACGCCGACGTAGTGGCCCAGTTCGAACGTGCGCGGACCGAATGGGCCCGGCTGCGCGGCGGCGGTCAGCGCGAGCATGTCAGGCACGTCGGCTTCGCCGAGCGAGACAGATTCCGCGTCGTGCGTCGGATCGAACGTCCGTTGCCAGGTCATTTGAAGCAACGTCGCGCGCCGGATCACCGACAAGCCTGCCGGCGGCTCGATCTCGTCCGGCGTGACGAGCGCCGCCGGTCCGTGTGCGGCGATCAGTTCGCACAGCGCGCCGAACGACGCCGGGCTCGTGTCGTCGATCGCGGCAAACGGCGCGATGGCCGCCGGGAACCGCAGCGCGCGACCCTCGCCGAGCGCGAAACGGCGTTGCCTGCCCGTGAGCGCATTCCAGACGACCCGGTCGAGCACGTGCGCATCGCCTGTCGCGTTTCCGGTCATGGCGTCCGGCATCGGCGGCTCCTTGGTGGAAGATGGGGTGCCGCACAGAATAATCCCGGATCAGGCGAACAGGTAGCGCTGACGATGCAGTCCGGACGATGCAAATAATAACTCGCATGCGATTACATCGCATGCGAGTTATATGGTGGACTTCGGCGGCCGAATTCGCCGTACCGCGCTCAATGGCCGAAATAGATCGAGCGCTCGGCTGTACGCACCGTGTTTCGGCTGCCGGACTGCGTGGCGCCGCCGGCGTCGCTGCCGTAACCGGCCGCCTGCGTATCGGCCGCGACGGCGCCGCCATCGCGAATCCGGTTCAGCGCGGCCTGGATATTGTCCGGGTAGTTCGGATCGTTCGGGCGATTCGGCTGGTAGCCGGCTTGCTGCAACGCGGCCAGTTCCGCACGCACCTGCGCACGCGTGACAGTGCTTTCGCCGGCAAAAACCGGTGCGGCGACAGAAGCCGACACGGCAACGAGAAGGGCGGCAATCAGTTGGGTCTTCATCATTCACCTCGACAGGGATTCAGGAATTCAGGGGTTGCGCATCGCACGCCGGCCATCGGCGCCGTTCGCGCGTTCGTTCAATGACCGAAGTAGATCGAGCGTTCGGCGAGTCGCGTCGCCGGCCGGCTACCCGACTGCGTCGCGGCGGCGGCATCGTTGCCGTAACCGGATGCCGCAGCATCGGCCGCCACCGCGTTGCTGGCATGAATGCGCGTCAACGCGGCCTGCAGGTCGTCCGGATAGTGCGGATCGTTCGCGCGGCCGGGCCGATAACCGGCCTGTGCCAGTTGGACGAGTTCGGCGCGGACTTGCGCGCGGGACACGACGGCTTCGTCGGCAAACGCCGGTGCGGCGGCAGAAGCGGAAACAGCCACGAGAAGGGCAGCGATCAATCGGGTTTTCATCGTTCACCTCGACAAAATGGAATCAGGGATAAAGGGAATCAGGGTTCACGTACCGCGTGTGTGCTCAGTAACCGAAGTACACCGAGCGCTCGGCCACGCTTGCGACGTGCCGGCGACCGGATTGCGTCGCGGTGTCGCCGTCGCTGCCGTAGCCGGACGCTGCGGCGTTGGCCGCGACGGCATCGTCGGCGTGGATCTGCGTCAGCGCGGCCTGCAGATCGTTCGGGTAGGTGGCGTCGGTCGCGCGGTTCAGCGGATAGCCGACGCGTTGAAGCTGCGCGAGTTCGGCGCGCACCTGCGCACGCGTCACGGTAGCTTCATTGGCAAACGCCGGAGCGGCAACGGCAGCCGAAACAGCGACGAACAGGGCAGCGATCAGTTGGACTTTCATGTTTCACCTCGATGGAAAAGGAATCGGGAATTCGGGAGGGCGGCGCTCGGCCGCCCGATGCAACGTTCAGGCGATCCGGATGTCGACGTCGATGTTGCCGCGCGTCGCTTTCGAATACGGGCAGGTCTGGTGGGCGGCGTCGACGATGCGTTGCGCGACGTCGCGCTCGAGCCCCGGCACGCTCACGTTCAGCCGGGCTTGCAGGAAGTACGCGTTGCCCGCCGTGCCGAGATCCACTTCGGCGTCGACCGCGAGATCGGCCGGCAGCGTCACCTTCGCGGCGCGCGCCGCAAGCTGCATCGCGCCGATGAAGCAGGCCGACCAGCCGGCTGCGAACAGTTGCTCCGGGTTGGTGCCGGTGCCGGCGCTGCCCGGCGACGACAACTGGATGTCGAGGCGGCCATCGGAACTGCGCGCGGCGCCGTCGCGGCCGCCGGAAGTCGTATGCGTCTTGCCCGTGTACAGCACTTTGTCGATCTTGCTCATCGTTTGCTCCGTCGGTAGGTTTGTCTCAGATGCGATTCGATCGCATGCGACGCAGTTTCCGCCTGACGGCCAGCCAGGTCAAGCGCATTCGATTAAATCGCATACGATATTTTGTATTTCAATGTATCTGGATCGTGTAGCGCCTTGCTGGACAAGGCTTTCGGGCGGTCCGGCGATGATGGCCGGACATCGACGAACGGCGAACGATTCCGGAAAGGCCGCGGGAAAGCGGAGCAGTCGTCCGCTCAACGTTTCCCTAAAGCGAACAGGCGCCTCGTCATTATTCCGCTTTATACAGCGCACCGTCTCTCCCAGCTTTGCAGGCCCCGATCGCGAGCGACCCGCCGACGGCCTGCGCTTGCACGGACAACGAGCGCATTCGAAACGGAGACGTTACGTGTCGCGCGACGACACCGCGCCGGGTGGTTCGACGAGTACGGATTCGCGGCGCGCGGCGCGTCGATTCTTCTGTCGCGGAACACGCAGTTGGATCACGAAACACTACCATCTGGATAACTTTTCTTATCACAATAGGACGATAAAGAATCCGAACTCGCCGTTCCAAAAACGCGCGTGATACCGAACGCGCGCTCGATTCGAAGGGCAGGGAAGCGAAAGCGCCGTCACTCCGGCGCCTTCATCCGCGCAAACAGCAACGTCAATACTTCCGCCGTCGCGCGCGCGACATCATGTGCGGCCGTATCGACCAGCGCATGCGCGCATTCGCGATACAGCGGGTCGCGCATCCGGTACAGCGCGGCGAGCGTCTGCTGCGGCTCGCCCGACTGCAGCAGCGGCCGCCGCCGCGTGTCGTCGCGTGTCCGCCGCCACAGCACATCGGGATCCGCATGCAGATAGATCACGCTGCCGCGTTCGCTCAGGCGGGCGCGGGTGCGCGGATTCAGGACCGAGCCGCCGCCGGTCGCGACGACCACGTTCGCGCGTTGCGTCAGCTCGTCGACGATCTGCGTTTCGAGCAGCCGAAAGCCGCCTTCGCCGACCACATCGAACAGCGCGGGGACCGAGCGCCCCGTGCGCCGTTCGATCTCGTCGTCGCTGTCGGCGAACGCCCAGCCGAGCGAAGCCGCGAGCGCGCGGCCAAGCGTCGACTTGCCTGCACCCATCATGCCGACCAGGAACGCGCGCCCGCCAGCCGGCGCGACCACGCCGCTCATAACCGTCGCGCGAGCGGCCAGCGCGCCCGCGTCGCCAGACAGATCCGTCGCGCGCGCACCGCATCCGACAGCGTGTCGAGCGCCGCGTCGGTCGACGCGTCATCGGCGTCGAGCAGCGCGCCGAGCACCGGCGCGTCGGGATCGCCGGCCACGAGGTGCTCGGCCGCGTCCGCCGCGATGGTCCGCGGCGTGCGTTCAGGCTCCGCGTCGCGCCCCGGCCGTCGCCACCTGCCGTGCAGATCGCGCCACCGCACGACCAGCCCGTAGAGCAGCGCACCGCCGGGCACGGCCGTGTCGTCGGGGGCCGCCGCCGAACCGTCGGGCGTCGTACACCGTGTGACCCAGCTCGCGAATTCGAGCAGCGACGCGTCGTGGGCCACCGTCGCCGCGTCGAGCGCCACGGCCACGCCGGCGTCCCGCAGCCGGCCGAGCAGCGGCCGCACGCCGTCGTGCACACCGCCGCACGGCTGCAGCAGCACCTCCAGCTCGTCCTCATGGCGGCATGCGAGCGCACGGTGCCGCTCGAGCGTCGCCGGCTCGAGCAATGCCTGCGCTGCATGCCGGACGATCACGATCGCGCGATCGTCCCGCCGCTCGACGATCGCGCCGATCCGGCGCCGGGCGCGCGCCACCGCGCAGCTCACGTGTCGCTCCCGAGCAGGCGCGCCCCCATTACAGCGACCCCTGGAATTCGAGCACGCGCGTCTTGAATTCGTCGGGCACGGCCAGCGTCGTGTTGTTCGCGTAATCGAACATCACGTGCGTCGACACGCCGCGCGCGACGATGGTCTGGTCGTCGCGCTCCATCAGGTGTTCGAGATCGAAGCTCTTGCTGCCGAAGCGCACGATGCTCGAGCGAACGGTCAGGTTGTCGCCGAACTGTGCCGGCGCGAGGTATTCGCACTGTGTCTTCACCATGATGTGCGGCAGTTTCTCGCTGCGCGGCAGGCCGAGCAGGTCGAACATGTAGCAGAGATACGAATGCTGCAGATAGTCGTAATAGACGGGACTGCTCACATGCCCCATCGAATCCGTATCGCGATACTTGACGTGAATGGGGGTTTCGTAATGTCGCTTCGACATGATGACTCTCCGCAATGACTGGGTTGATTTATATTTTCGAGCCCGAATGGCCTGTCGGGCATCCGAAAATTAATCGAACGACTATCGGGCCGCCACTATCAGAACGAATAGCGAAGCTTGGTAAAAATGCCGTCCGTGCGCGCATTGCCGCGCAACAATCGCATCCGCGTTTTCAAATGAAAACCGAATGCACGCTCCATTTCACGCCCCGTTAACGACAAATTGCCGGACCCCCGATTATTGAATCCGACGCTTATTCTTCATATTCATAAGGTTATGAATTAGATACTGATAAATATGTTAGTTGCGCGTCGAAAGCACCATTCAATACAGTCGCGCTGTAGTAAAAAGTCTCGTTAATTATCGACAGGAGGGCAGTCCCCATGGATGCAAACGCCTGGACGACAAACCGCGACGCCGTGCTGCGCTTGCCGTCCCCTGCGGATCTGGCCGACGCACTGCCGCCGGCGTGGCGCGCGTCGCGCACCGTTCATACGACCCGCCGCGCGATCGTCGACGTGCTCGACGGCACGGATGACCGGCTCGTGGTGATCGCCGGTCCGTGCTCGATACACGATCCCGACGCCGCGCGCGACTACGCGGCGCGGCTCGCGCTGCAACGCGCGCGCTTTGCGGACGAACTGGAAATCGTGATGCGCGTGTACTTCGAGAAACCGCGCACGACGGTCGGCTGGAAGGGGTTGATCAACGATCCGCTGCTGGACGGCAGCGACCGGATCGACGTCGGACTGCACACGGCCCGTGCGTTGCTATGCGACATCAACGGCACGGAAATGCCGGCTGCGACCGAGTTGCTCGATCCGCTGTCGCCGCGCTACCTGGCCGATCTGGTCGCGTGGGGCGCGATCGGCGCGCGCACCGTGGAGTCGCAGGTGCATCGCGAGCTGGCGTCGTCGCTGCCGATCCCGATCGGCTTCAAGAACGGTACCGACGGCAATGTCCAGATCGCCGTCGATGCGATGCGCGCGGCGGCGCACGCGCACCGCTTCCTGTCGATCGATGCGGGCGGCCGGCTATGCGCGGCCGCTTCGTCCGGCAATCCGCATACGCACGTCGTGCTGCGCGGCGGCCGCGAGCCGAATTTCGACGCGGCCGCCGTGAATGCCGCGTGCGAGCGCATGACGGCCGCGCACTTCGCACCGCGTGTGATGATCGACGTCAGTCACGGCAACAGCCGCCGCCAGTACCGGAATCAGCTCGCGGTCGGCGCGGAAGTCGCCGCGCAGGTGGCGGCCGGCGATACGCGCATCGTCGGCGTGCTGATCGAGTCGAACCTGATCGAAGGGCGCCAGGATCTCGTGCCCGGCGTACCGCTGCGCTATGGGCAGAGCATCACGGACGCGTGCCTGTCGTTCGCCGATACCGCTCGGCTGTTCGAGACGCTCGCGCACGCCGTCCGTACGCGGCGACGCGGCCACGCGCTGCCGATCGGCGTCGAGTTCGCTCACGAGCCGCTGCTCGCCTGCTGCGCGTGAGCGGCCCGGCGCGACGTGCTCAGATGGCGGCTTCGTCATGGATCCGCGTCGCATCGCCGGCCCACGCGTCGCGATAGCGGGCCAGCCAGTGTTCGGCCTGGGTCGGCGCGCCGGCGACGATCTCGTCGAGCGGCGCGAGATACATCGATTCATCGCGGCCGGCCGCATCCATGCGCGCCCGCGCGCGCAGGCCGCGCTGCGCGATCGCGAGCGCATCGGCCGCGATCGCGCGCAACGACCGGCCGTCGACCGGCGTATCGAGCCCGGTACGCGGCACGTCGCGACGCAGCGTGAGCAACGTGCCGCGGTCGATCGCGGCAGCCAGCGTCCCGGCGTCCGACAGCGCGGCCGGATCGTACAGCAGGCCGGTCCAGAACGCGGACAGCGCGACCATCATGTCGGGCGAGCCGGCATCGGCGCCGCGCATCTCGAGATAGCGCTTCAGCCGTACCTCGGTGAACACCGTCGTCAGATGGTCCGCGAAATCGCCCAGCGTCGGCGTCTCGCCTTCGAGATGCGGAATGCGCCGCCGCATGAAATCGCGGAACGTGTGCCCGGTCGCATCCGCATAACGATCGCCGCGCCGCACGAAATACATCGGCACGTTGTCGAGCAGCCAGCTCACGTAGCGCTCGAAGCCGAAGCTGCGCGACAGGAACAGCGCCGGCACGCCGCAGCGATCCTCGTCGGTATCGAGCCACGTGTGTGCGCGCGTCGACAGCAGGCCCGACGGGCGGCCGTCGCGGAACGGCGAATTCGCGAACAGCGCGGTCGCGACCGGCTGCAACGCGAGCGCGACGCGCATCTTGCGCGCCATGTCGCTTTCCGATGCGAAATCGAGGTTGACCTGCACGGTGCAGGTGCGCTGCATCATGTCGAGCCCGCGCGTGCCGACACGCGGCATGTAGCGCCGCATGATCGCGTAGCGCTGCTTCGGCATCCACGGCAGCGCGTCGCGCGACAGGTGAGGGTGAAAGCCGAGCGGCACGCAGCGCAGGCCGAGCGGATCGCATGCTGCACGGGCCGCGGCGAGGTGCGCATGCAGTTCGGCATGCGTGTCGTGCAGCGTATCGAGCGGCGCACCCGACAGTTCGAGCTGGCCGGCCGGCTCGAGCGAGATCGCGGCGCCGTCGCGCTGAATCACGCCGACGGTCTGCCCGGCATCGACGATCGGCGCCCCGTCGCCGCGCAGCCGCGCCAGCACCGCGGCGATGCCGGACGGCCCTTCATAGCGCGCAGCCGCGTGCGTCGCGCGGGAAACGACGAACTTCTCGTGCTCGGTACCGATCCGGAACTGCGCGGCCGGCTTGCAGCCGGCGGCCAGATGATCGGCGAGCTGCTGCTCGGAGACGATCGGCGTGTTGTCCGATCCGACGGCATTCGACATCGACATCCTCCACAGGTCACATTGGGCGACCGACCGGCCGGTCGCACGGCGACTATAGCGACGTCGATGCGCGCGCAGTACTGGCAGGGGTGATAGGGGCCGTGCGATGCCGTGCGGCATTACGGCTGCTTGCGCTTCGCGAAGTAATGGGCAGGCGAATCGCCGAACGCGCGACGGAACATCGCGATGAAATTGCTCGGCGTCGCATAGCCGAGCGCGTCCGCGATGTTGGCGACGCTGTCGCCGTTCGCCAGACGTTCGAGCGCATGCGTGAGCCGTGCCTGTTGCCGCCACTGCGCGAAGCTCGTGCCGGTTTCCGCGACGAACAGCCGGCTCAGCGTGCGGGCGGACAGTCCGGCCCATTCGGCCCATGCGTCGAGCGTGCGGCCATCGTGCGGCTGCCCGAGGATCGCGTTGGCGATCCGCAGCAACCGCCGGTCGTGCGGCATCGGCAAGTGCAGCGGTTCGTGCGGCGCGCGGCGCATCTCGTCGAGCAGCACGACGCTCATGCGCGCCTGCTCGATGTCGAGCCGATCCTGAGCGGCCCACGACACTGCGCGCCGCACGAGTGCGCGCATCAGTTCGGTGATCGCGATCACGCACGGCTGATCGGGCATCCGGCGGCTCGCGGCCGGTGCGATCACGACGCTCCAGCCGCTCAACGCACCGCTGATGCTGACCTTGTGCTGCTCTCCCGGCGGAATCCAGCCCGCGCGATGCGGCGGCAGCAGCCACGAACCGTGCGGCGTGCGTACGTGCGCGAATCCGCTTTCGACGCAGAACACCTGGCCGCGCAGATGGCTGTGCCAGTCGACCTCTCGCGTGCCGAGCTGGTAGGCGTTGCTGCCGTCGTCCTCGCCCCAGACGGCGATCAGTGACGGGCCGTCCGCGCGTTCGCTCGGATCGGCGTTGGCGCGCTGCACTGCGCGGGCGGGAGAAGCGTCTCGGATGGGCATGGCCGGAATTCATTATTTTTTGTCTAAACAACATTATCAGCTTTGCCCGCGAGCGTCCAACAATGCGAGTCGTGTTCAAACCCAAACGAAGCAGAGGAACGCGATGCATGCAGCACTTGCTCCCTCGCCACGCGATGCCGTCACGCTGCGCACGCTGTCGCGCATGGCCGTCGCCGTGGCGCTCGCCTTGCTAGGCGCCTGCGCGAGCCGCGACGGGCTCGCGCCCGCCGGTACGCTGCGCGGCGCCGATACGCTCGCCGCATCGCGCAGCCTCGCGCATGCGCCGGCCGGCGACTGGCCGGCCGCCGACTGGTGGGTTGCGCTGAACGATGCGCAACTGAATGCGCTGATCGACGAAGCGCTTGCCGGCAATCCCGATCTCGCGACCGCCGATGCGCGTGCCCGCGAGGCACAGGCGCTCGTGATCGAAGCGCAGGCCGCCCGACTGCCGCACCTCGTCGGCCGTGCAAGCGCGAAAGGCGAGCGAACGTCCGGCACGCAATTCTCGGCGGGTGAGGGCGGCGGTTTCTTCAGCCACACGCGCGAGGTCAATCTCGGCCTGAGCTGGGATCTCGATTTGTGGGGCGGCCGCCGCGCGGCGTGGGAAGCCGCGCTCGGCGAAGCGCGGGCCGCACGGATCGATGCGCGGGCCGCGCGCGTGCTGCTGTCCGTCAACGTCGCGCGGGCCTACGTGAATCTCGCCTATGCGTTCGATCAGCAGGACGTCGCGCAGGCCGAATACGACCGCGCCGACGAAGCGTTGTCGTTGACGCGACAGCGTGTCATGAAAGGCATCGACAACGTCGCGCAGCAGCGCCAGGCGGAAAGCGAAGTCGCGACCGCGATGCGCGAGCAGGCACGCGCGGCGCAGGCGGTCGACAGCGCGCGCATCGCGCTCGCGATCCTGCTCGGCGCAGGCCCCGATCGCGGCCTCGCGCTCGCGCGGCCTGCGCCGCTGCCCGCCGCCGCGCTCGCGGTGCCGGCCGACCTGCCGGCCGCGCTGCTCGGCCGGCGCGCCGATCTCGTCGCCGCACGCTGGCGGGTGGAGGCCGCGAGCCGCAACGTCGCGGCCGCCCGCGCGGACTTCCTGCCCGACGTGAGTCTCACCGCGCTGATCGGTCTTGCAACGCGCGGCGGCGCATCGCTGTTCCAGGCCGCCTCGCGCACCTACAACGTCAGCCCGGCCGTGAGCCTGCCGATCTTCGACGGCGGCGAACGGCGCGGCGTGCTGCGCAAGCGCGACGCGCAATACGACGTCGCGGTCGCCGCCTACAACAAGACGCTGATCGGCGCGATCGGCGAGGTGGCCGACGATCTGCACCGGCTGCATGCGCTCGCCGTGCAGGCCGATGCCCAGCAGCGCGCGTTCGATGCCGCCACCGATGCATGGCGGCTCGCGGACGCGCGCTACCGGGCCGGCGTCGGCAGTTACCTCGACGCGCTCGTCGTGCGCCAGCAGCTCTTGATCGCGAGTCGCGAAGTCGCCGCGTTGCGCGCCCAGCGCGCGGACCAGTCGCTGCAGCTCGTTGCAGCCCTCGGCGGCGGCTTTCGCGCCGAGCCCGACGACGTTGCGCTTGCCGCCACGCCTTCCAACCGTCCTTGACATCGAACCATGAGCAGCGACAACACCCTGCAGACTCCCGTGCGGCCCGCAGCCGCCGATCCCGCCAGTGCCCGCCAGCACCCGTCGGCCGACCACACCGGTGCGCCACGCGCCCCAGGTGGGGCGGACGCCCGCACGCAACCGGTACCGGGCGGCGCCGCACCGGCCACGCCGCCGCCCGCCAGACGCAAGCACCTCGTACGTGCGCTCGTCGCCGCGTTCGCGGTCGGCATCGCCGGGTGGGGTATCTGGTACGGAATCGTCGGTCGCTGGTACGAGTCCACCGACAACGCGTACGCGCAAGGCAACGTCGTCGAGCTGACGCCGCAGGTGACGGGCACCGTCGTGTCGATCGACGCGGACGACGGCGACCTCGTCCGCGCCGGCACGCCGCTCGTCCGTCTCGACGCGAGCGACGCGCAGATCGCGCTCGCGGCCGCGCAGGCCGATCTCGCGGCCACCGTGCGCAAGGTGCGCGGCCTGTACAGCAACGAGCGCGGGCTCGCGAACAGCATCGACGGCGCGCGCGCCGACCTGGACGCGCGGCGCACCGCGCTCGACAAGGCAAGGGCCGACTACCGGCGCCGCGAGGATCTCGGCCGCTCCGGCGCGATCTCACGCGAGGAGCTCGCCCATGCGCTCGACACGCTGACGTCCGCGCAAAGCGCGTACGCCGCCGCGCAAAGCGCGCTCGCGACCTTGAGCGAACAGCACCAGACGAGCAAGGCGCTCGTCGACGACACCGCGGTCGCGTCGCATCCCGACGTGCAAGCTGCGGCGTCGCGGCTGCGCGCCGCCTATCTTGCCCGTGCACGCACCGACATCGTCGCGCCCGTCACCGGCTACGTCGCCAAGCGCACGGTGCAGGTCGGGCAGCGCGTGTCGCCCGGCGTGCCGCTGCTCGCGGTCGTACCGCTGCGCGAGCTGTGGGTCGACGCGAACTTCACCGAAAAACAGCTCGAGCACATGCGGATCGGGCAACCGGTCGAACTGACGGCCGACCTGTACGGCAACGCCGTGCGGTATACGGGCCGCGTGCAGAGCCTCGGCGTCGGCACCGGCAGCGCGTTCTCGCTGCTGCCCGCGCAGAACGCGACCGGCAACTGGATCAAGATCGTGCAGCGATTGCCGGTGCGCATCGAACTGACGGATCCGTCGCAACTCGACGCGCATCCGCTGCGCATCGGCCTGTCGATGCATGTGCGCGTCGACCAGCACGACCGTAGCGGCGCGATGCTGTCGCGTCGCGAGCAGGATTCGCCGGTGTTTCGGACCGACGTGTACCGCGACGAGCTCGCGCGCGCCGACAGCCTGATCGCGGACATCGTGCATGCGAACCTGCCGGCGGCGGTGCGTGCGGAGCGTGTGCGATGAGCGGCCCGATGCCAGCCGCGGACGCCGGCTTTCGTCCGTCGAGCGTTGCGCTGACGACGTTCGGCCTCGCGCTCGCGGTGTTCATGCAGGTGCTCGACGGCACCGTGGCGAACGTCTCGCTGCCGACGATCGCCGGGAACTTCGGCGTCAGCACGACGCAGAGCGCATGGGTCGTCACGACGTTCTCGGTCAGCAATGCGATCGCATTGCCGTTGACCGGGTTTCTCGTCAAGCGCGTCGGACAAGTGCGGTTGTTCGTGTGGGCGACGCTGGCGTTCACGTTCGCGTCGCTGCTGTGCGGCCTCGCGCAGAACCTGCCGCAGCTCGTCGCGTTCCGCGCGCTGCAGGGCCTCGTGGCCGGCCCGATGATCCCGACCACCCAGGCGCTGATGCTGTCGATCTACCCGCCGCAGCGGCGCGGCTTCGCGCTGTCGATGATCGCGATGGTCACCGTCGTCGCGCCGATCGCCGGCCCCGTGTTCGGCGGCTGGGTGACGGAACATTACTCGTGGCGCTGGGCGTTCCTGATCAATCTTCCGATCGGCGTGTTCGCCGCGATGTGCGTGTTCGCGCAGATGCGCGCGCGCGTCGAGACGACGGTCGCCGCGCGCGTCGACTACGTCGGTCTCGCCGCGCTCGTCGTCGGCGTCGGCGCGCTGCAGATCGTGCTGGACAAGGGTAACGAGGCCGACTGGTTCAACTCGACGTTCATCGTCGTGATGTCCGTGGTCGCCGCGTTCGGGATCCTGCTGTTCCTGATCTGGGAGCTCAACGAGCCGAACCCGATCGTGAACCTGCGGCTGTTCGCGCATCGCAACTTCGCGGCCGGCACGCTGACGCTCGTGCTCGCGTACTCGGCGTTCTTCGCGGTCAACGTGATCGTGCCGCAGTGGCTGCAGCGCACGCTCGGCTATACGGCGTTCTGGGCCGGGCTGGCTGTCGCGCCGATGGGCGTGATACCCGTGCTGATGACGCCGTTCATGGGCAAGTACGCGCCGCGCTTCAACATGCGCGTGCTCGTGTGCTGCGCGTTCGCGATCCTCGGTACGTCGTCGTTCCTGCGCGCGGGTTTCGTGCCCGACGTCGACTTCACGCACATCGCGCTGATCCAGTTGCTGCAGGGCCTCGGCCTCGCGCTGTTCATCATGCCGATCAACAGCATCCTGCTGTCCGACCTGAAGCCGGACGAGATCGCCGCCGGCTCCGGCCTGTCGACGTTCCTGCGTACGCTCGGCGCGAGCTTCGCCGTGTCGATCACGTCGTTCCTGTGGGACCGGCGCGCGATCCTGCATCACGCGCAGCTCAGCGAACACGTGAGCAAGTTCGATCCGGCCGTTCGCGCGGAGCTCGCGCAGCTCGGCGGCGGCGATCCGCAACGCGCGGCGGCGCTGCTCGGCAACCTGGTCGATGCGCAGGCGTACCAGATTTCGTTCAACGACGTGTCGTTCGCGCTCGGCTGCGTGTATCTCGCCGTGATCGCGGTGGTGTGGCTCGCCCGCCCGCCGTTCGGCCCCGGGGCCGCCGCCAAACGATGAAGCGAGTGCTGCGCGGCCCGTTCCGACCCATGCTGTTCAATTCGATGGAGATTGACCCGATGCCTACCCACCACGCCGGAAACACGCCGCCCGCACTGGCGACGCTCGCCGTATTCGACGTCGCGGAATTTCCGCTCGTCGTCGTGCGCAACGATGCAATCGCATCCCCCGGCTACGCACAACGCTGGCTCGACGACATGCATGCGCTGATGCTGCACGGCGAGCCGTTTGTCATGATCTTTCCGCCGGCCCGCCCCGACGAGCCGCACGACGACCGCAAGGAGCGCGGCATGTGGCTCAAGCAGAACCGCGCCGCGCTTGCTGCGGTCTGCCGCGCGCTCGTGTCGGTCGAACCGGACCCGAACGAGCGTGAAGCGGCCATTGCCAACGCATCCGGCATCGAAAAGGCGTTCGGGATTCCGTTCGACGTCGCGGCTTCGCTGGATGACGCGAAGCAGGCGGGTCGGCGACGACTGACCGAGGCGGTTTAGCGCGGCCCGTTCGCGCGCAACGCCTCGAACCGGTTGCGCAAGTCCGCCTGATTGAAGATTTCAACGAATAAACGGGGTGGCTTGTATGAAAGGACTGGATTGTCTGAAATGGTTGGTACCCGGCGACACGGACGCGTCATGGCAGCGGATGACCGACGCGGCCGCCGGCATGGGATTCGACAAGGTCGTGCTGATCGTGTTGCCATTTACCGGCGCATCGTTCGATCTCGCGCGCAAGTGGAGCAGCGGCGTGCCGGGCTGGACGGCGCTGTACCGGCAGCGGCAGTTCGACCGCATCGACCCGATGCTGCAGCATTGCTTTCGTTCGGCGCTGCCGCTCGTCTGGGACGACGCGCTGTACGAATTGCCCGGGCAACGGCCGTGCTACGAAGCGGCGGCCGCGTACGGCATGCGCAGCGGCGTCGTGCTGCCCGTGCACGGCCCGAAGGGGGAAGTCGGCATGCTGTCGTGCGCGAGCGCGGACGATCTCGCCGCCACGCGCGAGCGCTGCGACCGGCATCTGGCCGCGCTCACGCTGTTGCGCGACATCGCATGCGAAGCGATCGCCGGCACGCGCTACCACGCACCGCCCGACAGCGTGCCGCGCCTCAGCCGGCGGGAGGTCGAGTGCCTGCGCTGGCATGCGGCCGGCAAGACCTCGTGGGAAATCGGCCACATCCTGAACGTGACCGAGTCGTGCATCAACTTCCACTTCATGAACATTCGCCGCAAGTTCAACGTGTCACGTCGGCACGAAGCCGTGCTGCGCGCGGTCGAGTGGGGGCTGATCAGCATCTCCGACGTGACGGTGCCGACCTGATGCCGGCGTCTCGTCGAGCCAGCGGTCGAGAAACGCGCTGAGCCACGCGGCCGTCGAGCGGTCGTGGCGGCAGCCTTCGCTCGCCTGCGTCGCGAGGTCCTGCGCGCCGGGTGCCGCGAGCTTGTGCGCGGCGGCCGTGCTCCAGCGCCGCATCATCGGATAGCTCACTTCCGGATGGAACTGGACACCATACGCGCACGGCCCGTAACGGACGGCCTGGTTCTCGAAATGCTCGCCGGTCGCGAGAATCTCGAGCCCGGCAACGCGCTCGAAGCCCTCGCGATGCCACTGGTACACGTGCGACGGCCATGAACCGAGCCGCCGGCCGGCCGGCGTCGCGGCGATCGGCCAGTAGCCGATTTCCGCGCGCCCGTCCCGATGCGCGCTCACGCGACCGCCCAGATGGCGGATCATCATCTGCGCGCCGAGGCAGACGCCGAGAAACGGCGCCGCCTCGCGCAGCGGCACACCGATCCAGTCGATCTCGTCGCGGATCCAGCGATCGCCGTCATTGGCGCTCATCGGGCCGCCGAACACCACGGCGCCGGCATGGTCGGCGAGCGTCGCCGGCAACGGATCGCCGAGCGGCGGACGGCGGATGTCGAGCGGATGGCCGCGCGCGGCGAGCAGCCGGCCGATCCGGCCGGGGCTCGACTGTTCGCGATGCAGCACGATCAGGATCGGACGAAGTGCGAAGTGCGTCATGTCGTGTAGTCGGTAGAAGATCAGCCCGGCTGGCCGCGCAACGCGTCGAACGACACCATCACCTGTTCGCGGTAGGCGGGCCGTCGGCACAGGCGGGCGTACCAGGCTTCGACGTGCGGCAGCGGCGGCCGCTCGACGTCGAGCGAGAAATAGCGGAACAGCGTCGCGCCGGCCGGAATGTCGGCCAGGCCCGGCGTCGCGCCGCCGAGAAACGGCTGGGTCGACAGCAGCCGGTCGAGCAGCCGGTAATGCATGGCGCTGCGCGCGGCCTTGTCGCGCACGATCTCATCGTCGCGCCGCTCCGGTGGCGTTCGCACGAGTGCCCAGAACAGTCCGGTCATCACGTCGGGTTCGAGCGCGGTCTGCGACCAGTCCATCCAGCGCTCCGCGCGCGAACGTGCGAACGTGTCGCGACACCAGAACGGATTGTTCGGCACCCGCGCGGCCAGATAGCGCAGGATCGTGTGCGACTCCCATACGACGTCGCCGTCCCAGTCGATCACCGGAATCCGGCAGGTCGGATTCAGTGCCGCGAATGCGGGCGTCTGCAGCGAACCGTGCTCGCCGCCGACCGGAATATGCCGGTAGGGCAGGCCGAGCTCGCCGATCAGCCACAACACCTTCTGCACGTTGAACGACGTGCGGCGGCCCCAGACGGTCAGCATCGCGACGCATCCTCGCAGGCGGCGATCGACGCGCATGCCGCGTAGCGATCGAGGCCAGCCGCCAGGTCGGCGATCAGGTCGTCCGGATCCTCGAGCCCGATGTGCAGGCGCACGCCGCGGCTGCCGGACGGCCAGCGCGCCGCGAGGCCGTGCGCCTCCAGCTCGAACGGCAGCGCGAGGCTCTCGTAGCCGCCCCACGAATAGCCGAGCCCGAACAGCGTCAGGTGATCGAGAAACGCGTCAATCGCGTGCGCGGGAGCCGGCTGCAGCACGACCGAGAACAGCCCCGACGCGCCACGGAAATCGCGGCGCCACAGCGCGTGCCCGTCGTCGCCCGGCAAGGCCGGATACAGCACGCGCTGCACCTCGGGACGCCCGTCGAGCCAGCTCGCGACCGCGAGCGCGTTGCGCTGGTGCTGCCGTAACCGCACGCCGAGGGTGCGCAACCCGCGCAGCGCGAGATACACGTCGTCGGGGCCCGCGCACAGTCCGAGATCGCCATGCAGTTGCTTCAACGCGGGCCACGCGCGCGCGCTGGCCGACACCGTGCCGAGCATCGCATCCGAGTGCCCGACCAGATACTTGGTGGCGGCCTGGATCGACAGGTCGATCCCGAACGCATGCGGCTGAAAGAACAGCGGCGTGGCCCAGCTGTTGTCCGCGATGACCTGGGCGCCGTGTGCGTGCGCGAGCCGCACGAGGGCAGGGATGTCATGCATGTCGAACGTGTAGGACCCGGGTACTTCGACGTACAGCGCGCGCGTGTTCGGACGAAACGCGGCTGCGACGGGCGTGCTGCCGTCGTACCACGTCGTCTCGACGCCGAGCCGCGCAAGCACGCCTTCGCATGCGTGACGCACCGGGCCGTAGACCGATGCGGTCATCAGTAGATGGTCGCCAGGCTTCAGGCACGACAGCAGCGCGAGCGTGCACGCGGACAGGCCCGACGGGCACAGCACCGCGCCGGCTCCCCCCTCGAGGCTCGTCACCGCGCGCTCGAGCGCTTCCGTCGTCGGCGTGCCGCGACGGCCGTAGATATACGGCTGCGTGCGGTTCAACAGATCCGACACCGTCGGGCTGAGCACGGTCGACGCATGGTAGACGGGCGGATTGACGAAGCCGTGCCACGCGGCGCTGTCGCGGCCCGCGTGCGCGAGCCGCGTGTCGTCGTGCAGGCGGTCATGCATGCCGTCGCGCGGCAGCGACGGCGCTTCGGCGGACATCACGGCCATAGCGCACACCGTTCCCAGCGCGCGCCGGCGCGACGGTAAGCCTGCCGCGCGAAACGGCGCGAACTGTCGGCCCGCCAGAACTCGACTTCGTCGGGCGCCAGCGCATACAGGTGCCAGTCCTCCGACACGAGCGCGGGGTCGGCGGCCAGACGCTCGAGCTGCGCGTCGATCGCACGCGTCAGGTCGGCGGGATCGTCGAGTCGTTCGCTTTGCCGTCCGGCCAGAATGCTCGCGCGCGACCGCTCGGGGCGGCCCGCGAAATCGGCGTGGCCTTCGGCGGCCGGCAACCGCTCGACCGGGCCGCTCAGCCGGATCTGGCTCGCGATCACGGGCCAGTAGAAAGTCAGCGCCGCGAACGGCCGGTTCGCGAGCTGGCGCCCCTTGGGACTGCACGCGTTCGCCGCGAAATGCCAGCCGCGAGCGTCCACATTCAGCAGCACGACGGACCGTGCATCGGGCCGTCCGTCCGGGTGGAGCGTCGACAGCGTCGTCACCTGCGGTTCGAGTGCGCCGGCGCTCACGGCCTCGTCGAGCCAGCGTTCGAACTGCGCGTGCGGCGTGCCGGCCCAGTTGTCGGTCGCCACGTGCGGCGCAGCGTGGGCGAGGGTTTTTAGCGCCTTCAGGCGCGTTGCGATCGTATCCATGGCGACACTCATGCGATGCCGAATTGCGTCGCGCGGGCGATCAACCGATGCGCGGCGAGATAGTCGGGGACTTCCGCGAGGAAGCCGTCGACGACGGCGGCGGCAACGCGACGGCCGCCGGAGGCGCGCCGCGCGTGATCGAACGCGTCGATCACGCGGCGGGCGAGGGCGACTTCATCGGCCGTCGGCGTCAGTACGCGATTGACGACCGGCACGAACTGCGCGTTGACGATCGCTTTCGCCTGGTAGCCAAGGCCACGCGACACGCGCATGTCGAGTTCAGCACCTTCGTTGTCGGCATAGCTGTACGGGCAGTCGATCGCGGTCACGCCGACCGCCGCGCATTCGACGCGAAAGCGCGAGCGCACGTAGTCGAGCTCGCGCCCCGCACGGGTGCGCTCGGCGCCCATGTCGGCCACCATGTCCTCGGTTGCGACGAGCACGGCCGACACACGCGGGCTCGAGCGCGCGATCGCCATCGTGTTCACGAGTCCGAGCGTCGTCTCGACGTTCGGCACGAGCTCGGTCGAGCCCGGTGCGATACCGTACTCGCGCTCGAAACGTGTGACGGCTTCGTCGAGCGCGACGACCTGCTCGGGCGTCGCGACGTACGACATCATCACGATGTCCGGGCGCCCGCGCATCGCGGCGCGCAGGTCGTCGATGCCGCCCGCGTCGAGCGGATTCACGCGCACGGACGCCAGCACGCCGGCATCGCGCCAGCCCGCGAGCACCCGCTCGCTCAGTTCGCGCGCGGCCGGGCGCCGGTCGGGAGGAGTAAAGGTTTCCAGTTCCTGGATCAGGACGTCCGCACCGCTCGCGGTGCCGTCAACGAGCGCATCGTGATCGGCGCCGGCGAGAAACAGCCAGGAGCGGCGCAGGCGGGAAGGGCGTCGGTTCGTCGGTGTCATGCGTGGTTTCCTGTAGGGCGCGTGGTACGCGTGGCGATGGCGCGGGCGATCAGCCGGCGCGCATCATCTGGTTGAAGATGTTCTTGCGATGCATTTCCTCGGTGCCGCCGACGCTCATGAAGCCCAGCGCGTCCGAGACGAACGCGGCCACGGGCCCGGCCTGGTAGCCGAGGCTGCCGTACAGCCGCACGAGGCCGAGCGCGCTGTCGACGAGATCCTGCGCGCCGACCAGCTTCGCGATCGAGCACGTCATCAACGCTTGCGGATGATCCGTCAGCAACTGCGCGAGCGCGCCGCGCGCGAGCCACGTGCCGCGCTCGATGCCGATCTGCAGGTCCACGAGGCGGCGCTGCACGTACTGATGCGTGTCGATCGTGCTGTCGAAGCTGCGTCGCTCGCGGCAATAGCCGATCGCATCGTGCAGATAGGGCGCCGTCACCTGGGCGGCGACGAGACCGTAATAGAGACGGCCGAGCGAGATGATGTCGATCAGGTTGCCGAGCCCGGCACCCGGTTCGCCGAGCAGTTGGCCGCGCATGATCGGACAGTCGTCGAAATGCAGCGCGCCGGTGGGCAGGTCGTCGAGGCCGAGCTTGCGGTCGGGCGGGGCCACCGTCATGCCCGGCTGGTCGCGATCGACGATCACGAGCGCGGTGTTGCGCCGACCCGGCGTTTCGATGCGCGTGACGACGAGGATGAAACGCGCAAGCGGTGCATGCGCGATATTGAATTTGCTGCCGGTCAGCCGGTAGCCGTCGCCGTGCTCGACGAGCGTCGTCGCGATACTGCGCACGTCGGTGCCGGTGCCCGGCTCGGCAATCGCGGTCGCGCTCAGTTCGCCACGCAGGATCGCGCCGAAATAGCGGTCCTGCTGCGCCGCCGTGCCATATCGCTCGAGCGCGCGCACCATGCCGGCCTGCGCGATCACCGACAGCAGCAGCGCCGGACGGCGGATCGACGATGCAAGCCCTTCCAGCGCCGCGGAAAAATGCCACCAGCCGTGACCGTCGCCTCCATACGTCTCCGGCACGATCATGTCCCACAGTCCTTCGTGCCCGAGCCGCGTCCAGCCGGCTTCGTCGAACCCGGCGGGCGCGTTGCCGTCGTGTTCGACGGCAGCGGCGATCCCCGCGCCGATATCGCGAAACCGCGTACGCGTCGCGTGCTGCTCCTGCGTCCAGTCAAATGGCATCTTTCGTGTCTCCAGTCGAAGCGGCGCGGCCTTCGACGGCGCGCCAGTGGTGACGACAAGATTAAGAGGCCACGGACAGCGCAGGTACTGGCAGTAGTGGTAGTTGCAGGGTGAATGGACGGTTCAGGGGGGATCGCGACGGCCCGGGATACGAGGCTGATCGATTCACCGACGCTGGACATCCGGCGTATCGATGCGGCAAAGGGCACGGCGGCCGCCAGCGTGCGTGCGGTCGAGCGCGACGCGATCGCGCAGAGGATGGTCGACACTTAAACAATTTGGATTACGATGCAATTCCGTGTTTCGCATCGCCTGAATCCGGGTTTGATAACGCGTGCCATACCCGGATTCAGATGTCCGCCCGCCGGCGATTTAAAAGTGATTTCAGCCAGACGGTCGGCTCGGCGGTCGTTGCCGACGCGGAATCCATAACCCGGCCTCCGTCATCAGCTTCCTGACCGCCTCCTTGGCCGGCCGAATGCCGTGACACTCCCAGAGCTTCTCGCAGGCCAACGTCGGCCCGAAATCGGCGAGCGATCGCGGATGATCGATAGCGCCCGGTCCACAATTACCGCGTCCAGCCGGGTGTTGCTGGGCTTCGCATACCGTCCCGACACAAGACCTTGAGGTCCGTCTTCCCGCAATCTGGCGACCAGTCGGCGAACCTGCCGGGTCGTCAGTTCCAACCGTTCCGCCGCACGCCATGGTTTGAGCTTGCCGTCGGCTACGTCCTGAATGACCTTGAATCGGTCCAGCTCGCGCATCGTCATCGTGATCCGTTCCGTTGCAGCCATCGCAGCCTCCGGCGCTGGATTGCCAGCGGTCGGTCAGCTTGCGACGGGTCGAAAAACGGACATCTGAACTTAGCCGGAAGCGGACATTTGAACTTAGCTGCTACAATACATGTCATACCCGGATTCAGATGTCCACCTTCGAGCCATTTAAAAATGTCCGGTTTCAAGGTTGGTTTTGCAGCGTTT
>NZ_LPDI01000081.1:0-14369 GCF_001528895.1 Burkholderia sp. MSMB1078WGS | reverse complement strand
CGCGGCGTTCACGACATCCTGATTGCCGTCACTGACGGGCTCAAGGGCATGCCCGAAGCGCTGGCCGCCGTATTCCCCGCCACCACGCTGCAGACCTGCATCGTCCACCTCATCCGCAACAGCCTCGATTACGCCAGTTGGAAAGACCGCCGGGGACTGGCCGCGGCGATCAAACCGATCTACGCCGCGCCCAGCGCGGAAGCCGCTCAGGCCGAACTCGATGCGTTTGCGGATGGGCCGTGGGGCCAGAAATTCCCGACTGTCAGTAGCGCGTGGCGCAACGCCTGGGATCGCGTGATCCCGTTCTTTGCGTTCCCTCCGGGTGTGCGCAAGATCATCTACACGACGAACGCGATTGAAAATATCAACTCGCAGCTGCGCAAGATCATCAAGACCCGTGGCCACTTCCCGAGCGACGAGGCCGCGACCAAACTCATCTGGCTGGCCTTGCGCAACATCACCGCGAATTGGGGAAGTGCCGCGCATGACTGGAAGACGGCCATGAACCAGTTCGCTATCCTTTACGCAGATCGATTCGTTCGGCCTTCCGTGTAATTACTCAACCTGCCTTGAACACGGAAATCCTGACACCCCCTACCATTTCGTTGGTGTCAAATACCCCGAAGTTGATATCGGCCACCAGATGCGTCGGGATGGCGGTCAACGTCACCGCCCGCACCTGCGGATAGCTGGCCACCTTGCCGCTGGCATAACGTTGCGCGCCAAAGTGCTCACGATTGATTGGGCTGTCAGCCGTGCGCAGCGTGGTGCCGTCCATCGCCCACAGACTCAATCCCTTGAAGGTATGGCGTGCGGCGTCCTGCATGGTCCACGCCCAGGCCGTCCGTTCAAACAGCCACGCCAGCGGTGCTTCGCCAACACGCTGGCGCGCCTGCGCCACGGCACTCTTGCTGACGAAAGGCGCGGCTTGGTTGGGCAGCGCCAGATCGAGGCTGTCGAGCACCTCGTTGATCGACCAGTGCCAATACATGGCCAAGGCGATCACCCGCCAAACCACCTGTTCGGCCGGCAAGCGCTGACGCCGGATGCTTGCGGCGCCCGTCGCTTCGACTGCATGCTCGATCCATTCGTGCGGCAAATGCTCCGCCAGTCGGCTCAGGTCCGGCGCCGGCTGTTGGGCAGCGCTCAGGGAGGTCAGGTGGCTGGAAAGCATCTCGCCAAAAGTTAACACCTCAGCGCGGCGTTTACAACCACTCCTCCTCAATACAAAAATGCCGTGCAGTCGCTTAACTGAACGGCATTAGCCGTCCTGGGGGAGCTTGCGCCAATGAAGTAGCTGATTCGGATTCGCGCCGTGCATGCGCGCCACCTTCGAAACCGTCTTGCCCGGCTCGAAGGTCTCCCTAATCATCGACAGTTTTCCTCTACCGACAACCGTCGTCGGCGCTCGTGTCCCGTCCACGCTTCAATCACGTCTTGCTGGTATTGTCCCGCGTTCCAGGCAAGTTGGCCCAGAGTGCCTCAAATGCTTCGAGGAGGAGTGGGGCGTCGAAACCAAGGTTCAACCGTAGCCCCCCACAATTTCATTTACCTTTCATCATCAGCGAGACGCGATGCCTTTCAATATGAGAAACTTGAAAATCAGTCTTGCAGACTGTGTTTGCTGCATCTAGGATTCCTAGCATACCAATTCAAATACCTAACGACGTGCCGTGCGGCCGGATATTTCGAACGCCGTGCAAGTTGCAATAGGCACCGCACGCAAAGTGACCACGAACTGCCAAAAGTCACGGAAGTTTGAGCTGATCGACCGTTATCAAGTCAATATCATGTATCGACATTACGGGAGAAGTCATGTGTGGCAGCTACTTCAACATGTGTACCCCACCCGGGCAGCACGGCGTGCTGCCGATCATCGAGTCGTTGTTGCATCACTATGCTCACAAGGACCTCTACGTCTATGAAAGAGGAGAGCGCTGGTATGTCGGTATTGGCGCGAAAGCTTCTCTGGTCGTCGATTCCGATGGCAAACAGGCCACCGTTTTCGCCAATGGCGCGACGCGGAGGAGCCCGATTCATGGGACGCTTACGGACGCCGCTAGGGACTTCATCTCGGTTCACGGGGCACCCGCAGGAAGGATTTTTGGTCAGGCCGCCTTCAACTACGCAGCCCATGTGAACGGCGATCCTTACCGACCAGGCAGATGGCCGTTGCTTGCCCTAATGGTTCCTGAGGTCGAGGTAATTTTCGATACGCGATCCGCTATCGTTTGCACTACTGATGAAGTCGTTGCCCACGAGGTTCAGGCGATGATGATCGCGGCCGCGGATGATAAGCCACCGGAATTACTCGCAGTCAACACATCCGCTAACGGACACGATTATGGATGTCGAGTTAGCCGCGCGCTTGCAGATATCAGTCAGGGGGCCTACAAGAAGATTATCGTTTCCCGTTCAATTGAGCTTGAGAATGAAATAGACATGCCGTCGACATTGCGACATGGCCGGTCATTTAATTCGCCGGCGCGCTCGTTCTTGCTCAAGCACGGACCATTCGAAGCAACTGGATTCAGTCCGGAACTCGTCGCGCTTGTCGAAAACGGTGTCGTGACTACTGAGCCGCTTGCGGGCACCCGTTCCACCGTCGGAACGGCTGAAGAGGTTGCTGCCCGTAGTAGCGAGCTTTTAGGCGACACCAAGGAAATTGTTGAGCATGTGCTCTCCGTGCGCGCCGCCGTCGATGAGTTGAATGAATTATGTGTCGCCGGAACAGTTTCTGTCAGCGATTTCATGTCAATACGTAAGCGCGGAAGTGTACAACACCTCGGGTCGCGCGTCTCAGGCAGGCTGAAGGATGGAACTGATGCTTGGGATGCATTCAATACATTGTTCCCCTCGATTACGGCCACCGGAATTCCAAAGAGAGTCGCGGTGCGCGCTATCGAGCTGCTCGAAGGTTCCCCGCGCGAGTTGTACTCGGGTGCCGTTTTGCTTCTGCAGGGACATGACATGTTTGAGGCGACTCTAGTGCTTCGAACCGTGTTCCAGGATGGCGCCAGGAAATGGCTTCAGGCTGGGGCAGGTATCATTGCCCAGTCTTGCCCGGAAAGGGAAATGGTTGAGACGAGCGAAAAACTGGCCAGTATCGCCCCGTATCTCGTCGGGAAAAACACTACGCATGTCCCTCAGTCCCGTGGGACAATTACGGACTATGCCCGGAAGTAGAACAGACTACCAACGGAGTGGCTTATGCAAGCGGAAAACCAATATGTGCTTGGATATCGCAAGGAGGAGCAAGCACGTCTTCAGCGCCAGGCCCAGCAGTTAGCGCTTGAATCCGGTTGGCTGTTCGCGCAGATACCGCTGAAACCTGGCAGCCGCGTACTGGAAATTGGATGCGGTCCACACGGATGCCTGGACATCCTCGCCACGTGTGTCGGTGAGACTGGATATGTCACTGCTATCGAATGCAACGAAGAGGCCGTCAGACTGGCGCGGTCAATGGTTCGTAACAGGAATTTGAGAAATGTTGAGGTCCTGCACGGGGACGCACGTGATACGAGATTACCCAAAAACGCCTTTGACATGGTCACGCTCCGTCTAGTCCTGGTGAACGTACCTCGACCTGAGGAAATATTGCGAGAAGCGATGTCGTTAGTACGCCCGGGCGGATGGATTGCGCTTCACGAGGCGGATTATCAGAGCTTTATGTGCGATCCTCCGTCAGCATCCTGGGCGACATACATGCAGCTATTCCAGAAATACGCGGAAAAGTACGGGATCGATCCATTTATCGGAAGAAAGATTCCGCGCCTGCTACGCGAGGTCTCAAATATTCCTGATATTAATGTCAACCCGTTAATTCATGTCTACCCTCCTGGTCACGAACGTCGGTACTTAGCCTATGAGTTTTCTGAAAACATGGGCGATCGACTCGTTGCCGAATCCATGATTACAAGGGAGGAATATGATTCGCTGAAAGTTTCACTCCATGAACATATCTCGAGGCCTGACACGCTAGTGGTCTCGCATACGTTTTTCCAGGTCTGGGGACAAAAACCATTTCGCGGTTCTTTATGAAGTACGGCGTGATTGACCCTTGAGGCTGGTGAGGCTTACTCAATTTCTGCCTCGGCCTTTGTTGGAAAATTCCGGCTACAGTAGTGTCATTTGTAATTTACAAGGAATGTCGCCACTGCATTCGCAACCCCAGGCGTGACAGGATTCGCAGTCTGGTAGTAACGTGCCGTCATTGGCACCGACAGGGTGGTGTCGGTGGTAGCGCTACCGACGCTGGCAAACGTACCAAACTCCACCGGCGTACCGTTCATCAGCAGTTGAATGCCTACCCCAGTCGCTTTGTCCCCCCGCTCATCGAGCGCCATCACACCGGGAGCACCAGTATTGTCGCGAGTAGCGTTTAATTTCAGCGTCACATTGTAGATTCCCGATGGTTGAGAGCAGTTCAGATTAATAACGAAGTTTCGATCTGTGGAAGTCGAGCCAATGCCTGAAAAGTAATCGCGACGGATATCTCCAAGTTGGACGGTGATACTTCGCGAACCGGTGTCGACGTCGCAAGTGGAGGTTGTGAAGACAATATTGTTGAGACCCGCGATCTGTTGTGGAGCGTCGGTTTGGGAAGATATGCTGCCGGTCAAGTAGAACAACGTCTTGGTTGCAACCGCCACAACACCCGAAGAAGGGGTAGCACTTGACTTGCGCAATAGTAGATCAATGGTACCGCTGACGTCGTTATTGTTACCCTCGATGCCCGTCGAAATCTTTTCGTTGTTGCTGCCACGATTGCCTTTGTAGGTCAAAACCAATTCTAGACCGTACGCCGGCAGTGTCAGATCCTGGCGCCACAATAAGATAGTAGAGGCCCAACTAAACGCACCCGAGGAACAATAAACTGAGAACGGAATGCCCGTTTGGCTCCAAAGGGTCGTCCCAATCGGGGCATCTGAGGAGACCGTAATACTCGGTAGTGTCAGCAGTGTGTTCGGGGTGCTTTTGTCGCTAGCACCGTCATTCCTGCAGTCCGAGGCATGCACCAGCCCGGGCAAGCAGACTAGCAGCACAGTCAAGCAGCGTACTTTAGCGGCGCGCCAATTCTTGAACCGTGGATATTCATTTCGATGGTATCGTCCGCTCTTCATATGCCACTCCTGTTGTCTGAACTAACCGGAAATCGTGGAGGTCGTTTGTTCAAGTTGATACAATCACGCCCGCGGTATTTCTGAGTCACCTACCATAGTTTGCGTCATCTTCGTCAAGCGGGATATACCCGGGAGCTCTATCAGTCGATGATGGTAATACCAAAGGCAGATCCAGAAAGCATATCTTGAAATAAATATTGACTGATAGATTTAACTTCACGATAGTGTTGCCGATACGTTAGGTAAAATTCGGCAAACCGTCACTCGACAATCTGCCGAATCACCTGGGGCGCGCGTGTTACACCGTCACCGCCGTTCAACGCTAGGCGGCCCCTTTCGATGTCGGAAGCGAGCCCTCGGCCCACGAGTCGTCTCAAGGGACGGCGCCCCTATCCTCCGGCAGTTGCATTGAACTGTTTCGTCCCGTATCGAGCGTCAGGCCGCCCGCGCCCGGCCCGTTCTTCTCGAAATCGCAGCTCGCGTTCGCCGACGTCGCGTCGCTGGTGCTCTACGGCGCATTCGTGTTCGTGCAGACCGTGCGTCACCCGTAGACCAAAAAATAGAGTTTCACCGTTTGCGAAGCAAAGATGTCAATTCACGCGCCGATCCGCGCACAGGCCACAAAAAAGGTAGTTGATTCAAAAGTTTGCTGCCAGCGAAGCAAAATTGTCACCAGCGTCTCGCCGCGAAGATGTCGCTACTGGCGGTTGTGCGCCCCAAATGCCTGATCGAACGGCCGAGCTCGCTGCACCTCGTCGCTATGCAGATAGGTCGACTTCGTCGGAATCGACGCGTGGCGCAAGTTGTCGCGCACTATGATCAGCGCGGCGCCGCGCGCGAGCGCGTGCGACGCGTGGGTGTACCGCATCCAGTGCGGGCTCGCGCGCCGCAGCGTCTCAGCAGTTGCCGGCCGTTCTTCCTGGATCGTGTCAGCCGACAGCATCGAGAACCGGCGCAGCACACGCCACAGTCGCGTGCATTCGATACCCGTGCCATCCTCGTCGAGACTCACGACGGCGTCGCCTGGCTCCAGCGCGCCGGCGTGAATAATAGTCCGCGCTGCACGAGATACTGATCCAGCGCGGTTCGAGCGAGCGACGGCAACGCCACCTTGCCGAGCTTGCCACCCTTGCCGAGCACGTGCAGCCAGTGATCGCCGTGCTCGTCGCGGCGGATGTCGCCGAGCGTCGCACTGACCAGTTCGCTCGCGCGCAGACTGGTCGCGTAGCCGAATTCCAGCACAAGCCACAAGCGTTTGGCGCCCGGCGCGCTCCAGCCGTACGACCATTCGAGGCCATCGGCAAGCGTGCGGATCAGCAGCCACTCACGTTCGGTAAAGCCGCGGGACACGTCCAGTCCCGCACGCTGCACGTGGCTCTTGATCTTGACGCCGGCAAACGGATTCGCGAGCACGTAGCGCGGCTCGACCAGCCATCGAAAGAGCGCCGGCAAGACGTTCAGGGCATACGCTGCCGAGCGGGCGGACAGCGGACCGGTGAACGGCCGCCATTCGATGTGGTGCCGCGGCCGAGATGGGCCAACCCAGCGCTCGCGCGGCGTTGACCGCCGCAGGAAACTCCGGTACGCGATCGCATCGTCGATGGTGAGCGACGACAGTGCGCAACCGCGCTCGACGACCGCCCACAGGATCAGACGTTCGGCGTCCTTTCGATAGGCGCCCTTTGTGGCGGCGGATTCGTGCAGCGACAGCCACGACTGAACCGCCTCATAGTCGTTCGAAGCCTTCAGCAGGCAGGCGCTTTCGGGGCGCGGAACTGGCCGCGCGAACCGTCGACCTCGTGCGGCACGCACAACTGCTCCCACGGCACGATGCTGCCGGACGGCACCGCGACGATCAATGCCCGCGCCCGTTCGGTCAGCGCCGGATGCGCGGCGAAGAACGCCTCGATGCGGCGCCTGCGGGCGACACCGAGTCCGGCGATAGCGGATCACCAGCGACGCCGCCGGGGAATCCGCACGGTCAGGTCCGCGAGTGTCCGAATGCCGTGCGCGGGCAGCGCCTCGACGATGCGCAGCGGCAGCAACACCTCGACGGCATCGGTGATCAGCGGCGCCGGCGCGGGCAAGCTGCGAAGCGTCTGGATCGCGCGAGCCAAACTGTCGGCAGCCGCGTTCGCCGGTCGGGCGACAAACGCGGCCGCCAGGTCCGGGCGGTGGCGGGCTTGCGCGTACGCGATGAGCTGCCGGCGAATCCCGCCGAGTACGCCGCGCGACGACGTTCCGACTGCCCGGCGATCGCCGAGAAAGCGGGCGACGGCTGCTCTCGCGTCCAGGCCGGCGTACCAACTGCGCAATGCTGCAAGCTCGGCCTCATCGGGAAAGACAAGTTCGGTCTCACCGGTGGGAGGGGCGTCGCGCGTTTTCATGACTTGCAGTTTAGATCAAAATTGTTGATGGACCGATAATGTTAGATTATCTGTGCGCTTTCGCTTGAATGCTAATACCCCCTTCTGTCGATGTGGTCACGTCCCCACTGCAGCCGCGATGGGTGAGCGCTTGCCCGCTACGATGTAGTGCTGCAGTTGTTTCCAGGCGGACAGGTATCAATGCCATGGAATTGCGGCAAGCTGCTTGTCGTGGATGACCAGAATGCGTTCACCGGTTGCCAGTTCGTGGTGAGCATTTGGCAGCGCTCGCCGAGCTCGACTCGCGTGATGGACGCACTGAGTAACCGTCTTCAAAGTCAAGTGTGATGAAGCGAATTGTCGCAAGGCGTGTTGGATCTGACCATGGCATTAAGCATGGTCAGGAGCTTGCGCATGCAGGCGACCAGCGCGACCTTGGACAGTTTGCCGCCTGAGATCAAGCGTTGGTAGAAGGCGGTGATAGTGGGGTTGCGACGTGCGGCTGTCAGCGCGGCCACGTACAGAACGCGGCGTATTTCGAAGCGTCCGCCTTGGATATGTCGGCGACCACGCGTTGCGCCGGAGTCGAAGGCCATCGGGGCCACACCGACCAAGGCGGCGATTTGTCGTCGATTGACGCGGCCGAGTTCAGGTAACTGAGCATTCAGGGGGCGCTCGCTCGCGGCCCGGTCTGGCAACCTCCAAACTCTACCGTACTGGTCTGGTTTAAACATACAAGCGCCGCTTCGGCCCGCCGGTATGGCTCGACCTCGGCGCTAGCCGAGGTCGCATCCCGCCGGTAGAACGCCAGGTAGACGACCCGAATCAACCAACTGAGCTGATCAAGGTCGCCGCGGCCAGAATCTTTCCATAAGATCAAGACCTTACGGGCGGGATTCGAAGTCTAGGAAGCGAATTGACGACATTACTTCGGCCAGATTGTCGATAAAGTCGTCAACTCAAGCGTCGAGCGCCTTGCGCGGAGAGCATCTCGAGTTGACATCTTTTATTTGGTCTACGTCACCGCGACTTCTTCCTCGCCGCGCACGACAGTGCGGACGAAGCGGTGCACGCGGCGGCGCCGAGCAACCGAACCGCGATCATCAGCATGGTGCTGCTGTTCGCGAGCCTCGTCGCGGTCGTGCTACTGGCGAAACTGCTGTCGCCGGCCGTCGAGCATGCGGTGCTAAACCTCGGCGCGCCCGGGTCGGTATCGTGATCGCCGCGCTCATGCTGCTGCCGGAAGGGCTCGCGGCCGTCACCGCTTCGCGTGCGAACCGCCTGCAAACCAGCATGAGCCTCGCGCTCGGTTCGCCGCTCGCGAGCATCGGGCCACGATCCAGACCGTCGCGGCCGTGTTCATCTGGGTCGGCCAGCCGCTCACGCTCCGGATCAGCACGAGGGAAACGGTCCTGCTGACGCACACGCTGCTGGTCAGCACGCTCACGCTGAGCCAGGGGCGCACGACGGTGCTGTACGTCGTGCCGTTCGCCGCGTACCTATTCCTGTCGGTGACGCATTGATGCAGCGGCCCAGGGCCGGCCCCGTCATGGGTAACACCCCTCCCACAGCCACTATCGCGTAACATATTAGTCTATTCAGACAACGGGTCAACAGGTTCGGAAAGGCTGATCATGCCCCATGTCGATGGGGCACGGAAGTTACCCCTTCAGTGCACCATCGTAGTTGCATTGAATTGGAGCGGTCGGCTCACCAAGTAATTTGCTTCACATCGACCTGCAAGCTACTCTGACGAGAACAACGAATGAAAAGATGCGCCGACGAAGTTTGTTCACATAGCTTATTTAACAGCCAAAATCCTCACGACCAAACAACAAATATGCAGCATTTCCGATCCGAAGGAATTATAGGAAAATGAACATGGATAAGTTAGTGATTCGCGTTATCGTTGCCGACGACCACCCCGCCATCATTAGCGGGCTAAAGGCGTCTCTGGCTATCCACTCAACAATCAAAGTCGTCGCAGCCGCCTCAAATTCCACGGAACTTATTAGTGCTCTTAATGCACACACATGCGACGTCTTAGTTTCAGACTACGCCATGCCTGGCGGAGAATTCGGAGACGGCGTTACTCTCTTTTCTTTTTTGCGCCGACGTTACCCGGACACCCGCATTGTTGTTTTAACCATGGTTAGCAATCCCGGGACAATCCGGTCCCTTTTAAAACTTGGCATAAAGTGTATAATTAGCAAATCCGACAGTACAGACCACGTAATGACCGCCATACATGGCGCATATGCTTCTGGGCGATATTTCTCACCTTCCATTTCAGATATAGCGTGGCAAGCACAAATCGAATCACCGAGAACAGCAAATAACGAATTAACCACACGAGAGGAAGAGATCGTTCGGTTATTCGTCTCTGGTTTAAGTGTAAATCAGATCGCACAACAGCTAAAACGCAGCAAACAAACAGTCAGCTCGCAAAAAACAAGCGCAATGAGGAAGCTCGGCATTGAATCAGATACAGATTTGATCAAATATGCGATTGGAGTCACTCTCGCAGGAACTGAAAAAACGCCCCCTTCCAGCCAATCGACAATTAATAAACGCTCTAGCCCGCGAAACCCGAAAGCGCCATCGCACGACCCCATCGATTAATCCATATAAAAGCCAACGTTTATGCCGAGTCGAACCACTCGCGCGCGACCTTAATAGGAATTCCATCAAAATTGTTCTCGCCAATGCAGGCACACTCGAAGCATACATTATGTAACCACAGAAACCTCTTGCAGCACCCCGATCGATTTATCAAGACATACTTCACCCCCTCAATCCACAACCTCAAATAGCCCTCTTGCCAATCAAATCTTCTCCGAAACGGCATAACCAAGATCAACATTTCGACTCAAGCAACCACCAACTTAATTACGGATGTCCACCAAATTGGACACACAAAAGATGCCCCTCTTTTAAAAATTAATAAACCCAAACCTTTTATCACCGCCAACCCACTGAGCCGCCCTCACGAATAGCCCAATTACCCCCGCACCGAACCGCCAGCCGAGCGCCGCTCAAGGAACTTTTGAACCATAAATCGTAGCATTTCAGCTTTACTCTTTGCGCCCATAAAGTCTCCCCACTTAACACAGGCCTCAATATCGCCACACAAACCAACGAGATCCATCTCGTGAACCATCGCAAAGGCGCCCTTTATCGAGTGCAGTTCTCTCATTATATTCATAATATCACGATTTAGCATCGAAGCATCGATGCAACAAATCGACTCATCGAAAGCACGCGACAACTCATGCAGAATAAGGTCGGGTAGCACGCCATGAGAAAAATCCTTCACCAATTTTTCGCCCCTTACTTCTTTCGCACATTTTGTAAGACGCCCTATCACTTTGTCTATCAAATCCGGTCGCCCCGGCTTTAATACAACCTCGTTAATACCAGCATCACGACACATCACACGCTCATTTTCAGAAATATGTGCGGTGATCGCTATGATAGGCATATGCACATTACGATCACGGATCAAACGCGCCAGATTATACCCACTCATACCCGGCATCTGCAGATCAGTTATCAGAACATCAAAAGCTCGCTCAACTGTCATCCGCAATGCTGACATTCCATCAACCGCAACATCCGCACTATACCCGAGAGCCATCATTTGGTCACATAGAATTTCCCGATTTATGGCATTGTCATCGACAATTAACAATTTAAAATTCGCCATACTTTCAATATTTACCAAAAATATGAAAAATCAGCACAAGACAAAATGCGCCGCCGTCCCACGATCAAATTTATGTCAACTCCACTTTCTGTCACGAATTACCAATGTACTATTTATTCCGACAATTTCGCCCACCCTTACCAATCGATTGACTTTCTGCTTTTCAACGATGATGCTGCCAGATCGCTAACCTCGCCCTGTTCGAAGAGCATCAGCATATCGGTGCGTATTGACCGCGGCGACCGCAGCCGGCCCCACCTGAGCCTGAACCAGAATTAGTCCCCGTCGGAAGTGGAGGTTTCCGGTTAGTTGAGTGGTCAGGCGTGGCGGATTCCCTTGCCTGACGGGCGAATTCGGCGAGTGTCATCCACCGCAATGCGGAGTGGAGACGAACCTCATGATAGTACGGGCACCAGTCGTCGATTTTGCTCTGCGCGTTAACCAATGACAAGAACCAGTGCGCGTTCCGACATTCCTGCCGGAAGCGCCCATTGAAGCTTTCGACCTTGGCGTTGTCAGTAGGCGTGCCCGGCCGGCTGAAATCCAGTTCAACGCCATGTTAATACGCCCACCGGTCCATTGCCTTCGAGATGAATTCGCTACGTTGTCAGACCGAACGAATGCGGGTTTGCCGTACAGCCGCAATAGGCGCGACAGCGCCAGGATCGCAACCTGCGGCCGCAAACTGGCGCCGTCTTAGTTCGCCAAGCCTTCGCGAGTGTATTCATCGACCACGCAAAGCATCTTCAACGCCCGGCCGTCGACCAACTGGTCGTGCACGAAGTCATAGCTCCATACCGGATTGGATTGTGTCGCACCGGATAGGTTGATATCGTTGCCACAACGAAGACGGCGAAAACGCCACCGCAGAAAGTTGAGCTGGAAGGCTCGCCACATTTGCCGCGCACGCGACTCGCACAGCTGAGGCTGTATCGAGTTCTTCGAAGGCCAACCGTACGCGCGAACTACACACTGCAAAGCAAGGGGTACGATCGAAGAGGACACTGGCGGCGCATGAGTGGAGAAGTGTTACCAAACCTCCCGGGCCCGTCTATTGGTAAGTGCCAATATTAGTGATGCCGACGCCCCCGCTTCCACCAACTTTACTGCAAGTTCGTGGCACTGCGGGATTCGGGCAAACGTCATCGCGTCACGCGACGCTCACGCCGAGCCACCATTCACGCCTAACGGTCCTGACGGTATCAAGCAGCCGGCGTGGGTGCGCGAATTCCAGCGCAGTGGCCGGGTCTTCGAGCAGTAGGTAGCCTGAGCTATGTTCTGGCACTGCGTCATTCAGCACCACGAGATCAAACTCAGCGCCCCATAACTCGAGCGGCTTGAGCGGTTCGCGGCGCCCGATCAAGCCGCTGACCAATCAGCTATAAAACTCCACCTCGCCTCCCACAAGGTGGTACATCGACCCAACAATCTTGATCTTGCCGTTCTTTTCCAGGTTGGCCAGCACATCGCTGCGGCCTCGGATTTGGTCGATAGTCTGGCGCACGTTGGTGGCTGCCACGGCATCGACGAACGCATCGTTCTTGCTGTTGCGCTCGCCATCGAACTTGGTTGCGTCCAAGGCCGGCTTAATCTTGTTCAGCAAGCCGGTGAGATTACCGAGGTTCGCGCCGTCGATGGCACCTTCAATCGCGCCGCACGAAGTGTGGCCCATCACGAGCACAACTTTGGAGCCGGCTGCGGCGCAAGCATATTCGAGGCTGCCCAGCAGATCGTCGTTGACGATATTGCCCGCCACGCGCGTATCGAAAGTATCGCCAATACCCGCGTCGAAAATAATTTCTGCAGGCGCACGCGAATCCATGCAACTCAGGATGACAGCTGCCGGATACTGGCCGCTCGCGCTCGCACGCTTCTGCGCCAGATAATCGTGCGTTTGCAGTCTGCCAGCTCGAAAGCGCTCATTGCCATGCTTCAACATAGCGATCACGTCGTCGGGCGTCATGGCATCGCGCTGCCCCTTGCTGAGAGCAGCGGCGTGCGTCAAGCCGGGCAGGAGTTCGGCAGCCAGACCGAACGCCATGAGAATCAAGGCGGTTTTGAGCGAAGCGCGTCGAGCAGCGATCGACGTAGCACAGCAGAATTGAGTCTGGGAAACGATTGGCATATTCTCCACGAATATACAGCGATAATAACTCGAATCAGAACCCTCATTTACGGTCCGGTTTGAGGACTTCAACAATTTATTCTGAAATCTTCGATTAAGCAAAAGGTTTCTGGCCCAAATACGCGAAGTACGCCCCTTTGAGCCGCTGTAGGCGTTCGATGGGCGACTTACGACCGCCATCAGTCGCCAGATGTCTGCGAGAAGATGGCGACCGCCATTTCGGGCGCCGCTTCGGAACGGGCGCTTGATTTGCGGCTTGCTCTACGGTACGGCGCGGTAGGCATAGGTTCGTGCCACTTACTCCGTCGCGTGCCGTTACTTAGCCGCGCTGCCAGCGCAATTCGATGTACCGGTCGAGGGCAGTTTAGCAATTGCACTGATAGACACAACCGACCTTCACGCCTTTGGCAATCGCGCCACGCTTCGGTGCCGTCGTTTTCTCCATCTCAGAGTACGCTGGTTTAAACCGATGACCAGAAAGAAACGGTGTAGCACTCCCTTTCAGCGTAGCCCACGCCAAGCCAGCGGTCCCCGGAAAAGACTGGTGGGCTCCTTCACCCGCCCGGCCTGGCAAGCTGCGTCGAAATCACCGGAGACCTTCGCAGTTCATCGAGGGAAGTCTCGACGGCGCAATGCCGCTGACAAGAATTAGCGGCATTGAAACGCCTAACGGGCAAAACGCGGCCGTCGCGCGATAGCGGGCAAGTTCTGGTGGGGTGACGCGAAAGCGGAGTCACAGTCGAGTGCAAGGTGACGCTTTCGATGCCACGACGGCCCGCGTCGTCAGCCATCTCACCGGCTAGCTGTGAAGCGTCAAGAGGTTGTTTCTCGACGCAGGAAGTCTGGCCATCGGCGCAACGCCGCCGATGGCGCTATGCGCACGATGCCAGTTGTAGTGGTGCTGCCAACTCGCCAAGGCTTCGATGCGATGGGCGGAGCTCTGGTATGTCCATGCGTAGGCCCATTCACGTAACCCACGCCAAGCCCTGCGTACCAAGCCACTGCATCGCGCAGGAACTGCACGGCACTGCGCCTTGTCTCGTCTGGAT
>NZ_LPDI01000080.1:0-983 GCF_001528895.1 Burkholderia sp. MSMB1078WGS | reverse complement strand
GCGGGTAAGGCTGACAAGGATGCGGTGAACCTTGGCCAGTTGAAGGAAGCGGGCCTGGTCACGCAGGTGGACCCGAATGACCCGAACAAGGGCGTGACGTCGCTGGCGGTGACGTACGACGATGCGACGAAGTCGAAAGCGACGCTCGGCGGCACGGAAGGCACGACGCTCACGAACGTGAAGGCCGGCCAGGTCAGCGCGCAGAGCAAGGATGCGATCAACGGCGGTCAACTGCATGGCACGGCGCAGAGCGTGGCGAATGCGCTGGGCGGCGGTTCGTCGGTGGATGCGAACGGCGGGGTATCCGCGCCGACGTACAGCCTGACCGATTCCGCGGACGGCTCGAAGCAAGTCGCGTATCACAACGTCGGCGATGCACTGGAAAACCTGGACGGTCGAGTTGCGGGCAACACGGGCGACATCACGAACATCAAGAACGCGTTCACGAACACGGGTCTGGTGGACGGCAATGGTCACACGCGTGCTGCAGTGACGTACGACAAGAACCAGGACGGCACGCCGAACTACGGTTCGGTGACGCTGGGCGGTGGAAAGTCGGCGACGCCGGTGAAGCTGTCGAACGTTGCGCAAGGCACGGACGGCAAGGACGCGGTGAACGTCGATCAACTGACCGAAGCCATTCGTGGCGTGGAAGGCGGGATGAATCCGCTGGCGGTGGCGTACGACAGCATCCAGAAGGACAAGGTGACGCTGAGCGGCGTAGGCGGCACGACGCTGTCGAACGTGAAGGCCGGCAAGGCCGACATGGACGCGGTGAACGTGTCGCAACTGAAGTCGTCGGGCCTGATCGGCGAGGACGGCAAGGCGCTGGCCGCGGTGACGTACGACAAGAACGCGGACGGCACGCCGAAGTACACGTCGGCGACGCTCGCCGGTCTTGGCGGTACGACGCTGTCGAACGTGAAGGCCGGCAAGGCCGACATGGACGCGGTGAACGTGTCGCAACTGAAGTCGTCGGGTCT
>NZ_LPDI01000079.1:0-101961 GCF_001528895.1 Burkholderia sp. MSMB1078WGS | reverse complement strand
CCTTCGGCCTACGGCCGAAGGCTCATGAAAGACCGAACACTAACGCTCGGCACTGTCCAAGAAATCCAAGCGGTTCAGAAAGACCGAACACTAACGCTCGGCACTGTCCAAGAAATCCAAGCGGTTCAAGAAAAACACCCCAAAGGTTGGATCGGTATCCAACTTTTGGGGTGCAGTTCACACTCGCCACGCTTTTTCATTTCCCCGAAGAGGAACGAACCCGCGTTCAGCGCCCACCCGCCTTCGGCACGTTATCCGACTGCTTCCCGCGCACGAGCTTCCACACCGCGCCGAGCGCGACCGGCACGATCGCCGCGCCAATCCCGACCAGCACGATCACGTTCAGGTACTGGCGAATGAACGGGATGTTGCCGAAGAAATAGCCGAGCAGCACGAGCAGCAGCACCCACACCAGCGCGCCGATCACGTTGAACAACTGGAAGCGCGCGGCGCTCATCGACGACGCGCCCGCGACGAATGGCGCGAACGTGCGCACGACCGGAATGAAGCGGGCCAGCACGATCGTCTTGCCGCCGTGCTTGTCGTAGAACGAGTGGGTCTTTTGCAGCGCGGCGCGATCGAGGAATCGCTCGAGCACCGGAATATGCGTATTGAACACCTTCGGGCCGATCCAGCGGCCGATCAGGTAGTTCAGGGTGTTGCCGGAAATCGCCGCGACGAGCAGCAGCACGATCAGCAGGCCGACGTTCATTTCGCCCGTCGCCGCGAACGCGCCGCCGATGAACAGCAGCGAATCGCCAGGCAGGAACGGGAACACGACGAGCCCCGTCTCGCAGAACACGATCAGAAACAGGACGAGATAGACCCACGCGCCGTACTGCCGGATGAAATCGCCGAGGAAAGCGTCGATATGCAGGACAAGGTTGACGAAATGCAGCAGCGTATCCAAATGCGATTCCTCGAAGGCGATAGGGCCGGAACGGCCGGAACAGGCCAGGGATGGCGGAGGCGCCCGCCAGCCAAGGCGGCGCGTGCAACTGGGTGATGATACCGAAACTACCTTAAGGCTCCGTGAAAAAACGTAACGGCCGGCCGCCCCGGCACGCGTTCGCCGCCTCGCTATAATTCGGCCATGTCCGATATCACCGAAACGGCCGCGGGCGCCGCACCCGCCCCCGCCGCGCGCCCGCTGCGCGCGATCCAGCCCCTGCCCGACCAGCTGATCAGCCAGATCGCCGCCGGCGAGGTCGTCGAACGCCCGGCGTCGGTCGTCAAGGAGTTGCTCGAGAATGCGATGGACGCCGGCGCGACGACACTGCGCATCGTGCTGGAAGAAGGCGGCGTCAAGCGCATCTCGATCACCGACGACGGCTGCGGGATTCCGCCCGACGAACTGGCGCTCGCGCTGATGCGCCACGCGACCAGCAAGATCCGCTCGCTCGAGGAGCTCGAGGCGGTCGCGACGCTGGGCTTTCGCGGCGAAGCGCTCGCGTCGATCGCGTCGGTGGCCGAGATGTCGATCACGAGCCGGACGGCCGATGCCGCGCATGCGACGAAGATCGATGCGCAGACGGGCGTGCTGTCGCCCGCAGCCGGCTCGGTCGGCACGACGATCGAGGTGCGCG
Organism: Burkholderia sp. MSMB1078WGS; assembly: GCF_001528895.1. NCBI lineage: Bacteria > Pseudomonadati > Pseudomonadota > Betaproteobacteria > Burkholderiales > Burkholderiaceae > Burkholderia > Burkholderia sp. MSMB1078WGS. The sequence continues at coordinate 100,375 of NZ_LPDI01000079.1, read as the reverse complement.
AGCTGTACTTCAACACACCCGCGCGGCGCAAGTTCCTGAAGAGCGAGCAGACGGAATTCGGCCACTGCCTGGAAATGATCCGCCGTGCGGCGCTCGCACGGCCGGACGTCGCGATCTCGGTGCTGCACAACGGCAAGGCCGTCGAGCACTGGAATGCGACCGAGCCCGCGCAGCGCGTCGCGAAAATTCTCGGCGAAAGCTTCGCGACGGCGCACCTGCCGCTCGACGAGCAGGCCGGCCCGCTCGCCGTCTACGGCTGCGCCGGCCTGCCGACCGCGAGCCGCGGGCGCGCCGACCAGCAGTATTTCTTCGTGAACGGCCGCTTCGTGCGCGACAAGCTGCTGACGCACGCGGTGCGGGCGGCCTACGAGGACGTGCTGCACGGCGACCGCTACCCGTCGTACGTGCTGTTCCTCGACCTGCCGCCCGAAGCCGTCGACGTGAACGTGCATCCGTCGAAGATCGAAGTGCGGTTCCGCGATTCTCGCTCGATCCACCAATACGTGTTCCACGCAGTGCAGCGTGCACTTGCCCGCCATGCGGGCGCATCGCCGGAAACCACCGCGGGCGGCCATGCCGCGCATATCGAACCCGCGCCGCGCGGGCCGGCATCGTTCGTCGATACGCCGCTCGGCCAAGGCCCGAGCGCCGCGATCGGCGGCAGCGGCGGCAGCGGATTCTCGGCGCCGTCGTCTTCGTCGTCGGCCGGCAACACGTGGATGCGCCAGGCGCGGATGACGCAGGGCACGCTGCCCGTCGCGCAGCCGCTCGCGCTCTACGACGCGTTGTTCGGCCGCAAGGACAGCGGCGCCGGCACGCCGGACGGCACGACGCTCGTCGCCCGCGATGCGGCCGATGCCGCCGACGCCCCGGCCGCGCCGCTGCCCGGCTTCGCCGCGTCGCCGCTCGCGCACGACGAGCAGCCGCTCGGCTTCGCGCTCGGCCAGATCCACGGGATCTACGTGCTCGCGCAGAACGCGTACGGTCTCGTGATCGTCGACATGCATGCGGCGCACGAGCGGATCCTGTACGAGCAGTTCAAGAACGCGCTCGCGGATCGCTCGGTCGCCGTGCAGTCGCTGCTGCTGCCGATCTCGATGACGGCCACGCCGGTCGAGATCGGCACGGTCGAGGAAGAGCGCGACACGCTCGAATCGCTCGGCTTCGATCTCGCGGTGCTGTCGCCGACGACGCTCGCGATCCGCGCGGTGCCGGCGCTGCTGAAGGATGCGGACCTGCAGTCGCTCGCGCGCGCGGTGCTCGCCGACCTGCACGCGTTCGGCGGCTCGCGCGTGCTCACCGAGCGCCAGCACGAACTGCTCGGCACGCTCGCGTGCCATCACGCGGTGCGCGCGAACCGGCGCCTGACGCTCGACGAGATGAACGCGCTGCTGCGCCAGATGGAGGCGACAGAGCGCGCGGACCAATGCAATCACGGCCGGCCGACCTGGTATCAGCTCACGCTGAACGATCTCGACCGTCTCTTCATGCGCGGGCAATGAGCGCTTCTTCGCAGTCCAGCCCGACGACGATCGCCTGCCTGCTCGGCCCCACCGCTTCCGGCAAGACGGCCGCGGCGCTGGCGCTCGCCGCGCGCCGCCCGATCGAGATCGTCAGCGTCGATTCGGCGCTCGTCTACCGCGACATGGATATCGGCACCGCGAAACCGTCGCGCGACGAGCGCGCGAGCGTGCCGCATCACCTGATCGACATCATCGACCCGGCCGACGCGTATTCGGCCGCGGAATTCCGCGCGGACACGCTGCACCTGATCGGCGAGATCGTCGCGCGCGGCCGTACGCCGTTGCTCGCGGGCGGCACGATGCTGTACTACAAGGCGCTGACGCAAGGGCTCAACGACCTGCCGGGCGCCGACGCGGAGGTCCGCGCGGCACTCGACGCCGACGCCGCACGCGACGGCTGGCCCGCGCTGCACGCGCGGCTCGCGCAGGTCGATCCCGACACGGCCGCGCGGCTCGCGCCGAACGATTCGCAGCGGATCCAGCGTGCGCTGGAAATCTTCATGCTGAGCGGGCAGCCGATGTCAGCGCTGCTCGCCGCGCCGCGCCGCACGGACGATGCGGCCGCCGCGTACCGCTTCGTGCCGGTCGCGCTCGAGCCGTCGGATCGCGCGGTGCTGCACGCACGGATCGCGCAGCGCTTCGACGCGATGCTCGACGCAGGCTTCATCGACGAAGTCGAACGGCTGCGGCGCCGCGCCGATCTCCATCCCGACCTGCCGTCGATGCGCTGCGTCGGCTACCGGCAGGCGTGGGAATTCCTCGACGGCGTCACCGACTACCGGACGATGCGCGACAAGGGCATCTTCGCGACACGCCAGCTGTGCAAGCGCCAGATCACGTGGCTGCGCGCGATGCCGGAGCGGATCGTGGTCGACTGCATCGCGCCGGATTCGACGGCCCGCGCGCTCGACGCACTCGAACGCGTCCTCGACGGCCGCTCGCCGGACTGACTCGGTCAGCCCGCCCGCCGCGCCGCGAGGCGCGCGCGGGCGCCATCGACGATCCACGCGATGCCGCGCTCGAACGCTTCGTCGCCGCTGCGCTCGCGCAGCGCGGCCCAGCCTTGCGCGAGCCGCGGGTACTCGGCCGCGTCCGGCAGCGGCGCATCGGCTTCGCCGTCCGGCGCCGCCTGCTCTTCCAGCACCCATCCGACCACGAAGCGACCGATCGCGACCATCACGTCGACCGCTTCGTCCGGCGTGAACCCCGCGTCGCCGAGCAGCGCGACCTTGCGTTCGATCGAGCTGAAATGCAGGGCGCGCGGCCGCGTGCCGGCATGCAGGCGTGCGCCGTCGCGATAGGCCAGCAGCGCTCGGCGAAAACTGCGCGCATTCTCCGCGAGCCATGCATCCCATACGTCGCCCGGCTGCGGCAGCGACGCGCCGTGGCGCTCCAGCATGATCGCCTCGGCCATTGCGTCGAGCAGCTCGGCCTTGTTCCTGAAATGCCAGTACAGCGTCGGCGATTGCACGCCGAGCCGCTCGGCGAGCCGCCGCGTCGACAGTCCGTCGATTCCCACCTCATCCAGCAATTCGAGCGCCGCGCGCAATACCGTATCGCGCGTCAGCCGCGCTCCCGTGTCCTTCATCTCTATCACCGATAGGGAAACTGTGGAATACTCCTCACTCTATCATCGATAGAGTGATCCTCTTGAACCCCTCCCTGATTGCCATCCTGGCCACGGTCCTGCTCGACGCGATCGGCGTCGGGATCGTGATGCCGATTCTCCCCGGGCTGCTGCGCTCGCTCGCCGGCGCGGGCAGCACCGACACCCACTACGGAATCCTGCTCGCGCTGTACGCGTTCGCGCAGTTCCTGTGTGCGCCGCTGCTCGGCGCGCTGAGCGACCGTTTCGGCCGCCGCCCGGTGCTGCTCGCGTCGCTCGCGGGCGCCGCGCTCGACTATCTGCTGATGGCGCTCGCGCCGACGCTCGCGTGGCTTTACGTCGGGCGGCTGATCGCGGGCATCACCGGCGCGAACGTCGCGGTCGCGACCGCGTACGTGACCGACGTGACGGCCGAACCGGATCGCGCCCGGCGCTTCGGCCAGCTCGGCGCGATGATGGGCATCGGCTTCATCGCCGGCCCGCTGATCGGCGGGCTGCTCGGCGTGCTGCACCTGCGTGCGCCGTTCGTCGCGGCCGCGTTGCTCAATGCGCTGAACCTCGTGCTCGTGTGGCGCGTGCTGCCGGAATCGCGGCCGCGGTCGGCCCGGGAAGGCCGGACGGTCGGCGCGCTGAACCCGTTCGCGAGCCTGCGCCGGCTGAGCGGCGCGCCCGCGCTCGCGCCGCTGGTCGGCATCTACGTGATCGTGGCGCTCGTGTCGCAGGCGCCCGCGACGCTGTGGATTCTGTACGGCCAGGAACATTTCGGCTGGTCGACGCCGGTCGCCGGGCTGTCGCTCGCCGGCTACGGCGCATGCCACGCGCTCGCGCAAGCGTTCGCGATCGGGCCGTTGATCGCGCGGCTCGGCGAGCGGCGCGCGCTCGCACTGGGCCTGGCAGGCGACGCGCTCGGGCTGGCGATCATCGCGTGCGCCACCGCCGCCTGGGTGCCGTTTGCGCTGCTGCCACTGTTCGCGGCCGGCGGCATGACGCTGCCCGCGTTGCAGGCGATGCTCGCCCGGCAGGTCGACGATGCGCGCCAGGGAGAACTGCAGGGCACGCTGGCGAGCGTGGCGAGCCTGATCGGTGTCGCGGGGCCGCTGGTCGTCACCGCGACCTACGCGGCGACGCGCGCGACCTGGCCGGGGCTCGTGTGGGCTGCGGCCGCGCTGCTGTACCTGCTCGTGCCGCCGTTGCTGGCCGGCGCGCGCCCGGCGAATGCGCCGCGGGCATCCGCGTAAGCGTAAGCGCGAGCGTGCGCCGTCGCGCTCAGCTCGCGAGCGTGACGAGATTCGCGTCGCGCACGAGCTGCCAGCGGCCGTCGGCCTTGCGGAAGATCGTCAGTGTGTGGCCCGACCGGCGGATCGTCTCGCCGCCCGGCGGCGTCGCGTCGATCTCGATGAAATTGCGCATGTATGCCCAGTCGCCGATCACACGCAGCTCGTCGATCCGGTAGCGGCCGTCGATCTTCGGCGCGTTTTCCGCGCCGGCGTTCGCGTCGCGCGACGCGGCCGCGAACGCCGCCTTGTCGAACGGCGGCTTGCCGGCCACCATGAAGATCGCGTCGTCGGCGATCAGGTCGAGCACGGTCGCCAGATCGCCGCGCCGGCTCGACACGAACCAGGTTTCCACGAGCTCGCGGATCGCGCGTTCGTCTTCGGTCATCGTCGCCCCTCCTTCGTCGGCGCGCGTCCGTACGCACGCGGCGCCCGAAAAAAAACCGCCCGGAGCGATTCCGGGCGGTTTTCCGTACTGCATTCTGCTGCTGCCGTGCGTCAGACCACGACCGTCTGCGCCTCGCCTTCGCGGGTCGCACGCACGGTGCCGATCTTCCACACCTGTTCGCCGGCGGCGGTCAGGTCGGCGATCGCTGCGTCGGCATCGGCCGCCGAGACGATCACGGCCATGCCGATCCCGCAGTTGAACACGCGGTGCATTTCCGCGTCGGCGACGCCGCCGTGCTCCTGCAGCCACTTGAACAGCGGCGGCAGCGGCCATGCCTGCTGGTCGAGCTCGGCGGTGAGGCCTTCGCGAAGCACGCGCGGGATGTTCTCGACGAGGCCGCCGCCCGTGATGTGCGCCATGCCCTTCACCGTCAGCTTCTGCATCAGCGCGAGCAGCGGCTTCACGTAGATGCGCGTCGGGGCCATCAGCGCGTCGGCCAGCGAGCGGCCGTGGAAATCCGCCGACAGATCGGGGTTCGCGCGCTCGATGATCTTGCGCACGAGCGAGAAGCCGTTCGAGTGGATGCCGCTCGATGCGAGGCCGAGCACCACGTCGCCTTCGGCGATCGTGCTGCCGTCGATGATCTTGCTCTTCTCGACCGCGCCGACCGCGAAGCCGGCCAGGTCGTATTCGCCGTCCGGGTACATGCCCGGCATTTCGGCGGTTTCGCCGCCGATCAGCGCGCAGCCCGACAGTTCGCAGCCCTGCGCGATGCCCTTGACGACGGTCGCGGCCGTGTCGACGTCGAGCTTGCCGCACGCGAAGTAGTCGAGGAAGAACAGCGGCTCGGCGCCCTGCACGAGGATGTCGTTCACGCTCATCGCGACGAGATCCTGGCCGACGGTGTCGTGTTTGTTCAGATGAAAGGCCAGCTTGAGCTTGGTGCCCACGCCGTCGGTGCCCGAGACGAGCACGGGCTCCTTGTACTTCTTCGGCACTTCGAACAGCGCGCCGAACCCGCCGATGCCGCCGAGCACGCCGTCGCGCAAGGTTTTCTTCGCAAAAGGCTTGATCTTGTCGATGAGCGCGTCGCCTGCGTCGATGTCGACGCCTGCGTCGCGGTAGGACAGACCCTGAGCGTCGGGAGCGGATTTCGGAGGATTCATGGGGGAATGCGAGAAGGTCGGTAAAATGCGATTTTACCCGAAGCCGGCCCGTTGGCCGGAATTCCCAGCACCGAATCGTCAGGGATCGCATCTTGGTCAACACGTCCCCGTTTTCATCGCCGGGCGAAGCGCGCCGAAAGCCGCGCCGCGCCGTGCGTACGGTCGCGCGTGAAGCCAGCCGGGGCGCCTTCCCTCGCGCGTGCCCGGCGTACGGCACGCGTTTTTTCAACCGACCCGCATTGTGACTGCTGTGTCCCGTCAACTGACGCTCGATCTCGGCACGCCGCCGCCCGCCACGTTCGACAACTTCATCATGAGCGACGAGAACGACGAGCTCGTCACGCGCCTGCAGAAGCTCGATCTCGCGCTCGCGGCCGGCCCCGTGCCGGATCGGTCGTTCTATATCTGGGGTGAACCGGGCAGCGGCCGCACCCACCTGCTGCAGGCGCTCGTGAGCGACGCGTCGTACGGCTACGCGCGCTACCTGACGCCGCAGAGCCCGCTCGGTGCGTTCACGTTCGATCCGCGCATCGGCATCTACGCGATCGACGACTGCGACCGGATGAGCGACACGCAGCAGGTCGCGCTGTTCAACCTGTTCAACGAAGTGCGCGCGCACCCGTCGAGCGCGTTCGTCGCGGCGGGCCCGGCGGCGCCGCTCGCGCTCGACGTGCGCGAGGATCTGCGCACGCGGCTCGGCTGGGGGCTCGTGTTCCACCTGTCGCCGCCGTCCGACGCCGGCAAGATCGCCGTGCTCAAGCTCGCGGCGAAGGAGCGCGGAATCGCGCTCACCGACGACATCGCCGCGTACCTGCTGACCCATTTTCGCCGCGACATGCCGAGCCTGATGGCATTGCTCGACGCGCTCGACCGCTTCTCGCTCGAGCAGAAACGCGCGGTCACGCTGCCGCTGCTGCGCCGGATGCTCGCGCGTCCCGGCGACGACATCGCTCCACCGGGCACGGGCCCGAACCGCTTCGAGTAAAATGCGCTTCCATGACTAATCTGGCACTCTTTGACCTCGATCACACGCTGATCCCGACCGATAGCGACCACGAATGGGGTCGCTTCATGGTGAAGCTCGGCATCGTCGACGCGGAAAGCTTCTCGCGTCAGAACGATCAGTTCTTCGCCGACTACAAGGCCGGCAAGCTCGACATCCACGCGTACCTGTGCGCGATGCTCACGCCGCTCGCGAAGTATTCGCGCGCGCAGCTGGCCGAATGGCACGAGCAGTACATGCACGAAGTGATCCGCCCCGCGATGACGCCCGCCGCGCTCGAACTCGTGCGCAAGCACGTCGACGCCGGCGACCTGTGCTGCGTCGTGACGGCCACCAACGAATTCATCACGCGCCCGATCGCGACCGCGTTCGGCGTCGACACGCTGATCGCGTGCGAGGTCGAAACGACCGACGGGCATCCCGATTCGCCGTACACGGGCCGGCCGACCGGTACGCCGAGCTATCGCGAAGGCAAGATCGTGCGCACCGAAGCGTGGCTCGCGTCGCTCGGCAAACACTGGGACGACTTCGAACACAGCTATTTCTACAGCGACTCGCACAACGACATTCCGTTGCTCGAGAAAGTCACCGACCCGATCGCGACCAACCCCGACGACACGCTGCGTGCGCACGCAAGCAACCGCGGCTGGCGCATCCTGGATCTCTTCTGAACGTCGTGATCAAAAAATTCATTCGCAAGCTGCTCGGGCAGGACGAAACCGAGCAAACGCCCCCCGCCGCGGCCCCGGCCGACGTAGCGGCCCCTGCTGCCCCGCGCGCGCCGAAGGGCGCCCGCGGCGGCGCGAAGCAATCGCGCAGCAACCATGAGCCGACCGTCGTGCCGGCCAGCGTGCACGGCATCAACCCGGCGCTGATCTCGAGGAACGCGGTGCGCGTGACCGACACGCTGCAGCAGGCGGGCTTTCGCGCGTTCATCGTCGGCGGCGCGGTGCGCGACCTGCTGCTCGGCATCGCGCCGAAGGACTTCGACGTCGCGACCGACGCGACGCCGACCGAGGTGCAGCGCCTGTTCCGCCGCGCGCGCCTGATCGGCCGCCGCTTCCAGATCGTCCACGTGCAGTTCGGCCAGGAACTGATCGAGGTATCGACGTTCCGTGCGCTGGTCGACGCGCCGCCCGAGGCGGCCGCGGCCGAGCCGCCGAAGCGCCTGAAGCGCGACGAACTCGATCGCCGCACGCACGCGGTCGATGCGAGCGGCCGCGTGCTGCGCGACAACGTGTGGGGCGAGCAGCACGAGGACGCCGCGCGCCGCGACTTCACGATCAACGCGATGTACTACGACCCGTCGACGCAGACGGTGCTCGACTATCACGACGGGATGGCCGACGTACGCGCCCGCCTGTTGCGGATGATCGGCGACCCCGCCACCCGCTTCCGCGAGGATCCGGTGCGGATGCTGCGCGTCGTGCGCTTCGCGGCGAAGCTCGGTTTCGAGATCGAGCCGCATACGCGCGAGCCGATCCACGCGCTCGCCGACCTGATCAACAACGTGCCGGCCGCGCGCCTGTTCGACGAAATGCTGAAGCTGCTGCTGTCGGGGCACGCGCTCGCGTGCCTGCAGCGGCTGCGCAAGGAAGGCCTGCATCACGGGCTGCTGCCGCTGCTCGACGTCGTGCTCGAACAGCCGCAGGGCGAGAAGTTCATCACGCTCGCGCTGAACAACACCGACGCGCGGGTGCGCGCCGGCAAGCCGGTGTCGCCGGGCTTCCTGTTCGCGACGCTGCTGTGGCACGACATGCGCCAGCGCTTCGAGCAGTACACGGCCGCGGGCGAAATCCCGGTGCCGGCGCTCCATCGCGCGATGGACGACGTGCTCGACATGCAGACCGAGAAACTCGCGATCCACAAGCGTTACTCGGCCGACATGCGCGAGATCTGGGGCCTGCAGTTGCGCCTCGAGAAGCGCTCGGGCCGCAGCGCGATGCGGCTGCTGGAACACCAAAGGTTTAGAGCGGGGTATGATTTCCTCCTGTTACGCTGCGAATCCGGCGAGCTCGATGCGGAAGTCGGACAGTGGTGGACGGATTTCATCGAAGGCGACGCGGCCGCTCGCGAGGCATTGCTCACGCAGGGCGGCTCGAAGGAAAAATCGCCCCGCAAGCGGCGCCGCCGCGGCGGTGCGCGAAACCGCAATCCGGGTGAAGGCGCCGCCGCGCAGGCGCCGGATACCGCGAGCGGTTCCGACGACTGACGCATGCGCCGGCGAACGACGTAGGAAGTGATGCCATGACGGTTGCATATATCGGATTGGGGGCGAATCTCGGCGATGCGCGCCAGACCCTGAAGGACGCGGTGGTGTGCCTCGCGCAGCAGCGCACCATCTCGATCCTCGGCAAGTCGAGCCTGTATCGCACGGCGCCGTTCGAAGCCGGCGGCGACGACTACTACAACTGCGTCGTCAAGCTCGACACGACGCTGTCGGCCCGCGAGCTGCTCGCGCTCTGCCAGAAGATCGAACATCACTTCGGCCGCGAGCGCCCGTATCGCAATGCGCCGCGCACGCTCGACCTCGACATCCTGCTGTTCGGCGCCGATTCGATCGACGAACCCGACCTGATCGTCCCGCACCCGCGCCTCACCGACCGCGCATTCGCGCTCGTGCCGCTCGTCGAAATCGAGCCGGCGCTCGACATCCCCGCGCGCGGCCGTGCCGACGCCTTTCTCGCCGCGGTCGCGGATCAGCGCGTCGAAAAGGTGCAAACCTGCCAGTGCCTGATGCAAAAGGCGCTCGCTGCCGGCGAAGACGCCGACAAGACCCGCTGCCGATGAACTCGACTCCGCTGACCGTCACCGCGCCCGACCTGCGCGCCCCGCACCGCTATCTCGTGATCGAAGGCCCGATCGGCGTCGGCAAGACGACGCTCGCGCGCCTGCTCGCCGAGCGTTGGTCGATGCAGACGCTGCTCGAACGCCCGCAGGACAACCCGTTCCTCGAACGCTTCTATCGCGACACCGCACGCTACGCGCTGCCCGTCCAGCTATCGTTCGCGCTGCAGCGCGCGCAGCAGGCGCGCGAGCTGATCGGCGCGCTCGACACGGGCCGGCCCGTGATCGCCGATTTCATGCCGCAGAAGAACGACATCTTCGCGCGGCTGAACCTGCCGGAAGACGAGTGGCAGCTGTATCGCTCGGTCGCCGCGCACGTCGACGTGCCGCAGGCGCCGTCGCCCGATCTCGTCGTCTACCTGCAGGCCAGCCCCGAAGTGCTGTTCTCGCGCATCCAGAAGCGTGGGACGCCGATGGAGCTGCAGATCAGCGACGCGTACCTGCGCTCGCTCGTCGACGCGTACAACGAATTCTTCTACCACTACGACCGCACGCCGGTGCTGACGGTCGCAGCCGAACACCTGAACCCGCTGGATTCCCCCGAGGATCTCGCCCTGCTGGTCGAGCGCATCGAGACGATGCGCGGCCGCAAGGAATTCTTCGTCAAGGGCGAGACGGCGCGTTGACGCGTCCCGCCCGTCGTTCCTCCCCCATCGACCCGGATTTCCCCATGACCTATCTCCAGGAATCGAGCCGGCCTGCCGTGACGGTACCCAAGCTGCAGGCAATGCGCGACGCCGGCGAGAAGATCGCGATGCTCACGTGCTACGACGCGAGCTTTTCGGCGCTGCTCGATCGCGCCGGCACCGACGTGCTGCTGATCGGCGATTCGCTCGGCAACGTACTGCAGGGCCATACGACCACGCTGCCCGTGTCGCTCGACGACATCGCTTATCACACTGCCTGTGTCGCACGTGCGCAGCCGCGTGCGCTCGTCGTCGCCGATCTGCCGTTCGGCACGTACGGGACGCCGGCCGACGCGTTCGCGAATTCCGTCAAGCTGATGCGCGCGGGCGCGCAGATGGTCAAGCTCGAGGGCGGCGAATGGCTCGCCGATACGATCCGCTTCCTCGTCGAACGGTCGGTACCCGTGTGCGCGCACCTCGGCCTCACGCCGCAGTCGGTGCATGCGTTCGGCGGCTTCAAGGTCCAGGGCAAGACCGAAGCGGGCGCCGCGCAACTGCTGCGCGATGCGCGCGCGGTCGAGGAAGCCGGTGCGCAACTCGTCGTGCTCGAAGCCGTGCCGACGCTCGTCGCATCCGAAGTCACGCACATGCTGAAGATTCCGACGATCGGCATCGGCGCGGGCGTCGACTGCTCGGGGCAGGTACTCGTGCTGCACGACATGCTCGGCGTGTTCCCCGGCAAGCGGCCGCGTTTCGTGAAGGACTTCATGCAGGGACAGCCGAGCATTCAGGCGGCCGTCGAAGCCTACGTGAGCGCGGTGAAGGACCAGTCGTTCCCGGGCCCGGAACACTCGTTCTGACGCGTACCCGGCGGCTCGTTCGCCGGTGCCCTGCCGATAAAAAAGCGCGGCGCCCGTAAAGGGCGCCGCGCTTTTTTTCCGGAAGCCGCGTGGCCGATGCTCGGCGGCCGCAGCCCGGGCAGGCTCCCGAGCCGTCACCCCGTCACTTCAGCACCGCGTCGAGCGCCCCGCGCAGTGCGTTGGTCAACAGCAACGCCTGCGCGCGCGCCAGATCGTCGCGCATGACGACCCGCTCCACGGCGCCGAACGCGCGATCGTCGAGCAGCACGCCGCGCATCACGCCCGGCAGCACGCCGCTCGTCAACGGCGGCGTCACCCACTGGCCGTCGAGCTTCACGAACAGGTTCGAGCGCCCGCCTTCCGTCACCTCGCCGCGCTCGTTGACGAACAGCATGTCGAACCCGCCGAGCGCCTCCGCCGCCTGCCACGCGCGGTCGTATTCGGCACGGCGCGTGGTCTTGTGCAGCAGCAGCGCATCGCTCGCGAGGGTCGGCGCGAAGCCGTGCGCGCAGGCCAGCAGCACGCCGACCGGCCCCGCCGGCAGCGGCTTGAGCGGCGCCGCGACGATCTCGATCGTGCCGTCCTTCGCCAGCGCGAGCTTCATCCGGTACGCGCCGTCGCCGTCGAGCGCCGCGCAGCGCGCATCGATCTCGCGACGCAACGCGTCGGCATCGAAGCGGAAGCCGAACGCATCCGCGCTGCGTTGCAGCCGCGCGAGATGGCGATCGAGATGGCGGATTCCGTCCGCCCGCGTCGCGGCCGTCGTTTCGAACAGCTGGAAGCCGGGGTCGGCGTCCGTCAGGAATCGCGCTTTCAATTCGCACTCCGCGTATTCATCGGCCGCGACGCTGTCGAGCACGATGCCCGCGCCGACGCCCATCGTGCCGCGCCGCCGGCCGGCGGCGGCCGTTGCCGCGTCGCGCGTGGCGCTCGTCGCGGCGGGATCGGCTGCGACCGCATCGAGCGTCAGCGTCCGGATCGCGACCGACAGGCAGAAATCGCCGCACCCGGCCGCAGCGCCTGCCGACGCGGCCTCGTCCTTCGGCGCGTCGAGCCAGCCGATCGCACCGGTATACAGCCCGCGCGGCGTCGACTCGATCGCATCGATCAATTGCATCGTCTTGTACTTCGGCGCGCCCGTGATCGACCCGCAAGGAAACAGCGCGCGCAGCATCTGCGCGAACGTCGTGCCGTCGCGCCAGCCGGCCTCGACCGTCGACGTCATCTGCCACACCGATGCATACGGCTCGACGGAGAACAACGCCGGCACCTTGACGCTGCCCGTGCGCGCAATCCGCGACACGTCGTTGCGCAGCAGGTCGACGATCATCACGTTTTCCGCGCGGTTCTTCGGGTCACTCGCGAGGAACGCGGCCGCCGCCGCGTCTTCACGTGGGTCGGCCGAGCGCGGCGCGGTGCCCTTCATCGGCCGCGCGCGCAGCACGTCGCCATGCTTCTCGACGAACAGCTCCGGCGAGCACGACACGACCCACGCACCGTCGGGCCGCGCGATCAGCGCGCCGTACCGCACCGGCTGCCGCGCGCGCAGCCGCCGGTACAGCGCGAGCGGCGTGCCGAACACGTCGAAATTCAGCCGGTACGTGTAGTTGACCTGATACGAATCGCCCGCGCGCAGCGCGTCGTGCACCGTGGCGATCGCCGCGTCGAACGCATCGCGCGACACGCTCTTCGCGACATGCGCGACGCCCGCGATCGACGGCGCGGCGCCGCCGTCCTGCTGCGCGAGCCACGCGTCGACGTCGTCGCGCGACAGCCGCTCGCAGCGCGCATACAGCAAAAAGCGCAGCGGGGCATGGCCCGGCTGCGCCCGTTGCAGGTTGCGTCCGAATTCGTAATCGCCGACGACGACCGCATGCAGCCCGTCGCGCAGATCCTGCGCGAGCGCCGCGTCGATGGCGTCGAGCTGCGCCGGGTCCGTGCACACGCGTTCGCGCACGAAGCCCGAATACAAACGACTCGACCGCGCGGACGCGGTCGAGTCGCAATCGTCCAAGAGCGCGAACGACGCGCTCTCGTTGCCTTCAGTCATGCCGTTACTCGAAGAAGCTCTTCACCCGGTCGAACCAGCTCTTGCTCTGCGGGCTGTGACGCGCGCCGCCCTCGGCCAGCGATTTCTCGAACTGCTTGAGCAGGTCGCGCTGGTGATCGGTCAGCTTCACCGGTGTCTCGACCTGCACGTGCACGTACAGATCGCCCGCAATGCTCGAACGCAGCCCCTTGATGCCCTTGCCGCGCAGGCGGAACGTCTTGCCCGACTGCGTGCCTTCCGGCACCGGGAACGACGCGCGGCCGGCCAGCGTCGGCACCTCGATCTCGCCGCCGAGTGCGGCGGTCGTGAACGGAATCGGCATCTGGCAGTGGAGATCGTCGCCGTCGCGCTCGAACACCGCGTGCGGCTTGATGTGGATCTCGACGTACAGGTCGCCCGGCGGCCCGCCGTTGATGCCCGGCTCGCCGTTGCCGGCCGAGCGAATCCGCATCCCGTCGTCGATCCCGGCCGGGATCTTCACTTCGAGCGTCTTGGTTTCCTTCACCTTGCCCGACCCGTGGCAATGCGCGCACGGTTCCGGGATATAGGTGCCCGTGCCATGGCACTTCGGGCAGGTCTGCTGGATGCTGAAGAAGCCCTGCGACATGCGCACCGTGCCCTGGCCGTGACAGGTCGGGCAGGTTTCCGGCTTCGTGCCGGGCTTCGCCCCCGACCCGTGGCAGACTTCGCACGACACCCAGCTCGGCACGCGGATCTGCGTGTCGTAGCCGTGCGCGGCCTGCTCGAGCGTGATTTCCATGCTGTAGCGCAGGTCGGCGCCGCGATACACCTGCGGGCCGCCGCGGCCGCCGCGCGCGGCACCGCCCGCGGCCTGGCCGAAGATGTCGCCGAAGATGTCGCCGAATGCATCGGCGAAGCCGCCGAAGCCCTGCGCGCCCGCACCGCCCATGTTCGGATCGACGCCCGCGTGGCCGTACTGGTCGTACGCGGCCCGCTTCTGGCCATCCGACAGCATTTCATAGGCTTCCTTCGCCTCCTTGAAATGCTCTTCCGCATCCTTGCTGTCCGGATTGCGGTCAGGGTGATACTTCATCGCAAGCTTGCGATATGCCTTCTTGATTTCGTCGTCGCTCGCGTTCTTCGCGACGCCCAGAACCTCGTAGTAATCCCGTTTCGCCATATCGATTCACTGTGCCGCCACGCTTCGCGCACGCGGCGGCTCCTTTCGCCCGCAGTAAAGTCTCTCGACTCGTCTGGCGCTGCACCGTCCGCGGACGGCTCACGCAGCACCCGCCAAAAAACAAATGTGCCCGGAGGGCCGCAAGGCCCGCCAGGCGTGGAGTCGATCCGGCCATCCGGAAGGAAAGACAGACCGCTTGTCAGCCGCGCCGCGCGCGTTTCGCGCGCGGCGTACGGTGCCATGGCAACCCGGCTCAGTCCTTCTTCACTTCCTTGAACTCGGCGTCGACGACGTCGTCGGCAGCCTGTTGCGCACCACCCGCATGGGCCGCGCCTTCCGCCGCACCGGCCGCGCCGGCCGCACCCGCCTGCTGGGCCTGCATGTCGGCGTACATCTTCTCGCCGAGCTTCTGCGACACCTTGCCGAGCTCCTCGACCTTCGCATCGATCGCAGCCTTGTCGGCCGACGTGTCCTTCAGCACGTCCTCGAGCGACTTCAGCGCCGCTTCGATCGCTTCCTTCTCGCCCGCGTCCAGCTTGTCGCCGTACTCGGTCAGCGCCTTCTTCGTGCTGTGGACCAGCGCGTCGCCCTGGTTGCGCGAATCGGCCAGCTCGCGCAGCTTGTGATCTTCCGCTGCGTTCGCTTCCGCGTCCTTGATCATCTGGTCGATTTCAGCCTCGGACAGGCCCGAGTTCGCCTTGATCGTGATCTTGTTTTCCTTGCCGGTCGCCTTGTCCTTCGCGCCGACGTGCAGGATGCCGTTCGCGTCGATGTCGAAGGTCACTTCGATCTGCGGCACGCCGCGCGGTGCCGGCGGGATGCCTTCGAGGTTGAACTCGCCGAGCAGCTTGTTGCCCGCCGCCATTTCGCGTTCGCCCTGGAACACCTTGATCGTCACGGCGCTCTGGTTGTCGTCGGCCGTCGAGTACACCTGAGCGTGCTTCGTCGGGATCGTCGTGTTCTTGCTGATCATCTTCGTCATCACGCCGCCGAGCGTCTCGATACCGAGCGACAGCGGGGTCACGTCGAGCAGCAGCACGTCCTTGCGGTCGCCCGACAGGACCTGGCCCTGGATCGCCGCGCCAACCGCGACGGCTTCGTCCGGGTTCACGTCGCGGCGCGGATCCTTGCCGAAGAATTCCTTCACCTTCTCCATGACCTTCGGCATGCGCGTCTGCCCGCCGACCAGGATCACGTCGTCGATGTCCGACACCTTGACGCCTGCGTCCTTGATCGCGATGCGGCACGGTTCGATCGTGCGCTCGACGAGGTCTTCCACCAGCGCTTCCAGCTTCGCGCGGGTGATCTTCAGGTTCAAGTGCTTCGGGCCCGACGCGTCCGCCGTGATGTACGGCAGGTTGATTTCGGTCTGCTGGCTCGACGACAGCTCGATCTTCGCCTTTTCGGCGGCTTCCTTCAGGCGCTGCAGCGCGAGCACGTCCTTCGACAGGTCGACGCCCTGCTCCTTCTTGAATTCGCCGATGATGTAATCGATGATGCGCTGGTCGAAGTCTTCGCCGCCGAGGAACGTGTCGCCGTTGGTCGACAGCACTTCGAACTGCATTTCACCGTCGACGTCCGCGATCTCGATGATCGACACGTCGAACGTGCCGCCGCCGAGGTCGTACACGGCGATCTTGCGGTCGCCCTTCTCGGCCTTGTCGAGGCCGAACGCGAGCGCGGCTGCCGTCGGCTCGTTGATGATCCGCTTGACTTCGAGGCCCGCGATACGGCCGGCGTCCTTGGTCGCCTGGCGCTGGCTGTCGTTGAAGTACGCCGGCACCGTGATCACGGCTTCCGTGACCGGCTCGCCGAGGTAGTCTTCCGCCGTCTTCTTCATCTTGCGCAGCACTTCGGCCGACACCTGCGGCGGCGCGAGCTTTTCGCCGTGCGCTTCGACCCATGCATCGCCGTTGTCGGCCTTGATGATCGAGTACGGCATCAGGCCGATGTCCTTCTGGACTTCCTTCTCTTCGAAGCGGCGGCCGATCAGGCGCTTCACCGCGAACAGCGTGTTCTTCGGGTTGGTCACCGACTGGCGCTTGGCCGGCGCGCCGACGAGGACTTCGTTGTCGTCCATGTAGGCGATGATCGACGGCGTGGTGCGCGCGCCTTCCGAGTTCTCGATGACCTTGACCTGGTTGCCTTCCATGATGGCGACGCACGAGTTCGTGGTGCCGAGGTCAATACCGATGATCTTTCCCATTTTTTCCTAATCTCCAGAAATGCTTGTTTGCTGCACGAAACACCGCGTTTTTGGGCGGTTTCGCACGCCAGAATTCAACTCTGTTCCCGAAATGCGTCCGTCCGATCCGTTTTCAAGACCCGACGAGCGATGCGGATATTAAATTTTTTCAATCGCCGCCGGCTAGCGGATCGTGCCGGCCACCGGTGCTTTCGCCGGACGGCGCACCCGCCGCGGCCATCTTCGCGCGTGCCGCCGCGACGGCTGCCTGGAACTGCGCGAGGCCATGCCAGCCGGTCGCGCGGCCCAGCCGCTTGCCTCGATGGAAGAAGAACCACGTCGGCACGCCGTGCAGCCCGAAGCGGCGCCCCAGCTGATGGTGCTCGTACACGTTGCAATGGAACCACTTCAGGCCCAGCGCGCGGATGGCGCCGGGCTGCGCGAGCATCGCCTTCTTCGCGATCTCACAGTTGAAGCAGTCGACGCCCCAGAAGAACACCACGGCCAGCGCATCGCCCGCGCCGTCGATGGCCGCGTCGAACGTGTCGGCGTCGAGCGCCTGCATGTCGAACGCGTCGAACGCGGCCGGATCGACGCCGGCGGGCACCATGTCGGCCGCCTTACTTCGGCTGGGCGACGGTGACGAGCGCCGGACGCAGCACGCGATCGGCGATCATGTAGCCCTTTTGCAGCACCGTGACGACGGTGTTCGGCTCCTGCTCGGCCGGCACCATCGAAATGGCCTGGTGCTGGTGCGGATCGAACTTCTCGCCGACCGGGTTGATCGCGACGACACGGCCTTTCTCGAGTGCGCTCGTCAACTGGCGCAGCGTCAGCTCGACGCCTTCGCGCACCTTCGCGATATCGCCGGAGGTATCGCTGACGGCCGCTTCCAGGCTGTCCAGCACGGGCAGCAGGTGTTCCGCGAAGCTCTCGATCGCGAACTTGTGCGCCTTCGACACGTCGTCCTGCGCGCGGCGGCGCACGTTCTCGGTCTCGGCCTTCGCCCGCAGGAAGCTTTCCTGGAGCTCGGCGACCTTGGCTTGAGCCTCCGCGAGCGCCGCGTCGGCGGCTTCGGCGGCGGGCGCGGCGCCTTGCGCCGCCTGCTTTTCGCTACCGATGTCTTCGGCCGATTGGGTAGCCGGGTTCTCTTGCGTGTTTTCCATGTCGCTGAAAGTCGATTAGAGGTTGAAGCCAAATCGGCAACCGTCGGACGTATACCCGGCGGCACCGCACATTGATGGTGCAAATAAGGGCGAAAACTGCGATTTCAAGAGGGTCATTCGCCGGCATTCGCCAATGCCGTGAAACAACCGCGCGTTTCCTGGTGCAGGCGTCGCATAGTTCGCCGGATCGGGCGAAACGGCCTGTAACAACGCTTACCCGGCAAGTACTAGCTCCGCACAGGCCCGCTGCACTACACTCCACTCAAGCGTCGGAAAAGCGTGTTTACCCTAGCTGACCGCCGCCCGACATCCACCTGGCGCCGTTTTCACCCTTGTTCTCGAGGGGAGTACCGTGAAACTGACCTTTGCGATATCGGTGGTCGCGCTGGTACTCATTGCCGGCACCACCACCATCTGTCTGTCGGGAGCCGTCACCGACCGCACGACCGAATACGGAAGCGCGCGGGCGACGTTCGACCAGATGTTCAGCTCCCACCAGAAAATCTGTCGATGATGCGCCGGTCGCGCTTCGTCGGCCGGCCGTGCAGCCCGGCCGCCGGCTCGCGATACGTGCGGCGCCGCTCCAGTTCGGCGAGCCGCGCGGCCCGCCCCGCTTCCGTTTCCTCATAGAGCGTCTGCGCGACGCTCGCGGGGCCGCGCACGTCGCACACGCCCAGCACGGCAATGTGCCAGACGATGCCGTCGATCGCAATCTCGACCTCGTCGCCCACCCGCACGTCCTTCGCCGGCTTGACCGCTGCACCGCCGATCTTCACGTGTCCCTTGTCGACCGCATCGGTCGCGAGCGAGCGCGTCTTGAAGAACCGGGCCGCCCACAGCCATTTGTCGATGCGCAGCTTCGCGCCCGGTTCCGTGGAAATCTTGTAGTTCATGTCAGCCTCCGCCGGGCAGTCCCAAGGAGGCTGACCACCCCCTCGGGGGGCAGCGAACGAAGTGAGCGTGGGGGTCGTTTCATCTCAGCCTCCGCCGGGCAGTCCCAAGGAGGCTGACCGCCCCCTCGGGGCAGCGAACGAAGTGAGCGTGGGGGTCGTTTCATCTCAGCCTCCGCCGGGCCGCCCCAAGGAGGCTGACTGCCCCCTCGGACAACAACGGCGAACGAAAAGCGCGTGGAAATCGTTTCATCTCGTCTCAACCGACCGTTTCGGGCTGCGCGGCCTTGACGGGCCAGCCCTGCAGATTCTCCGCGACGATCTCGCCGAGCGCGCCGATCCACGCGGACGCGCCGTTCAGACACGGAATGCGGTGGAAGGTCTTGCCGCCGCCGGCGAGGAACTCGTCGCGCACTTCCATGCCGATTTCCTCGATCGTCTCCAGGCAATCGGCCGTGAAGCCGGGACAGAACACGTCCGCCCGCCGCACGCCCGCCTCGCCGAATTCGCGCAACGTCGGCGCGGTGTACGGCTGCAGCCATTCGGCCTTGCCGAAGCGCGACTGGAACGTGACGCGGCATTCGGTACCCGACAGCCCGAGCGCGGCCATCAGCAATGCGCCGGTCTGCTGACACTGATCGTGATACGGGTCGCCGAGGTCGAGCGTGCGCTTCGGCACGCCGTGGAAACTCAGCACCAGCTTGTCGCCGGCCGCGAAATCGGGCCGGCCGTGCTGCGCCCAGTACTGGCGCACCTGTTCGGCCAGCGCATGAATATAGGCCGGATGGTCGGCGTAGTGCCGCACCGTGCGCACTTCCGGCTGATTGCGCATGCGCGCGAGTGCGTCGAACGCGGCATCGAACGCGGTGGCCGTGGTCGACGCCGAGTATTGCGGATACATCGGCATCAACAGCACGCGCTCGACGCCCGCGCGCTTGAACTGCGCGAGCGCGTGCGCAATGTTCGGGCTGCCGTAGCGCATCGCGTAGTCGACCGTCACGTGATAGCCGTTCGACACGAGCAGGTGCCGCACGCTGTCGGTCTGACGCTCGGTGTACACGCGCAGCGGCGAGCCCTCGGGCATCCAGACGGCCGCGTATTTCTTCGCGGATGCACGGCCGCGCAGCGGCAGGATCAGCGTGCGCAGCAGCACCTGCCAGACGGCCTGCGGGATTTCGACGACCCGTGGATCCGACAGGAATTCGGCCAGGTAGCGCCGCACTGCGCGCGGCGTGGGCGCGTCGGGCGTGCCGAGATTGATCAGCAGCACACCGATGCGATGGGCGGCCGCGATATTCGAAGGCGGCTCAAGATCGAAACGCATGGGCAAGGACGTGCTCGAGGCACGGGACCGGATGGCCTTCAATTATAACGGGCCGCCCCGTGCCGTTCGGCCGACTGTCGCCGCAAGCGGCGCCGCGGCACGATAGCGGGGCGGGATCGGGCTGGCGGTCGCCGGTTATTGCTGGCTCAGCGTGAGAGACAGCAGGCGCGCGGTGATGTCGACGATCGGTATCACGCGGTTGTACGCCATCCGGGTCGGGCCGATCACGCCGAGCGTGCCGACGATCTGCCCGTTCACCTCGTACGGCGCGGTGACGACGCTCATTTCCTCGATCGGCACGAGCGTCGATTCGCCGCCGATGAAGATCTGCACGCCCTGGGCGTGGCTCGACACGTCGAGCAGTTGCAGGAGGCCCGTCTTTTGGTCGAATACGTCGAACAGCTTGCGCAGCCGCGCCATGTCGGACGACAGGTCCGCCACTTCGAGCAGGTTGCGCTCGCCGGAAATCAGCACGGTGTCCTCGGTGTCGGGCACCTCGGTGCTGGCCGTCACGGCCGCGTGCATCAGCGTCGTCATGTCGCCGCGCAACTGGTCGATCTCGTCGCGCAGGCGGCGGCGCACCTCGTCGAACGACAGGCCGGCGAAATGCGCATTGATGTAGTTGGACGCCTCGGTCAGCTGCGACGGCGAATAGTCGCGCGGCGTCGCGAGCATGCGGTTCTGCACGTCGCCCTCGGGCGTGACGATGATCAGCAGGATGCGCTTGTCGGACAGGCGCATGAACTCGATCTGCTTGAACACGTGGCTGCGGCGCGGCGTCAGCACGACGCCCGCGAACTGCGACAGGTTCGACAGCACGCTCGCGGCGGCGGCGACCACCCGCTGCTGCGGCTCGCCGGCCTGCAGCGTGTTCTGCACCTGGCGCGCGACGGCCTCGGCGTCGATCGGCGCCTCGACCGTCAGCATCGTATCGACGAACAGCCGGTAGCCGCGCGGCGTCGGCACCCGGCCGGCCGACGTGTGCGGGCTCGACACGAGGCCGAGCTCCTCCAGGTCGGACATCACGTTGCGGATCGTCGCCGGGCTCAGCTCGAGCCCGGAGTAACGGGACAACGTGCGCGATCCGACTGGCTGACCGTCGGCGATATACCGTTCGATCAGGGTTTTCAGGAGGGTTCGTGCGCGAGGATCTAGCATGGTGGAAAATTTTAGCGCAACCGCGCGAGCGCGGCGAGTGGCGTCGTCCACCGTTGCGCGGGCCGGCCCGATCCGGCCCCGTCGGCGCACAGCCGGTTCTTTTCGTCAACGAGCTATGGTGTAATGCCGGCATGA
The DNA here is from genome assembly GCF_001528895.1 of Burkholderia sp. MSMB1078WGS. NCBI lineage: Bacteria > Pseudomonadati > Pseudomonadota > Betaproteobacteria > Burkholderiales > Burkholderiaceae > Burkholderia > Burkholderia sp. MSMB1078WGS. The sequence goes on along the minus strand of NZ_LPDI01000079.1, from coordinate 79,033 downwards.
AAACCGGTAATCAGTTCAATACTGTCGCGCTCGTCGGCCGGAGCAACACGCCCGGCATCGCCGAGCCGCTCGCCACGCTGGCCGACAGCATCGCCACGCTCGGCTTCGAGGTCGTGTTCGAAGGCGAGACCGCGCGCGAAATCGGCATCGCCGGCTACCCGGCGCTCACCCCGGCCGAAATCGGGGCGCGAGCGGACGTGGCGATCGTGCTCGGCGGCGACGGCACGATGCTCGGCATCGGCCGCCAGCTTGCGCCCTACCGGACACCGCTGATCGGGATCAACCACGGGCGGCTCGGCTTCATCACCGACATCGCGGCATCCGACATGCAGGCACTCGTGCCCGTGATGCTGGCCGGCAAGTTCGAGCGCGAGGAGCGCTCGCTGCTCGAGGCGCGGATCGTGCGCGACGGCGAACCGATCTACCACGCGCTCGCGTTCAACGACGTCGTCGTGAACCGCAGCGGCTTCTCCGGGATGGTCGAGCTGCGCGCGTCGGTCGACGGCCGCTACATGTACAACCAGCGCTCGGACGGCCTGATCGTCGCGACGCCCACCGGCTCGACCGCCTATGCGCTGTCGTCGGCAGGCCCGATCCTCCATCCGCAGCTGGCGGGCATCGTGCTCGTGCCGATCGCGCCGCACGCGCTGTCGAACCGGCCGATCGTGCTGCCCGACGATTCGAAGATCGCGATCCAGATCGTCGGCGGCCGCGACGTCAACGTGAACTTCGACATGCAGTCGTTCACGTCGCTCGAACTGAACGATACGATCGAGGTGCGCCGCTCGAAGCACACGGTGCCGTTCCTGCACCCGATCGGCTACAGCTACTACACGACGCTGCGCAAGAAGCTGCACTGGAACGAACACGCATCGAACGAAGACGACAAGGCGTCCTGACGCCGCTCCGCCCGACACCATGCTCCGCCACCTCTCGATCCGCGACTTCGTCATCGTCGCCGCGCTCGATCTCGAATTCGACAGCGGCTTTTCCGTCTTTTCCGGCGAAACCGGCGCCGGCAAATCGATCCTGATCGACGCCCTCGCCCTCGCGCTCGGCGAACGCGCCGACGCGAGCGTCGTGCGCACCGGCTGCGGCCGCGCCGACATCACCGCCGAATTCACGCCGCACGACCGCGTCGCGCGCTGGCTCGACGAGCACGCGTTCGACGCCGAGGACACCGTGATGCTGCGCCGCGTGATCGACGCGAACGGCCGCTCGCGCGCATTCATCAACGGCACCAGCGCGACGCTCGCGCAACTGCGCGAACTCGGCGAGATGCTCGTCGACATCCACGGCCAGCACGCGCACCAGCTGCTGATGCGGCCCGACGCGCAGCGCGAGCTGTTCGACACGCACGCAGGGCTCGTCGCCGATGCCGCGAACGTCGCGCGCGCGTGGCGCGTGTGGCGCGACGCAACGCAGGCGATCGATGCCGCGAAGGCGCACGAGCGCGAATTGCAGCTCGAACGCGAAAAGCTCGCGTGGCAGCTCGCCGAACTCGACAAGCTCGCGCCGCAAGCCGGCGAGTGGGACGAAGTCAGCAACGAACACAAGCGCCTGTCGCATTCGGCGAACCTGATCGAAGGCGTACGCGGCGCGCTCAACGCACTGTCCGAGTCCGACGACGCGATGCTCGCGCAGCTCGGCGCGATCGTGTCGAAGCTGCGCGGCCTGGCCGACTACGACACCGCGCTCGGCGATGCGCTCGCGTCGCTGGAGCCGGCCGAGATCCAGTTGCAGGAAGCCGTCTATTCGCTGTCGCACTATGCACAGCGCGTCGATCTCGACCCCGAGCGGCTCGCGCAGGTCGAAACGCGTCTCGACGCGCTGCACTCGACCGCCCGCAAGTTCCGGCTGCCGCCCGACACGCTGCACGAAGAGCATGCGGCGCGCCGCGCGCAACTCGCCGCGCTCGACGCGGCCGCCGATCTCGGCGCGCTAGAGGCGGCGCAGGCCAAGGCGAGGGAAGCCTATCTTGCCGACGCCAAACGCCTGTCGAAGGCGCGCGCGCAGGCTGCCAAGGCGCTCGGCACGGCCGTCACGGCCGGCATGCAGGAATTGTCGATGGCGGGCGGAAGCTTCGAAGTCGCGCTCGTGCCGCTCGCGGACGGCGGCCCGCACGGGCTCGAGCAGGTCGAATTCCGCGTGGCCGGTCACCCGGGCGTGCCGCTGCGGCCGCTCGCGAAGGTCGCGTCGGGCGGCGAACTCGCGCGGATCAGCCTCGCGCTCGCGGTGATCGCCAGCGCGGCGAGCCCGACGCCGACGCTGATCTTCGACGAAGTCGATACGGGAATCGGCGGCGGCGTCGCCGAAGTGGTCGGCCGCCTGCTGCACCAGCTCGGGCGCGACCGCCAGGTGTTGTGCGTGACGCACCTGCCGCAGGTCGCCGCGCGCGGCGACCATCATTTCCAGGTGGCGAAGGGCGCCGACGAACGCGGCGGCACGGTATCGACCGTGGTTGCGCTCGACCGCGCGAGCCGGATCGAGGAAGTCGCGCGGATGCTCGGCGGGCTCGAAATCACGGCCACCACGCGCAAGCACGCGAAGGAAATGCTGGCGGCCTGATACTGCCGCCTGTCCCGCTCGAGCCGAACGGGCTCGCCCATCCGATTCAGGGCGGTATGCGGATCGATGCCGCGCCCGCCCTGCCTTCGTTCAAACGCCCGTTTCAACCGCACCGAACACACGCGTCCACAGCGCCGTCACGGCCGCGCGCTCGTCCGCCACCACCGCTGGATCGACGCGCGCCTTCTCCATCCCGTCGAGCCGCAGCTTGTGCTGCAGCTTCCGGTATTTGCGATACGCCGCGCCGACGCGCTCGGCCTCGTCCTCGCTCATCAACCCGAAGCGCGCGACTTCGCGCAGCAGCGCGATGTTGCCGGTATTGCGGATCAGCTCGGCGTCGCTCGACGCATGCAGCAGCACCCAGTACTGGACGATGAATTCGATGTCGACCATCCCGCCGCGATCGTGCTTCAGGTCGAACAGCTCGGTCTGGTTCGGGTGGCCGGCGAACACCTTGCCGCGCATGTCGACGATCTCCTTCGCGAGCACGCCGCCGTCGCGCGGCGTCGTCAGCACCTGCTGGCGGATCGCCTCGAAATCCGCGCCGATTTGCGCGTCGCCCGCGCTGTAGCGGGCACGCGTCAGCGCCTGGTGCTCCCACACCCACGCAGTGTTCGCCGCATCGCCCTCGCGCAACTGATAGCGGCGGAACGCATCGAGATCGGTGACGAGCAGGCCTGCCTCGCCGTTCGGCCGCAGCCGCAGGTCGATGTCGAACAGCGCGCCCGCGCCGGTCGCGGTCGTGAGCCATGTGATCAGGCGCCGCGTGAAGGTCGTGTAGACGTCCGCCGAACGCTCGTCCGGATCGTCGTACAGGAAGATCAGGTCGAGATCCGACGCATAGCCGAGCTCCTTGCCGCCCAGCTTGCCGTACGCGATCACCGCGAACTTCGGCACGTCGCGGTGGCGCTTCGCGAGCTGCGACCAGACGACTTCGATCGTCACGTCGAGCACCGCGTCGGCCAGCTCGGACAGCCGGTCGCTCACGTGCTCGACCGACAGTTGCCCGGCCAGATCGATCAGCAGGATCCGGAACACTTCCGCGTGCTGCGCGTGGCGCAGCAGGTCCATCTGCTGCTCGGGGCCGTCGGCCGCCGCGAGCCGCGCACGCAGCGCATCCTTGAACGCGGGCCAGTCGAACGGGCTCGCGATCGCCTCGTCGTCGAGCAGCTCGTCGAGCAGCTGCGGGTGGCGGATCAGGTAGCCGCCGCCCCAGCGCGTCGCGCCGAGCACCGACAGCACGCGGTCGAGCGCGGCCGGATATTCGGTCAGCAGCGCGAGATAGACGCCGCGCCGGCTGACCGTCTCCAGCAGGTCGAACAGGCGCACGATCGTGTCGTCGCGGCGCGCGGCGTCGATCTTCGGCGCGGCGTCGAGCGCGCGCTGCGCGACGCTGTCGAAGCGCTGCCGGCTCTTTTCCGGCAGCCCGGTGTAGCGCGACGATTGCCAGATCGCGCGCAGCCGCGCGAGCACGGCGGCCGGATCGGCGAAGCCCAGGCCGTCGAGGCGCGCGACCAGCGCGTCGTCCTCGCCGTCGTCGGCCAGCGCGCCGCTCCAGATCCACGCGGCGGCCGTGTCGTCGCCGGCCGCGCACGGCGCGCCGCTCGCCTTGTCGGCGAAGATCTGGTCGAACTGCGCTTCGACGAACGTGCGATGGCCGTCCAGCACCGTCATCAACGCCGCGTAGTCGGCAAAACCGAGCGACGCGGCCAGCGCCGCGCGCTCGTCGGGCTCGACCGGCATCGCGTGCGTCTGCGCGTCGTTGCGGTACTGCAGCCGGTGCTCGAGCGTGCGCAGGAAGTTGTAGGCGTCGGTCAGGCGGGCACACACGTCGTCGCCGATCAGCCCGCGCGCCTGCGCATGCCGCAGCACCGCGAGCGTCGGCCGCACGCGGAATCCCGCATCCTGGCCGCCGCGGATCAACTGGAACACCTGCGCGCTGAACTCGATCTCGCGGATCCCGCCGCGCCCGAGCTTGATGTCGTCGGCCTTGTCGGGCCGCATCGACGCGCGCCGCGCGGCTTCGTGCCGGATCTGCTGGTGCAGCGAACGGATCGCGCCGATCACGCCGAAATCGAGATAGCGGCGGTAGACGAACGGCTTGACGATCGACTCGAGCTGCGACGCCAGCCGCCGCGCCGCATCGCTGTCGCCCTCCGACACGAGTCGTCCCTTGATCCACGCATAGCGCTCCCACTCGCGCCCCTGCACGTAGAAATATTCCTCGAGCATGCCGAGGCTGCACACGAGCGGCCCCGAATCGCCGTTCGGGCGCAGCCGCATGTCGACGCGAAACACGTAGCCGTCGGCCGTGACCTCGGACAGCACGCCGATCAGGCGCCGGCCGAGCCGCGTGAAGTATTCCTGCGTGGACAGCGGCGAACGTGCGCCGCCGGTGGTCTCGCCGTCGTCCTCGTAGACGAAGATCAGGTCGATGTCCGACGACACGTTCAGTTCGCGGCCGCCGAGCTTGCCCATCCCGACCACGCCGAGCACGACGCGCTGGCCGTCGGCGCCGCGCGGCTCGCCGTACAGCGCCTCGAGTTCGGCCGACAGCAGCGCCAGGGAGCGCTGCACGGCCACTTCGGCAAGATCGGTCATCGCGCCCGTCACCTCGGCGACGTCCGCCAGCCCGCGCAGGTCGCGCTCCGCGACCGCACCGAACGCCTCGGCGCGCAGTTGCCGCAGCGCGCGCTTCAGTTGCTCGTCGCCCGGCGCGGCCGCGCCGGCCGGCGTCGCGAGCAGCTCGGTCAAGCGCGCGTCGAGCTGCGCGCGGCCGAGCGGCGCGGCCGCCCACGCGGCGACCTGCTCGGCCAGCGCGGGTCGAGCGGCAGCCGCGCGGGCCAGGTATCGGGAGTAGGACGTGCTGATCAGGGCGGAAGCGTCGGTCATCGAGAAGCGGGCCTGGCGGAAAGGCCGGGGGCAGCGGGCCGGCGCGTGCGCACCCCCGCTGCCCCCGGCCTCATGGACTCGGCGCGGCCTCGCCGGACGCTCGTGCGCCCGTCGCGACACCGCGCGCCGGAAAGCCCGTGCCGCGCTGCCCCAACGGCCGCCGGCACGAACCCGTGTGATACATTTCAACGTCAGTCTGCAAAACTACCATATCGCCGCCCGTCCGCCGCATGTCCGACCGTCAGGAATCCGCCGTAGCTGCGCCCGAAGCGGGACCTCCGAAGCACGATCATCCGGTCCTGCGTCGCGTGTTCAGGGTGACGCTGGCAGTCGGGATCGGCACCTACTTCGTCGCGTCCGGCGCCCTCCTCGGGCTGCGCTACGTGCTGCTGCCGCGCATCGACGAATTCCGCCCGCGCATCGAGCGCGCCGTGTCCGACAAGCTCCACGCGCAGCTTTCGATCGGCAAGCTTTCCCCGAACTGGTCCGGCATGCAGCCGGGCGTCGAACTCACGAACCTGACGATTCGCGGCCGTGACGGCCAGATCGCGCTGTCGGTGCCGCACGCGACGGCCGCGCTGTCGTGGATGTCGCTGCTGCGGCTGTCGCCCGCGCTGTCGAGCCTGATCGTCGATCAGCCCGACCTCGTCGTCGCGCGCGCGGCCGACGGCTCGCTGAGCGTCGCGGGCGTCGGCGTGGCCACCACCCACGGCGGCAACGACACGTTCGGCACCTGGTTGCTGAAGCAGGAGGCGATCGTGCTGCGCGGCGGCACGCTGCGCTGGCGCGACGCGCTGCACGACGCACCGGAGCTCGTGCTGTCGGGCATCCGGCTCGCGGTGCTCAACGACGGCCGCGTGCACAAGGCCGCGCTGCAGGCGCCCGCGAACGGCACGCTGCTGCTCGGCCCGCTCGATTTCCGCGCGCGCTTCAGGCACAAGCCGCTCGCGCCGATCGGCAAGCCGGCGAACTGGACCGGCGACGCCTACCTGTCGACCGGCCCCGTCGACCTGCAGACGCTCACGCGCTATCTCGACGTGCCGCTCACGATCCACGCGGGCCGGATCGACAATGCGATCTGGGCGACCTTCGGCGACGGCCACCTGCGCTCGGCGGGCGGCGACCTGCAAGGCGCCGACGTCGCGCTGCGCGTGCGCCCGACGCAGCCGCGGCTCGACGTGCCGACGGTCGGCTTCGGCTGGGACATGGTGCTCGACGCGGGCCACGACTACACGCTGCACCTGACGCGCTTCAATGCGGAGCTCGGCCAGCCACCGCTGCCGGACGGCACGCCGCTCGCCCGCTCGCTCGCGCTGTCGACGCTGACCGCGCGCTACCGCGTGCCGACCGCGAACCAGGGGCAACTGCTCAGCGTGGTCGGCGACCGCGTCGATCTCGGCATCCTCAGCGAATTCATCCGCGGGCTGCCGCTGCCGGCGCGCCTGCGCAACGAGCTGATCAAGATCGACCCGCGCGGGATGGTGTCGAACTATCACATCGAAGTCGAGCGCGCGAAACCCGCGCACGCCGATCTCGCCGACGAGGAGCGGCGCATGGGCGCCGCGCCGATCGTCCGCTATCGCTTCCTCGGTGATCTGCAAGGCATCAGTTTCGCCGCGCAGGAGCCGCCGCCCGGGCTTTCGCCGCGCGGCCACCCGCGCGCCGGCTGGCCGGGCGTCGAGAACCTGTGGGGCCGCGTCGACGCGAACGAGACGGGCGGCGCCGCGCATATCGACACGGTCAACGCGGCCGTCACCGTGCCCGGCGAATTCGACGAGCCGCGCCTGACGTTCGACCGGCTGCGCGGCAACGCCAAATGGACGATCACGCCCGCGCCCGGCGACAAGCACGCGCGCGTCGACGTGTCGCTGCCCGACCTGCTCGTGTCGAACCCCGATGCCGAAATCGCGGTGTCGGGCTCGTACACGAACCCCGGCCACGGCCGCGGCTCGCTCGACCTGCGCGCCGATTTCGCGCGCGCGTCGGTCGCGCGCATTCCGCGCTACCTGCCGACCGGGATGTCCGAACACCTGCGCGACTATCTCGGCCACGCACTGCAGGACGGCAAGGTGACCAAGGGCGCATCGATCGTCGCACGCGGCCCGCTCGAGAAATTCCCGTTCGAACACGAGCCGGACGCCGGCGTGTTCCACATCGTCGCGCCGTTCACCGGCGGCCGCTTCGAGCCGACGCCGTACCCGCCGCGCAAGCTCGCGAACGGCACGCCGAGCGTCTGGCCCGCGCTCGACGGCATCGACGGCGTGTTCGAGCTCGCGCAGAACAAGCTGCGCTTCGACATCGCGCGCGCGCACTACAAGCGCGTCGCGCTGACGAAGGTCGCCGGCCGCATCGACGATCTCGGCAATCCGTCGCACTCGCCGCTGATCATCGACGGCCACGCCCAGGGCCCGCTCGCCGACCTGATCGACTACGCGGACAACAGCTCGCTCGGCACGATGAGCAACCACATCGGCCAGCGGATCGATGCGCAGGGCCCTGCGTCGCTCGCGCTCAAGATCACGATTCCGCAGCACGTCCCCCATCCGCACACGCACGTCGAAGGCGCGCTCGCGTTCGGCGGCAACACGCTGTCGACGAGCGGCGTGCCGCCGCTGTCGGCCCTGCGCGGCACCGTCGGCTTCACCGAGGCCGGCGCGTCGCTGCACGCGCTGTCGGGGCGCTTCCTCGGCGGCCCGGTGCGCGCGAACGGCAACTTCCAGTCGCACGGCCCGTACGCGGTGAACGTCGATGGCCGGCTCGCGCTCGACGCCGCGCGCGGCCTGAACCTGCACGGCGCGGCCGCCGCGCTGCTCGAGCACGTGGTCGGCGACGCGCCGTACAAGGTCGCCGTGCGCGGCGCGCCGGGCCGCCTGCCCGACGTCAGCGCGCAATCCGACCTGACCGGCGTGGCGCTGAACTTCCCGGCGCCGTTCGCGAAGCCGGCCGGCACGCCGATGCCGTTCCGCTTCACGCTGCAGCCGGCGCCGCAGGCGGACGGCAAACGCCTCGAACACGCCGACCTGACGCTCGGGCCGGTGAGCGCGACCTACCTGCTCGACGCGACGCGCGGCCAGCCGCTGCGCGCGGTGCGCGGCGCGATGGGCATCCACCGGATGCCCGACATGCCGCAGGACGGCGTGAGCGCGGCCGTCGACGTCGGCGAACTGGACGCCGACGCGTGGCTCGCCCTCGCCCACACGCTGCAGCCCGACACGCCGCGCGCGCCGGCGCCACAGGCCGCGCCGCGCGTCGATTTCGCGAGCTTCGCGCCGAAGCGCTTCGCGTTCCATTTCGGCACGCTGAAACTGCTCAAGCGCAACTGGGAGAACGTGATCGTCGGCGCGTCGCACGTCGACGACCTCTGGCAGGCGAACATCGCGTCGAACCAGGTCTCGGGCTACCTGTCGTGGGCGCCGGGCGGCGGTCACAACGGCGCGGGCGTGCTCAACGCGCGGCTCGCGAAGCTCGTCGTGCCGCAGAGTTCGCAGCACGACCTCGTCGGCCGCGCGATGAACCTGCCGACGCCGGCCGACCGCCCGATGCCGTCGATCGACCTGATCGTCGACCAGGTCGTCGCGCGCGATCACGACATCGGCCGGCTCGTCGTCAACGCGCGCAACATCGACGAAGACGGCACACCCGTGTGGCAGCTCGACAAGCTGGAACTGTCGAACCCGGCCGCGAAGCTCACGGCGACCGGCAACTGGCGCACGTCGCGCCGCGCGCTCGCCCGCGGCGCCGACGAACACGACGCGCCGCGCCGCACCGTGTTCGACTTCAAGCTCGACATCGACAACGCGGGTGCACTGCTCGATCGCGTCGGCCTGCCGCGCACGCTCGCGGACGGTCACGGCTCGGTCACGGGCAAGGTCGGCTGGCGCGGCGGCCCGACCGCGCTCGACTTCCCGTCGCTCGGCGGCCAGGTCGCGGTCGACCTCGAACACGGACAGATCCTGAAGGTCGATCCGGGCGCGGCGAAACTGCTCGGCGTGCTGAGCCTGCAAAGCCTCGCGCGCTTCCTGACGCTGAACTTCCGCGACGTGGTCGGCAAGGGGCTGCCGTTCGACAAGATCACCGGTACCGGCCGGATTTCGAACGGGATCGCGCGCACCGACGACTTCTCGATGATGACGGGCCCCGCGAACGTCACCGTGCGCGGCGCGGTCGATCTCGGCGCCGAGACGCAGGATCTGCATGCGCACGTCGCGCCGAAAATCAGCGCGGGCGCAGCCGCGATCGGCGCTGCCATCATCAACCCGCTGCTCGGCGTCGGCGTGCTGGCCGCGAACTATGCGCTGTCCGAGACGCTGTCGCGCGCGTTCGCGCTCGACTACGCGATCACCGGCTCGTGGGCGCACCCGCACATCGAGCGGGTGCGCAGCGATCAGGGTAAGATGAATCACGGTCCGGCCGATGCAGCGAGCCATTGAGCGCGCATCGAACCGCGCAGGGCGCCGGGCCGCACCCCATTTATGACGCAACCGATTCCGCGATGACCGACCACGCCCGTTCCGCCACACCCTTCCGGGTCGCCGCGCTGCAGATGGTGAGCACGCCGGACGTCACACGCAATCTGGCCGAAGCGCGCCGCCTGATCGCGGAAGCCGCCGGCGAAGGCGCGCAGCTCGTGCTGCTGCCCGAGTATTTCTGCTTCATGGGCCACCGCGACACCGACAAGCTCGCGCTCGCCGAACCGTACCGGGACGGCCCGATCCAGCAGTTCCTCGCCGACGCCGCGCGCCGCCACGGCATCTGGGTGATCGGCGGCACGCTGCCGCTGAAGGCGCCGGAGCCCGATCGCGTGCTGAACACGACGCTCGTGTTCGATCCGTCCGGCAACGAAGCCGCGCGCTACGACAAGATCCACCTGTTCAACTTCGAGAAAGGCGACGAATCGTTCGACGAGGCGCGCACGATCCGCGCGGGCGACACGGTCGTCGCGTTCGACGCGCCGGTCGGGCAGGTCGGGCTGTCGGTCTGTTACGATCTCCGCTTTCCGGAGCTGTACCGCCGCATGGGCGACTGCGCGCTGATGGTCGTGCCGTCGGCGTTTACGTATACGACGGGCCGCGCGCACTGGGAAACGCTGCTGCGCGCGCGGGCCGTCGAGAACCAGTGCTACGTGCTCGCGGCCGCGCAGGGCGGCAAGCACGAGAACGGCCGGCGCACGTGGGGCCACAGCATGCTGATCGACCCGTGGGGCGAGATCGTCGCGGTACGCGACGAGGGCGCCAGCGTCGTGCTCGGCACGATCGATCCGCAGCGCATCGCCGACGTACGCCAGAGCCTGCCCGCATGGCGACACCGCGTGCTGACCTGAATCCGCCGCACCGCTTGACACGCCGTGCGGCCCACCCGTCTGCCCGGCAGCACCCGACAACTTTTTGAGAACCCCCGATATCCGCATGAACATCATCGAACCCGGCATCCGCAACCTCGCGCTGGCGAAGGACATCCTGCTCACGCCGTACGGCCTCGACGAAAGCCTGCTCACGCGCACGATCGCCGACATCTTCACGCATCGCGTCGACTACGCGGACCTGTACTTCCAGGCGACCCGCAGCGAAGCGTGGAGCCTCGAGGAAGGCATCGTCAAGTCGGGCAGCTTCAGCATCGACCAGGGCGTCGGCGTGCGCGCGGTCGCGGGCGACCGCACCGCGTTCGCGTATTCGGACGATCTGTCGCCCGAAGCGATCGCGCAAGCCGCCGCCGCGACCAAGGCGATCGCGGCGGCCGGCGGCGGCCGCCAGAAGATCAAGGCCGCCACGTCGCTGACGGGCATCTCGGGCCGCGACCTGTACCTGCCGTCCGACCCGCTCGCGTCGCTCGACGCGACGGCCAAGGTCAAGCTGCTCGAACGCATCGAGCAGATGGCGCGCGGGCGCGACCCGCGGGTCACGCAGGTGATGGCCGGCCTCGCCGGCGAATACGACGTCGTGCTGGTCGCGCGCAGCGACGGCGCGCTCGCGGCCGACATCCGGCCGCTCGTGCGCGTGTCGGTCACCGTGATCGCCGAACAGAACGGCCGCCGCGAGATCGGCTCGGGCGGCGGCGGCGGCCGCTTCGACTACGGCTACTTCACCGACGAGGTCCTGTCGCGCTATGTCGACGACGCCGTGCACGCGGCGCTCGTCAACCTCGATGCGCGCCCTGCGCCGGCCGGCGCGATGACGGTCGTGCTCGGGCCGGGCTGGCCGGGCGTGCTGCTGCACGAGGCGATCGGCCACGGTCTCGAAGGCGACTTCAACCGCAAGGGCTCGTCCGCATTCGCGGGCCGGATCGGCGAGCAGGTCGCCGCGAAGGGCGTGACCGTCGTCGACGACGGCACGCTGCCGAACCGCCGCGGCTCGCTGAACATCGACGACGAAGGCAACCCGACGCAGTGCACGACGCTGATCGAGGATGGCATCCTGAAGGGCTACATCCAGGACACGCTGAACGCGCGGCTGATGAAAATGCCCGTCACGGGCAACGCACGGCGCGAGTCGTACGCGGCGCTGCCGATGCCGCGCATGACGAACACCTACATGCTGAACGGCGACAAGGATCCGCAGGAAATCATCGCGTCGGTGAAGAACGGCCTGTACGCGGTGAATTTCGGCGGCGGCCAAGTCGACATCACGAACGGCAAGTTCGTGTTCTCGGCGTCCGAGGCGTACATGATCGAGAACGGCAAGATCACCTACCCGGTGAAGGGCGCGACGCTGATCGGCAGCGGCCCGGAATCGCTGAAGTACGTGAGCATGATCGGCAACGACATGTCGCTCGACACGGGCGTCGGCGTATGCGGCAAGGAAGGCCAGAGCGTGCCGGTCGGCGTTGGCCAGCCGACCCTGCGGATCGACAAGATGACGGTCGGCGGTACGGCATAACCGCATCGCGGCGCACATGATCCGCGTATTTTGACGAAAACGCGCGGATTATCCGCATTTTCGACGGTCCCCGGTTGCCAGCCGCTCGGGGACGGGGTATAAATTCCGAATCAACTTTTTTGACGAGCCGAATTTCCGTCATGTCCGCCAAGTTTTACTTTTACTTTTTTTGGTATCTCAGACCGCTGGCGGATCGAGAGGGTTGATGGCGCGTAAAGCGCAACCGAAATTCCCGAAAAAAACCGCCGGCGAACCCGGCGGTTTTTTTTCGCCCTTCGCCAGCCGGTCGCCGCCGCAGCGGTCCCGCGGCCCCGACCGGCAGCACCGAATTGCCCGCATCGATGAATCCGCCGCACGCGCACTGACCGAACGGCGCCCCGGAAAACCAGGAGAAACAGCATGCCCCCGCACAACACCGACGACGTCCGCATTCGCGAACTCAAGGAACTGACGCCGCCCGCCCACCTGATCCGCGAATTCGCGTGCTCCGAAGCCGCGTCCGAGCTGATCTACCACTCGCGCCAGTCGATGCACCGCATCCTGCACGGGATGGACGACCGGCTGATCGTCGTGATCGGGCCGTGCTCGATCCACGACACGAAGGCGGCCATCGAATACGCGGGCCGGCTCGTAAAGGAGCGCGAGCGCTTCAAGGGCGAACTGGAAATCGTGATGCGCGTGTACTTCGAAAAACCGCGCACGACGGTCGGCTGGAAGGGGCTCATCAACGATCCGCACCTCGACAACAGCTTCAAGATCAACGAAGGGCTGCGCACCGCGCGCGAGCTGCTGCTGCAGATCAACGAAATGGGGCTGCCGGCCGCAACCGAATACCTCGACATGATCAGCCCGCAGTACATCGCCGACCTGATCTCGTGGGGCGCGATCGGCGCGCGCACGACCGAGTCGCAGGTGCACCGCGAGCTCGCATCGGGGCTGTCGTGCCCGGTCGGCTTCAAGAACGGCACCGACGGCAACGTGAAGATCGCGGTCGACGCGATCAAGGCCGCGTCGCAGCCGCACCATTTCCTGTCGGTGACGAAGGGCGGCCATTCGGCGATCGTGTCGACGGCCGGCAACGAGGATTGCCACGTGATCCTGCGCGGCGGCAAGACGCCGAACTACGATGCGGACAGCGTGAACGCCGCCTGCGCGGACATCGGCAAGGCCGGCCTCGCCGCGCGCCTGATGATCGACGCGAGCCACGCGAACAGCTCGAAGAAGCACGAGAACCAGATCCCCGTGTGTGCCGACATCGGCCGCCAGATCGCGGCCGGCGACGAGCGGATCGTCGGCGTGATGATCGAGTCGCACCTCGTCGAGGGTCGCCAGGACCTGAAGGAAGGCTGCGCGCTGACCTACGGCCAGAGCATCACCGACGCGTGCATCGCGTGGGACGACAGCGTGAAGGTGCTCGAAGGCCTGGCGGAAGCCGTGAAAGCGCGCCGGGTCGCGCGCGGCAGCGGCAACTGATAGCCGGCGGATCTCCGGCCGGCGCTTGACGCACGCGGCCCCGGTCTAGCGCCAAAAAGAAAAGCCCGGCTCGCGCCGGGCTTTGTCATTGCGTCGTTGCGTTGGCCGAAACCGGCCGTCGAATCTTCACTCGAGCGCACCCGACCCGAAGATCTCGGTATTTACGCGTTCCGGCGCGACGCCGAGCGCGACGAGCGCATCGCGCTGCGCCTTCATGAACGCGACCGGGCCGCAGATGTAGTAGTCGGCGTCCGGCACCAGCGCGTACTGCTGCACGCGTTCCGGCGTGAGGCGCCCTTCGAGGTCGTGGTCGATGCCGACGCGATCGTTCGGGCCGACCAGCTCGTACAGCACGGTGCGCTCGACGTTCGCGTGCTCGCCGACGGTATCGTTCAGCCAGTCGCGGAACGCGTGCACCGCGCCCGAACGGCATGCGTGAATGAACCGCACGTCGCGCTTGCTGCCTTCGGCGACCAGCGTCGACGCCATCGACATCATCGGCGTGATGCCGACCCCGCCCGAAATCAGCACGACCGGCGTATCCGCGTCGCGCTTCAGCGAGAAGTCGCCCATCGGTGCGGTCACTTCGACGATCGCACCCTCTTCCACGCCGTCGTGCATCAGCGTCGACACCTTGCCGGCAGGGATCGCTTCGGCCTTGCCGGCCTCGCGCTTCACCGAGATGCGCAGCCACTTGCCGTGCGGCGCATCGGACAGGCTGTACTGGCGCGGCTGGTCGACGCCGAGATCGCCGACGAAGCGCTTCACGGTGACGTACTGGCCCGGCTCGAACGTCGGCGCCGCGCCGCCGTCGGCGGGCGTCAGGTAGAACGACGTGATCTCGTCGCTTTCACGCACCTTGCGCACGACCTTGAACGGGCGGAAGCCGCTCCACGCGGCGTTCGCGTACAGATCGGCCTCGGCGCCGATCATGATCTGCGCGAGCTGGCCGTACGCGACCCGCCACGCTTCGAGCGTGTCGGCATCGACCGCGTCGCCGAGCACTTCGACGATCGACGCGAGCAGGTTCTCGCCGACGATCGGGTAGTGCTCGGGGCGGATGTTCAGGCTCGCGTGCTTGTGCGAGATGCGCGACACCGCGCCGCCGAGCGCGCCGAGGTTGTCGATGTTGGCCGCGTACGCGTAGACGGCCTTCGCGAGCGTTTCGGGCTGGCTGCCGGTCTTCTGGTGCGTCTGGTTGAACAGGTTCTTCAGTTCCGGATGACGCGCGAACATGCGCTGATAGAAATGCTTCGTGATCGTCGCGCCGTGCTCGGCGAGGACGGGGGCGGTGGCCTTCACACGGGCCATCTGGTCAGCGGTGATGTGGGTCATGTTCGTTCTCCGTTAAACATGCTCATACAATACATGTTTAAAAACGGACGCCTGCCGGACAAATTGTCGCAGTGCGCAAAAACGTGGCGGCGTGCTAGCGGACGCGTCCGCGCTCCCACAGCACGTCGGCGCCGCCGCCGGCGCGGTTCAGCACGCGCGCCAGCACGAACAGCAGGTCGGACAGCCGGTTCACGTACCGCCGCGGGGCATCGTTGAGCGCGTCGCCGCGCCCGAGCGCGACGATCGAGCGCTCCGCGCGGCGGCACACGGTTCGGCAGACGTGCGCGAGCGATGCGGCGCGCGAGCCGGCCGGCAGGATGAATTCCTTCAGCGGCGGCAGCGTCGCGTTGTAGTCGGCGAGCCACTGGTCGAGGCGCGCGAGATGCGTATCGTCGAGCACCGTGTGGCCGGGAATGCACAGCTCGCCGCCGAGATCGAACAGGTCGTGCTGGATCGTGACGAGCGCCGTGCGCACGTCGTCCGGCAATGCCTCGGCCAGCAGCACGCCGAGATTCGAGTTCAATTCGTCGACGTCGCCGATCGCGGCGATCCGCGCGTCGTCCTTGCCGATGCGCCGCCCGTCGCCCAGCCCGGTGGTGCCGTCGTCGCCCGTGCGCGTCGCGATCTTGCTCAAGCGGTTGCCCATGCGAATGTCCTCTCGTGCGCGGCCGCCACGCGGCCCGGTTGGCTGGAACGCGATTATCGCAGCCCGCGGCGGGAGGCGCAGCGGACGTTACAGCGTAGAATGAGGCGACAGTATGACAAGCAGTCAGGAGACATTCGTGAATCACCCTGCCCCGCCGGCCGCCACGTGCCGCCCGCTGCCCCCCGCCATGCTCGATGCGCTGCGCGCCGCTTTCGGCGAGCGCGTGTCGACCGCCGACGCGGTTCGCGCCCATCACGGCCGCGACGAATCCCCGTTCGATCCGCAACTGCCCGACGCCGTCGTGTTCGCGCGCAGCACCGACGACGTGCGCGAAGTCGTGTCGCTGTGCTCGCTCTACGGCGTGCCGCTGATCCCGTACGGCGCCGGCTCGTCGCTCGAAGGCCACCTGCTCGCGGTGCGCGGCGGCGTGTCGCTCGACCTGTCGGAAATGAACCGCGTGCTGTCGATCAACGCCGAAGACCTGACCGTGACGGTCGAGCCGGGCATCACGCGCAAGGCGCTCAACGAAGCGCTGCGCGACACCGGCCTGTTCTTCCCGATCGATCCGGGCGCCGACGCCAGCATCGGCGGGATGACCGCGACCCGCGCGTCGGGCACCAACGCCGTGCGCTACGGCACGATGCGCGAGAACGTGCTCGGCCTGAGCGCGGTGCTCGCGGACGGCCGCGTGGTCAAAACCGGCTCGCGCGCGCGCAAGTCGTCGGCCGGCTACGACCTCACGCGGCTGTTCGTCGGGTCCGAAGGCACGCTCGGCGTGATCACCGAGATCACGCTGCGCCTGCATCCGCTGCCCGAGGCCGTGTCGGCCGCGATCTGCACGTTCCCGACGATGGGCGACGCGGTCCGCACGGTGATCGAGACGATCCAGATCGGCGTGCCGATCGCGCGCGTCGAATTCGTCGACGCGCTCGCGGTACGCTCGATCAACCGTCACTCGAACCTGACGCTGACCGAGGCGCCGACGCTGTTCTTCGAATTCCACGGCACCGACGCCGGCGTGAAGGAACAGGCCGAACTCGTGCAGGCGCTCGCCGGCCAGAATTCCGGCCAGGGCTTCGAATGGGCGACGCGCCCCGAGGATCGCACGCGGCTCTGGTCCGCGCGCCACAACGCGTACTTCGCGATGCTGCAGTTGAAGCCCGGTTGCCGCGCGGTGACGACCGACGTGTGCGTGCCGATCTCGCAGCTCGCCGCGTGCGTCGAGGAAACCGAGGTCGACCTGCGCGCGTCGTCGCTGCCCTGCCCGATCGTCGGCCACGTCGGCGACGGCAATTTCCACGTCGCGATCCTGATCGATCCCGACAAGCCCGAGGAACTCGCCGAAGCCGAACGCATCAACGACCGGATCGTCGAGCGCGCGCTGCGCCTGGGCGGCACCTGCACGGGCGAGCACGGCGTCGGGCTGCACAAGATGCGCTTCCTGCCGAAGGAGCACGGCGACAACGCAATCGACACGATGCGCGCGATCAAGCTCGCGCTCGATCCGCGCAACCTGATGAATCCGGGCAAGATTTTCACGTGCTGACACGGCGGCGCGGCACCGCGCCCCACGCAGGAGACCTCATGAACGCTCCCGTCGAACTGTCGAGCGCCACACGCGCGCAGCGCCAGCGCGAAGTCGTGCAGGCGCTGATGGCCGTGCTGCCGACGCACTGCCTGCTGTACCGCGACGAGGACACGGCGCCGTACGAATGCGACGGCCTGTCCGCGTACCGCCGGCTGCCGCTCGCGGTCGCGTTGCCCGAGACGGAGTCGCAGGTGCAGCGGATCGTGCAGATCTGCCGCCGCATGGAAGTGCCGATCGTGCCGCGCGGCGCCGGCACCAGCCTGTCGGGCGGCGCGCTGCCGATCGCGCTCGGCGTCGTGCTGTCGCTCGCGCGCTTCACGCGCATCGTCGAAGTCGACCCGTACGCGCGCACGGCGACCGTGCAGCCCGGCGTGCGCAACCTCGCGATCTCGGAAGCGGCCGCGCCGTACGGCCTGTATTACGCGCCCGATCCGTCGTCGCAGATCGCCTGCACGATCGGCGGCAACGTCGCGGAAAATTCCGGCGGCGTCCACTGCCTGAAATACGGGCTGACCGTGCACAACGTGATGCGCGTGCGCGCGGTGACGATCGACGGCGAGATCGTCGAATTCGGCTCGCTCGCGCTCGACATGCCGGGCCTCGACCTGCTCGCCGTGATGATCGGCAGCGAAGGGATGTTCGCGATCGTCACCGAGGTCACGGTGCGACTGATCCCGAAGCCGCAGACCGCGCAGCTCGTGATGGCGAGTTTCGACGACGTCGTCAAGGGCGGCGAGGCCGTCGCGGCGATCATCGCGTCGGGCATCATCCCGGCCGGGCTCGAGATGATGGACAAGCCGGCGACGCAAGCCGTCGAGGCGTTCACGCACGCGGGCTACGACCTCGACGCGAAGGCGATCCTCTTGTGCGAATCGGACGGCACGCCCGAAGAAGTCGCCGAGGAGATCGTTCGGATGACGGCCGTGCTGCGCGAACACGGCGCGACGCGCATCCAGGTGTCGCGCAACGAAAGCGAGCGACTGCGCTTCTGGTCCGGCCGCAAGAACGCGTTCCCGGCCGCCGGCCGCATTTCCGCCGATTACTACTGCATGGACGGCACCGTGCCGCGCCGCGCGATCGGCCCGCTGCTCGCGCGCATCGAGCAGCTCGAAACGCGCTACGGGCTACGCTGCATCAACGTGTTCCATGCGGGCGACGGCAACATGCATCCGTTGATCCTGTACAACGCGAACGATCCGGACGAGTTGCACCGCGCCGAGCAGTTCGGCGCGGAGATCCTCGAATGCTGCGTGGAATTCGGCGGCAGCGTGACGGGCGAGCACGGCGTCGGTATCGAAAAGCTCAATTCGATGTGCGTGCAGTTCTCGCCGCAGGAGCGCGACGCGTTCTTCGCGGTCAAGCGCGCATTCGATCCGGCCGGGCTGCTGAACCCGGACAAGGGCATCCCGACCCGCGCGCGCTGCGCCGAATACGGGCGCCAGCACGTGCGCGGCGGGCTGCTGCCGCACCCCGACCTGCCGCGCTTCTGAGCGGCGCGCGCGGGTCGCGGCTTGCACCAGCGGCCGCGGTGCGCGGGTCTGCCGTGCCCGCGCGGCGCGTTCGCGTGCCGGCCCCCGCATGCCGGATGCGGGACGGGGCTTAGGGATAGTCGCGATGTGGAATCGCGCCACCCCGGTACAATCGACCGGACAACGAGACGAGAAAGCAACGGAACATGGAAGAGGACGACATCGTCGCCGGATGGGCCGAGCGCATCCGCGCCGCCAGTGCCGACGGCCGGCCGCTGCGGATTCGCGGCGGCGGCACCAAGGACTGGTACGGCCAGGCGCTCGAGGGCGAAATACTCGACACGCGCGCGTTTCAGGGCGTCGTGTCGTACGACCCGGCCGAACTCGTCGTCACGGTCCGCGCGGGCACGCCGCTCGCGCAACTTGAAACCGTCCTCGCCGAGCGCGGCCAGATGCTGCCGTTCGAGCCGCCGCACTTCGGCCGTTCGGCCACCGTCGGCGGCTGCGTCGCCGCCGGCCTCGCGGGCCCGCGCCGCGCCACCTGCGGCGCACCGCGCGATTTCGTGCTCGGCACCACGCTGATGAACGGTCGCGGCGAAAGGCTGCGCTTCGGCGGCCAGGTCGTGAAGAACGTCGCCGGCTACGACGTGTCGCGGCTGATGGCCGGCGCGCTCGGCACGCTCGGGCTGATGCTCGACCTGTCGATCAAGGTGCTGCCGATACCTGTCGCCGAAGTCACGCTCAAATTCGAGATGACCGCGACCGACGCGGTGCGCAAGCTCAACGAATGGGGCGGCCATCCGCTGCCGGTCAGCGCGAGCGCGTGGCGCAACGGCACGCTCGTGCTGCGCCTGTCGGGCGCGGAAGCTGCCGTGAAATCCGCGAAAACGCTGCTCGGCGGCGAAGTCGTCGACGCGGTCGAGGCCGAGCGCTTCTGGTCCGGCCTGCGCGAGCATACCGATCCGTTCTTCAACGGCATCCCGCCCGGCTACGCGCTGTGGCGCCTGTCGCTGCCGTCGATCACCGAACCGATGCACCTGCCCGGCACCCAGTTGATGGAATGGGGCGGCGCGCAGCGCTGGTGGATCACCGACGCCGACGCGCAAACCGTGCGCATGAGCGCGAAGCAGGCCGGCGGCCATGCGACGCTGTTCCGCGCGGGCGACACCTACGACCGCAGCGCGGGCGTGTTCACGCCGCTGCCCGCGCCGATGATGAAGATCCACCGCGGGCTGAAGAGCGCGTTCGATCCCGCGCGCATCTTCAATCGCGGCCGGCTCTACCCAGACCTCTGAGGGATCGATGCAAACGAACCTCGCCGATTTCATCCGCAATACGCCCGACGGCGACGAGGCCGACGCGATCCTGCGCAAGTGCGTGCACTGCGGGTTCTGCACCGCGACCTGCCCGACCTATCAACTGCTCGGCGACGAACTCGACGGCCCGCGCGGACGCATCTACCTGATCAAGCAGATGGTCGAAGGCGTGCCCGTCACGCGCAGCACGCAACAGCATCTCGACCGCTGCCTCACCTGCCGCAGCTGCGAGACGACCTGCCCGTCCGGCGTGCAGTACGGCCGGCTCGTCGAGATCGGGCGCAAGCACGTGGAGGCGCAGGTGGAACGCCCCGCGCAGCAGCGGCTCATGCGCCGCGTGCTCGCGAGCGTCGTGCCGAACGCCGCGCTGTTCTCGCCGGCAATGCGGCTCGGCCAGCACGTGCGGCCGCTGCTGCCGAAGCGGCTGCGCGACAAGGTGCCGCCGCGCACGCGGCTGCTCGAATGGCCGCACCGCACGCATACGCGCAAGATGCTGATGCTCGGCGGCTGCGTGCAGCCGTCGATGCTGCCGAACATCAACATCGCGACCGCGCGCGTGCTCGACGCGCTCGGCATCGAGACGGTCGTCTCGCCCGACGCGGGCTGCTGCGGCGCGATCCGCCTGCACCTGAACTATCACGACGAAGCGCTCGACGACGCGCGCCGCAACATCGACGCGTGGTGGCCCCACGTCGAACAGGGCGCCGAGGCGATCGTGATGAATGCGTCGGGCTGCGGCGCGACGGTGCTCGAATACGCGCACCTGCTGCGCGACGATCCGGCCTACGCGGAGAAAGCGCAGCGCATCGTGTCGCTGACGCGCGACATCTCCGACGTGCTGCTCGCGTTCGAGGCCGAACTCGCGACGATCGCCCGGCGCCGTGCGATCCATACGGTCGCATACCACCCGCCGTGCACGCTGCAGCACGGGCAGCAGTCGCGCGGCAAGGTCGAGCGCCTGCTCGAGACGCTCGGCATCGACGTGCGGCTGCCGGCCGACAGCCATCTGTGCTGCGGCTCGGCCGGTACCTACTCGCTGACGCAGCCGTCGCTGTCGTACCGGTTGCGCAAGCAGAAGCTGCTGAAGCTGCAGGCGCTCGAACCGCAGATGATCGTATCCGGCAACATCGGCTGCATCGCACACCTGCAAAGCGGCACGCAGGTGCCGGTCGCCCACTGGATCCAGCTCGTCGAGCATTTGCTGTACGGCTAGTGCCTGTTCACGCGTAACGGGCGGGCGCGCGGCGTCCGTATAATGAGCGGATCGATGCGCCGCGGATCGCGGCGCATCGGCTTCATGCCCGTTTCCGCGCTGCCTGCGTGCCTGCTTCCGTGCCCGTCATGTCCGATCTCGCCGCCCGTCTCGACTCCGTTCACCGCCGCATCGCCGACGCCGCCCGCGCGGCCGGCCGCGATCCCGCCACCGTATCGCTGCTCGCCGTGTCGAAGACGTTTCCGGCCGACGACGTGCGCGCCGCGCATGCGGCCGGGCAGCACGCCTTCGGCGAGAACTACGTGCAGGAGTCGCTCGACAAGATCGACGCGCTCGCCGACTTGCGCGCGAGCCTCGAATGGCATTTCATCGGGCCGCTGCAATCGAACAAGACGCGCCCCGTCGCCGAGCGCTTCGACTGGGTCCATTCGGTCGACCGGCTGAAGATCGCGCAGCGCCTGTCGGAACAGCGCCCCGCGCACCTGCCGCCGCTCAACGTGTGCGTGCAGGTGAACATCAGCGGCGAGGCGTCGAAGAGCGGCGTCGCGCCGGCCGACGTGGCCGAGGTCGCGCGTGCGGTCGCCGCGCTGCCGTCGCTGCGGCTGCGCGGCCTGATGGCGATTCCCGAACCGGCCGGCGACACCGACGCGCAGCGCGCGCCGCATCGCGCGCTGCGCGCGTTGTTCGACGCATTGCGCGCCGACGGCCTGCCGCTCGACACGCTGTCGATGGGCATGTCCGCCGATCTCGACGCGGCCGTGCTCGAAGGCGCGACGATCGTGCGCGTCGGCACCGCGATCTTCGGCGCGCGCGATTACGCGCGCTGAACGCCGCGCTCTTTTCCGCCTTTCCGTTCACTCACTCGCTCATTCCCGACATCATGAAAATCGCATTCATCGGCGGCGGCAACATGGCCGCGGCCCTGATCGGCGGCCTGATCAAGCGCGGCGTCGCCGCGGACGGCCTGTATGCCATCGACATCAACGAAGACGTCCGCGCGCGCGCCGCGCAACAATTCGGCGTGCGCACCGGCGCGGCCGTCGACGCAACGCTCGCCGATTACGGCGCGATCGTGCTCGCGGTGAAGCCGCAGGTGCTGAAGGACGTCGCGCAGGCGCTCGCGCCGCACCTGAAGTCGCAGCTCGTGATCAGCATCGCGGCCGGCATCCGCGGCACGGATCTCGCCCGCTGGCTCGGCGGCTACGCGCGCGTCGTGCGCACGATGCCGAACACGCCGGCGCTGGTCGGCATGGGCGTGACGGGCCTCGCCGCGCTGCCGGGCGTCGACGCGGCGGGCCGCGAACTCGCATCGAGCGTGCTCGGCGCGGTCGGCGAGATCGTGTGGTTCGACGACGAATCGCAGCTCGACGCGGTCACGGCGATTTCGGGCAGCGGCCCCGCGTACGTGTTCTATTTCATCGAAGCGCTGCAGGAAGCCGCGCGCCGTCTCGGCATGAACGACGAACAGGGTCGCGCGCTCGCGGTCGCGACGTTCGCGGGCGCCGCGCAACTGGCCGCGCAATCGGGCGAGCCGGCGAGCGTGCTGCGCGAACGCGTGACGTCGAAGGGCGGCACGACGGCCGCCGCGCTCGCGGCATTCGACGCACAGGGCGTGAAGGACGCGATCGTGCGCGGCGCGCTCGCGGCCGAAGCGCGTGCGAAGGAAATGGGCGACGAGCTCGGCCGCGCGTAAGCGCGACAGCGGCGCCGGTTTGCGCCGGCGCCGGACGTAAAAAAAGCGACCGTCGGGTCGCTTTTTTCGTTGGCGCCGCCCGCAAAGGCGCGATATGTCGGGGTGTCGTTCAGCGAGCGGCCAGCAGGTAATGCGCGGCGATGCCCGCGAACAGCACGCCGCCGAGCCAGTTGTTGTGGCGGAACGCCGCGAAGCAGGGCATCCGTTCGCGACCCTTGATCAGCGTGTAGTGATACAGCGCGCAGCCGACCGCCGCCGCCCAGCCGGCCCAGTACGCGATGCCGAAGCCGAGCGTCACGCCGATCCACACGTAGATGCCGAGCGTCACCGCGTAGCACGCCATCACGGCCGCGACGTCGAAGCGGCCGAACGTCAGCGCGGACGTGCGGATGCCGATCTTGATGTCGTCGTCGCGATCGACCATCGCATACTCGGTGTCGTACGCGACCGACCAGAAGATGTTCGCGACCAGCATCACCCACGCCAGCACCGGCACCGTGTCCTGCACGGCCGCGAACGCCATCGGGATGCCGAAGCCGAACGCGATGCCGAGATACGCCTGCGGAATCGCGAAGAAACGCTTCATGAACGGATAGGAGCCGGCGACGAACAGCGCGACGACCGACAATTCTTTCGTCAGCGTATTGAGCGGCAGGATCAGCAGGAATGCGACGAACGACAGCCCGACCGCGATCGCGACGGCTTCCCATGCCCGGATCTTGCCCGACGTCAGCGGCCGGTCGGCCGTGCGCTTCACGTGGCGGTCGAAATCGCGGTCGGCGTAATCGTTGATCGCGCAGCCGGCCGAGCGCATCAGCAGCGTGCCGAGCGTGAAGATCACGAGCAGCGGCCAGCGCGGATGGCCGTCCGATGCGATCCACAGCGCGTTGAGCGTCGGCCACAGCAGCAGCAGGCTGCCGATCGGCTTGTCCATCCGGACGAGCCGCAGATACAGGGGAAAGCGGGCAAGCATGGCGAAGCACCAGGAAGAGAATCCCGGCATTTTAGAGCCGAGCGGCGCTGCGCGTCATGTCGGCGCGCCCCGCGGCCGGCGGTCGCAGCGGGCCGGCCGGCCGCCGCGGCCCGCTGCGCACGGCCGTGCGGCGGCGGGCATCGATCCAGGGACGGATTCGGAGCCGGCCCGCCCGGGCCCGGCCCGACGCCCCGGCAGCGCTGGACTTACGCGAGCAGCGACCGCAGCATCCATGCGGTCTTTTCATGCGTCTGCAGGCGCTGCGTGAGCAAATCGGCGGTCGGCTCGTCGCTCGCCGCGTCGGCGATCGGGAAGATTTCGCGCGCGGTGCGCACGACCGTCTCGTGCCCTTCGACGAGCTGGCGGATCATCTCCTCGGCGGCCGGCACGCCCTTCGCTTCGGGCACCGACGACAGTTTCGCGAAATCGCCGAACGTGCCGGGCGCAACGACGCCCAGCGTGCGAATGCGCTCGGCGACGGAGTCGACCGCGAGCCATAGTTCGTTGTACTGCTCCTCGAACATCAGGTGCAGCGTGTTGAACATCGGTCCGGTCACGTTCCAGTGGAAATTGTGGGTCTTCAGGTACAGCGAAAACGTATCGGCGAGCAAGCGCGACAGGCCCTCCGCGATGTTCTTGCGGTCCTTGTCGCTGATGCCGATGTTGATCTGCGTGGCGTTGCCTTTCTTGGCCATCTTCGGGACTCCTCATTCGAAATGTTGAACCGGCGAAAATGCATCGGGCAATCCGCATGCCGCCTCGCGCGGCATCCGTTCGCGACTCGCCAGTCTAGCGTCGCGAATCCGTGGCCGCCCTCAACCGCCGGCGGCCGACACGACCGGCGCGAGCGCGTGCAGCGCCTGCGAGGCCAGCTCCGCCGCTCCGCCGACGACGATCGCGAAGCCGACGACGTAGCGCGCCAGCTCCACCGGCGATCGCAGAATGGGCGCCGCGGCAGCGCGCATGTCGAGCATCATTTGCGTCATGATCGTCACTCCTTTGACAAGACATCGTTCAGGGAAGAAACGGCCGGTCGCCGGACCGGCCGTTTCACGTTACTGCATCACCGCATCACCGCATCGGGATGCGGCCGGGTTCACGCGAGGTCGAAGCGGTCGAGGTTCATCACCTTGTTCCAGGCCGCGACGAAATCGCGCACGAACTTCTCCTTCGCGTCCGCGCTGCCGTACACCTCGGCCAGCGCACGCAGTTGCGCATGCGAACCGAAGATCAGGTCGACGCGCGTGCCCGTCCACTTGAGCTCGCCCGTCGCGCGATCGCGCCCTTCGAACACGTCGTTCGCGGCCGACACCGGCTTCCATTCCGTGCCCATGTCGAGCAGGTTCACGAAGAAGTCGTTCGTCAGCGTTTCCGGACGATCGGTGAACACGCCATGCTTCGCATCGCCGGCATTCGCACCGAGCACGCGCAGGCCGCCGACGAGCACCGTCATCTCCGGTGCGCTCAGCGTCAGCAACTGGGCCTTGTCGACCAGCAGCGCCTCGGCCGGCGTCTTGTACGCGTGCTTCAGGAAGTTGCGGAAACCGTCGGCGAGCGGCTCGAGCACGGCCATCGCGTCGACGTCGGTTTCTTCCTGCGACGCGTCCATCCGGCCCGGTGCGAACGGCACGGTGACCGCGATACCCGCATTCTTCGCGGCCTGCTCGACGCCGGCCGCACCGGCCAGCACGATCAGGTCGGCCAGCGACACCTTCTTGCCGTCCGTCTGCGCGTCGTTGAACGCCTTCTGCACGCCTTCGAGCGTTTCGAGCACCGCCGCGAGTTCGGCCGGGCGGTTCACTTCCCAGTCCTTCTGCGGCGCGAGGCGGATGCGCGCACCGTTCGCGCCGCCGCGCTTGTCCGAACCGCGGAACGTCGATGCGGACGCCCAGGCGGTCGACACGAGCTGCGACACGCTCAGCCCCGTCGCCAGCACCTTCGCCTTCAGCGCGGCGACGTCGGCGGCGTCGATCAGCGGGTGATCGACGGCCGGGATCGGATCCTGCCACAGCAGGTGTTCCGCCGGTACTTCCGGGCCGAGATAACGGGCGCGCGGGCCCATGTCGCGGTGCGTGAGCTTGAACCACGCGCGTGCGAACGCGTCGGCGAATTCGGCCGGGTTCTCGTAGAAGCGGCGCGAGATCTTTTCGTAGGCCGGGTCGAAACGCAGCGACAGGTCGGTCGTCAGCATCGTCGGACGATGCTTCTTCGACGCGTCGTACGCGTCCGGAATGATCTCGTCGGCATCCTTCGCGACCCACTGGTGTGCGCCGGCCGGGCTCTTCGTGAGCTCCCATTCGTAGCTGAACAGGTGCTTGAAGAAGTCGTTGCTCCACTTCGTCGGCGTCGACGTCCACGTGACTTCGAGACCGCTCGTGATCGTGTCCTTGCCCTTGCCCGTGCCGAACGTGCTCTTCCAGCCGAGGCCCTGCTCTTCGAGGCCCGCGGCTTCCGGCTCCGGACCGACGTTGGAGGCCGGGCCGGCGCCGTGCGTCTTGCCGAACGTGTGGCCGCCCGCGATCAGCGCGACCGTTTCCTCGTCGTTCATCGCCATCCGCGCGAACGTCTCGCGGATGTCGTGCGCGGCGGCGACCGGGTCGGGGTTGCCGTCCGGGCCTTCCGGGTTCACGTAGATCAGGCCCATCTGCACCGCGGCGAGCGGGCTTTCGAGTTCGCGCTTGCCCGTGTAGCGGCTGTTCGGGCCGCCGCTCAGTTCCAGCCAGATCTTTTCCGAGCCCCAGTAGACGTCGTCCGGCTCCCACGTATCGACGCGGCCGCCGGCATAGCCGAACGTCTTGAAGCCCATCGATTCGAGCGCGACGTTGCCGGTCAGGATCAGCAGGTCGGCCCACGAGATGTTGCGGCCGTACTTCTGCTTGATCGGCCACAGCAGGCGGCGCGCCTTGTCGAGGCTCACGTTGTCCGGCCAGCTGTTGAGCGGCGCGAAGCGCTGCTGCCCGCCGCCCGCGCCGCCGCGGCCGTCGGCCGTGCGGTACGTGCCGGCGCTATGCCATGCCATGCGCACGAACAGGCCGCCGTAGTGGCCGAAGTCGGCCGGCCACCAGTCCTGCGACGTCGTCATCAGCGCGTGCAGGTCCTGCTTCACCGCGGCGAGATCCAGCTTCTTGAACGCCTCGGCGTAGTCGAAATCGTCGTCCATCGGATCGGACAGCGCCGAATGCCGATGCAGGACGTCGAGGTTCAGCCGGTTCGGCCACCAGTCCTTGTTCGTCGTGCCGCTGCCTGCGGTGTGGTTGAACGGGCACTTCGTTTCGTTCGACATGCTTTTTTTCTCCTTCACTGGCTCGTAGGCCCCCACGTGCCGGGCGCGGTTCGTGGAGCGTTGCGGGGGGTAAGAAACGGAACAGGCGGGTCCTCCTGTCGTACTACGGGATGTCGTGCGCGGCCCTGGACACGCGTTCCCGTTGCCGTGCGCCGCAGGCGGGGCACTCGGGGAAGCGGCTGCCGGCAGTCGTCGTACCGACGACGCGGGCGGCTTTTCGGATATCGGACATGCGATGCTCCCTCAAGGCTCGACGGCAGGTGATTCGGGGGAACACTGGACCGGCGTGCGGCGGCACTCATCCGCCATACACACGGTCCGCCAGGTACGCGAACGCAATCGGGCGCAGGCCGCGAACCGCCGCCCTGGCGCGATGTACGACCGTGTCGCGCGACGGGATGTTCCGCTGCGCGTGCTTCAATACCGACCGCATCATGACATCCTCCTTTGACGCTTGCATCCAACGTGCATCTCGCACGTCGGCTCGACATCGATCCATGTAGAGGATTCTATCTATATCTATCGATTATTTGAATTTGATAAATTTCATCTATGCAATAGGGAAAAATAAACGGGGTCGCACGACCCCGTTCATCACGCTGCCACACACGCCTGCATCGGCGCGTCAGTTCATCGTGGCCGGCATGTCGAGCTTCGCGACACCCGGCAGTTCGCAAGCGGCAATCGCGTCGCTGATCGCGTCGATCGCCGGCATCCGCGTGAAGCTCTTGCGCCACACGAGCACCACGCGGCGGTCGGGCACCGGTTCGTTGAACGGTACGTACGACAGCAGCTCGGCATCGGGGCCGTTCGCGCGCGGGCCGATCTCGGCGACCGACATCCGCGGCAGCACGGTGATGCCGACGCCACTCGCGACCATGTGGCGAATGGTCTCGAGCGACGAGCCCTCGAACGTCTTCTGGATGCCGTCGGCCGTCTGCGAGAAGCGCATCAGTTCCGGACACACGCCGAGCACGTGATCGCGGAAGCAGTGGCCATTGCCGAGCAGCAGCATGGTTTCCTGCTTCAGATCCTCGGCGTCGATTTCGTCGCGCTTCTCCCACGGATGGCCGGCCGGCAGCGCGACGACGAACGGCTCGTCGTACAGCGGCCGCACCATCAGGCCGGTTTCGGGGAACGGCAGCGCCATGATCGCGGCGTCGATCTCGCCCTGCTTCAGCAGTTCGAGCAGCTTCAGCGTGTAGTTCTCCTGCAGCATCAGCGGCATCTGCGGGACACGCTGGATCATCTGCTTGACGAGCGTCGGCAGCAGGTACGGCCCGATCGTGTAGATCACGCCGAGGCGGAACGGGCCGACGAGCGGGTCCTTGCCCTGCTTCGCGATCTCCTTGATCGCGAAGGTCTGCTCGAGCACGCGCTGCGCCTGGGTGACGATCTGGTCGCCGATCGGCGTCACGCTCACTTCGCTCGCGCCGCGCTCGAAAATCTGCACGTTGAGCTCGTCTTCGAGCTTCTTGATCGCCACCGACAGGGTCGGCTGGCTCACGAAGCACGCTTCGGCCGCGCGACCGAAATGCCGCTCGCGCGCGACCGCGACGATGTACTTCAATTCAGTCAGGGTCATTGTGGGTCAATCAGAGATATACAGGCGATAGGTTTAATTTATACACCCTCTTACCCAGGTTCGCCAAGTTTCTCTGCATCGCGATGCGTCGAGTGGCGGCTTTCGATCCGGCCCCAAGCCGGTCGATCAGGCCTTCAGGTATTGCTCGCGCGCGCCGAGCCAGCGCGCGAGATGCTGCGTGACGACCTCCGGATACGCGGCAATCAGCCGCGCCGCGGCCTCGCGGGCAGGATCGATCAGCCAGCCGTCGGTCTCGAGGTTCGCAAAACGCAGCATCGCCGCACCCGACTGGCGCGCGCCGAGGAATTCGCCGGGGCCGCGGATTTCGAGGTCGCGCCGCGCGATCTCGAAACCGTCGGTCGTCTCGCGCATCGTCTTCAGCCGCTCGCGGCCGGCGATCGACAGCGGCCCGGTGTACAGCAGCACGCACACCGACGCCGCGGTGCCGCGCCCGACACGGCCGCGCAACTGGTGCAGCTGCGCGAGGCCGAACCGTTCCGCGTGCTCGATCACCATCAGCGAGGCGTTCGGCACGTCGACGCCGACTTCGATCACGGTCGTCGCGACCAGCAATTGCACTTCGTTGCGCGTGAACGCTTCCATCACGGCCGCCTTGTCGGCCGGCGACAGGCGGCCGTGCACGAGGCCGACCTTCAACTCGGGGAGCGCCGCGGCCAGCGTCTCGTAGGTTTCGACGGCCGTCTGCAGCTGCAGCGTCTCGCTCTCCTCGATCAGCGGGCACACCCAGTACACCTGGCGCCCGGTCAGCGCGGCCTCGCGCACGCGGGCGATCACTTCGTCGCGCCGCGCGTCGCCGACGAGGCGCGTCAGCACGGGCGTGCGGCCGGGCGGCAACTCGTCGATCGTCGATACCTCGAGGTCCGCGTAGTACGTCATCGCGAGCGTGCGCGGAATCGGCGTGGCCGACATCATCAGTTGGTGCGGCTGAAAGTCGCGCGCGCCGTTGGCGGCATTCGCGGCCTTCGCGCGCAACGCGAGACGCTGCTCGACGCCGAAGCGGTGCTGCTCGTCGACGATCACGAGGCCGAGCCGCGCGAATTCGACCGTATCCTGGATGATCGCGTGCGTGCCGATCACGAGCTGCGCGGTGCCGAGCGCGGCGGCCTCGATCGCCGCGCGTTTCTCTTTCGCCTTCAGGCTGCCCGCGAGCCATGCGACCGTGACGCCGAGCGGCTCGAGCCATGCACGCAGCTTGCGCGCGTGCTGTTCCGCGAGGATTTCGGTCGGCGCCATCAGCGCGGCCTGGTAGCCGGCGTCGATCGCCTGCGTGGCGGCCAGCGCCGCGACGACCGTCTTGCCGCTGCCGACGTCGCCCTGCAGCAGACGCTGCATCGGATGCGCGAGCGTGAGGTCGTGCGCGATCTCGTCGACGACGCGCGCCTGCGCGCCGGTCAACGTGAACGGCAGCGCCGCGTAAAGGCGCGTGGTCAACGCATCGGCATCGGTCGCGGCGCGGCGCGGCATCGCGGGCGCGGCGCGCGTGCGGCGCTCCTCGTGCGCCCGCTTGAGCGACAGCTGCTGCGCGAGCAGCTCCTCGAACTTGATGCGCGTCCATGCCGGATGCGAGCCGTCCATCAGCGCGGCTTCGTCGGAATCGACGCCCGGGTGGTGCAGGATGCGCACGGCCTGCGCGAGCGTCGGCACGCCGAGCGGCTTCAGGTAATCGCGCTCGATCTCGGGCGGCAGCAGTTCGGGCAGCGGCGTGCGCTCGACCGCGTTCTCGATCGCCTTGCGCAGATACGCCTGCGACACGCCGGCCGTGCTCGGGTAGACGGGCGTGAGCACCTGCGGCAGCGGCGCATCGGCTTCGACGACGCGCACGGCCGGGTGCACCATCTCCATCCCGAAGAAGCCGCCGCGCACGTCGCCGCGCACGCGCAGCCGCTGGCCGACGGCCATCTGCTTGACCTGCGAGCCGTAGAAATTCAGGAACCGCAGCACGAGCTGCTCGCCGTCGTCGTCCCGGATCTTCACGACGAGCTGGCGGCGCGGCCGGTACGCGACCTCGTTGTCGAACACGACGCCTTCGGTCTGCGCGATGCCGCCCGGCAGCAGTTCGCCGATCGGCGTGAGCGTGGTTTCGTCCTCGTAGCGCATCGGCAGATGCAGCACGAGATCGATCGAGCGCGTGAGGCCGAGCTTCGCGAGCTTGTCGGCGGTTTTCACCGGCTTGTCGGCGGCCGGCTTCTTCTTGCGCTTCGCATCGGCCGCCCCTGCTTCGTCGCCGGCGGCGCCGTCGGCCTCGGGCGCGGCCGCCGCGGGCTGCGCAAGCCGCCCGTCGGCGCCGCGCTTCGGGCCGGCGCGGCGCGCGCCGGAGCCCGATGCGGACGGCGCGGACGAGGCGGCATCGTCCGCGTCGAACGGATCGGCGGAATCGGCAACGGCAGCGAGGGAACGGCGTGGTGACACAGGCATCGGATCGTCTGGGTGCTTCGCAAGGCAAGTACAATAGCGGCTTTCACGTCGTCCGAACGAACGACGCCGGCCAGGCCGCGCATCCCGTCATCATAGCGGCTCGCGCGCCCCGATTACGCGTTTGCGCGCTGTCGGCCACGCCCGCCGGCCGCTTCTAACCAACCCGCATGTTCACGCTTTCCGATTTCGATTTCAATCTGCCGCCCGAGCTGATTGCACAAACCGCGCTGCCCGATCGCACCGCGAGCCGCCTGCTCGAGGTCGACCGCGGCGTCGAGCCCGCACGCCTCGTCGACCGCCATTTCGCCGAGCTGCCGTCGTGCATCGCGCCCGGCGACCTGCTCGTGTTCAACGATACCAAGGTACTGAAGGCGCGTTTCTTCGGCCAGAAGGCCAGCGGCGGCAAGATCGAGGTGCTGATCGAGCGCGTGACGGGCACGCACACCGCGCTCGCGCAGATCCGCGCGAGCAAGTCGCCGGGCGCCGGCACGACGCTGCGCCTGGCCGATGCGTTCGACGTGACGGTCGGCGAGCGCGTCGAGCCGTTCTTCACGCTGCACTTCCCCGCGCCGTGCCTCGACCTGATCGAGCAGTACGGCCGCCTGCCGCTGCCGCCCTACATCGAGCACGATCCCGATGCAACCGACGAAACGCGCTACCAGACCGTCTACGCGAGCAACCCGGGCGCGGTCGCCGCGCCGACGGCCGGGCTGCACTTCGACCAGCCGCTGCTGGAGAAGCTCGACGCGATGGGCGTCGAGCGCGCGACGCTGACGCTGCACGTCGGCGCCGGCACGTTCCAGCCGGTGCGCGTCGAGAACATCGCCGAGCACAAGATGCACAGCGAGTGGTACGACCTGCCGCAGTCGCTCGTCGAGAAGATCGCCGCGACCCGCGCGCGCGGCGGCAACGTGATCGCGGTGGGCACGACGTCGATGCGCGCGCTCGAAGCCGCCGCGCGCTCGGCCGACGAAGCGGGCCGCCCGCTCGCGGCGACGCAGGCCGAAACCGACATCTTCATCACGCCCGGCTACCGTTTCCGCGTGGTCGACCGGCTCGTCACGAACTTCCACCTGCCGAAATCGACGCTGCTGATGCTGGTGTCCGCGTTCGCGGGCGTCGAGACGATCCGCGCCGCTTACCGGCACGCGATCGCCGAACGCTACCGCTTCTTCAGCTACGGCGACGCGATGCTGCTCACGCGGCGCGACACGCCGGAGGCGCCGCGCGCGTGAAGCGCGGCGGGGCGGCGGGCGCGACGGCCCGCACGCCACGCACTGCGCGGCCGCCGTTGCATCGCAGTGCCCGTATTCCCGCTGCGCGCGTCACGCTTTTGCGCGCACCCGCTTTTCCCCGCCGCCGGTTTCCCGGCGGCGTTTCCAACATGCGCCGGACTGTTTTCCGGTAGCAAGGAGCACTCACGATGACCGAAGGTTCATCCCACGATACGCACGCGAGCCACAACACGCCCGCTCCCGTGCAGAGCCGCCCGGCGAACGGGCTCGAATTCGAACTGCTGACGACCGACGGCCACGCGCGCCGCGGCCGCGTGAAGCTCAACCACGGCACGGTCGAGACGCCGATCTTCATGCCGGTCGGCACGTACGGCACCGTGAAGGCGATCCAGCCGCGCGAACTGCACGAAATCAAGGCCCAGATCATCCTCGGCAACACGTTCCACCTGTGGCTGCGCCCGGGCCTCGACACGATCGACGCGCACGGCGGCCTGCACGGCTTCATGGGCTGGAACAAGCCGATCCTGACCGACTCGGGCGGCTTCCAGGTGTTCTCGCTCGGCGACCTGCGCAAGATCACCGAGGACGGCGTCACGTTCGCGTCGCCGATCAACGGCGACAAGCTGTTCCTGTCGCCGGAAGTGTCGATGCAGATCCAGAAGGTGCTGAACTCGGACATCGTGATGCAGTTCGACGAATGCACGCCGTACGCGACCAACGGCGTGCCGACCACGCACAAGGAAGCGGCCGACTCGATGCGCATGTCGTTGCGCTGGGCGAAGCGCTCGCTCGACGAATTCGACCGGCTCGGCAACCCGAACGCGCTGTTCGGGATCGTCCAGGGCGGGATGTTCGAGGATCTGCGCGACGAATCGCTCGCGGGCCTGTCCGAGCTCGGCTTCCACGGCCTCGCGATCGGCGGGCTGTCGGTGGGCGAGCCGAAGGAAGACATGATGCGCGTGCTGCGCCACGTCGGCCCGAAGCTGCCGGCGAACAAGCCGCACTACCTGATGGGCGTCGGCACGCCGGAGGATCTCGTCGAAGGCGTCGCGAACGGCGTCGACATGTTCGATTGCGTGATGCCGACCCGCAACGCGCGCAACGGCTGGCTCTTCACGCGCTTCGGCGACGTGAAGATCCGCAACGCGACGCACAAGAACTCGCTGAAGCCGCTCGATGCGAGCTGCACGTGCTACACGTGCCAGAATTTCTCGCGCGGCTACCTGCATCACCTGCACCGGGTCGGCGAAATCCTCGGTGCGCAGCTCAACACGATCCACAACCTGCACTACTACCTGCAGCTGATGAGCGAGATCCGCGACGCGATCGAAACCCATACGTTCGACGCGTTCCGGCAGCGCTTCGCGGAGGATCGCGCGAGAGGGGTCGACTGACCGCCGGCGGGCGGCCTGCCCCATAGGACACGACCTGAAAGAAAACCGTATCCAATAGGACACGCACTAAAAAACCCCGGTCCACCCGCCGGACCGAGCCATCAAACATTACAATTGCCTTTCCACACAAGCCGCAACGGTATCGGTTCGCGCTTTAACAGCTTGATCCGAAAGCGCATTTGCCGCGCCGTTTGCGCATGGGGCCGGTGGTAGAATAACCGGCTTATTTTTCGATCTTCCCCTACGGAGAGACCAACGTGCCGTTCATTTCCAATGCCTTCGCGCAAGGTGCCGGTGGCGCCGAATCGAGCCTGATGAGCTTCCTGCCGCTCATCCTGATGTTCGCGGTGCTGTACTTCATCATGATCCGTCCGCAGATGAAGCGCCAGAAGGAACACCGCAACATGCTCGCGGCCATGGCGAAGGGCGACGAAGTCGTCACGAGCGGCGGCCTCGTCGGCAAGGTGACGAAGGTCACCGAAGGCTACATCGGCGTCGAAATCGCCGAAGGCACCGAAATCACCGTGCAGAAGGCTGCCGTCACGACCATTCTGCCGAAGGGCACGATCAAGTCGCTGTAAGGCTTATACCGAGCGTCCGGCCCCCCGCGCCGTGCCCGCCTGAGAGAGCGGGCCGCCGCGGCGCCGGACGCGACGCTTTCACGCCAACCACCCGTTCGGCCCCCTCATGAATCGTTATCCACTCTGGAAATATGTCGTGATGGTCGTGGCGCTCGCCATCGGCCTTCTGTACACATTGCCCAACTTCTTCGGCGAAGCGCCGGCGGTGCAGGTGTCGAGCGGCAAGGCCACGGTCAAGCTCGACTCGACCACGCTGACCCAGGTCGAATCGGCGCTCGCGTCCGCGCAGATCACGCCGGACGACGTCACCTTCGAGAACACGGCGACCAACGCGAACATCCGCGTGCGCCTGAAGGACACCGATACGCAGCTGCGCGTCAAGGACCTGCTGCAGAAGTCGCTGAACGCCGACCCGAACGATCCGCAGTACGTCGTCGCACTGAACCTGCAAAGCGCGTCGCCGCGCTGGCTGACCGCGCTGCACGCGCTGCCGATGTATCTCGGCCTCGACCTGCGCGGCGGTGTGCACTTCCTGCTCCAGGTCGACATGACGGGCGCGCTCACGAAGAAGCTCGACTCCGACGCGTCCGACGCGCGCACGCTGCTGCGCGACAAGAACATCCGCGACGGCGGCGTGAGCCGCGTCGAGCAGTCCGTGGTCGTCAACTTCAGCGATGCGCAGACGGCGGAAGACGCCCGCAAGGTGCTCGCCGCGTCGATCACCGAGCTGCAATGGGCGACGCAGCCCGGCGGCGGCGGCACGCAGGTGGTCGGCACCTTCACGCCGGCCGTGCAGAAGTCCGTCGAGGACGCCGCGCTCAAGCAGAACCTGACCACCCTCCACAACCGCGTGAACGAACTCGGCGTGTCCGAGCCGATCCTGCAGCAGCAAGGCAGCGACCGCATCGTCGTCGAACTGCCGGGCGTGCAGGACACCGCGAAGGCGAAGGACATCATCGGCCGCACCGCGACGCTCGAGGCGCGCCTTGCCGACCCGATCAACACGCACCCGAACCCGAACGATCCCGTGCCGCCGGGCGAGGAACTCTTCACGCAGGGCAACCAGGCGCCCGTGCTGCTGAAGAAGGACGTGATCTTCACCGGCGACCGCATCATCGACGCGTCGGCCGGCTTCGACGAGCACCAGCGTCCGTCGGTCAACATCCGCCTCGATTCGGCGGGCGGCCGCGCGGTGCGCACGGTGTCGCGCGAGAACATCGGCAAGCCGATGGCGATGGTGCTGTTCGAGAAGGGCAAGGGCGAAGTGCTGACGGTCGCGACGATCCAGTCCGAACTCGGCGACCGCTTCCAGATCACGGGCCAGCCGACGCCGCAGGCCGCGGCCGATCTCGCGCTGCTGCTGCGCGCCGGTTCGCTTGCCGCGCCGATGGACATCATCGAGGAACGCACGATCGGCCCGAGCCTCGGCGCCGACAACATCAAGATGGGCATCCACTCGGTGATCTGGGGCTTCTGCGCGATCGCCGTGTTCATGGTCGCGTACTACATGCTGTTCGGCGTGGTGTCGGTGATCGGCCTGTCGGTGAACCTGTTGCTGCTCGTCGCCGTGCTGTCGCTGATGCAGGCGACGCTGACGCTGCCGGGCATCGCGGCAATCGCGCTCGCGCTCGGCATGGCGATCGACTCGAACGTGCTGATCAACGAGCGCGTGCGCGAGGAACTGCGCGCCGGCCAGCCGCCGCAGCTCGCGATCCAGGCCGGCTACGCCCATGCGTGGGCGACGATTCTCGACTCGAACGTCACGACGCTGATCGCCGGCCTCGCGCTGCTCGCGTTCGGCTCGGGCCCGGTTCGCGCGTTCGCGATCGTGCACTGCCTCGGCATCCTGACGTCGATGTTCTCCGCGGTGTTCTTCTCGCGCGGGATCGTCAACCTCTGGTACGGCGGCCGCAAGAAGCTGAAGTCGCTCGCGATCGGCCAGGTGTGGAAGCCGGAAGGCGCCGCTGCCGCCGCGTCGTTCGCCGATGCGGACGAATCGACCGACACTGCCCGCGCCGCGAAGCTCGCCGCCCCGGCGAAGGGCAACGCGCCGCGCGCCGGCAAGCCGCAGTTGCGCAACCGCGCGCAGCAAGGCGTGTCGCCGAAGAAACCGGGCTCGACCCAATAAGGCCCCGGAGACGAAGCCATGGAATTTTTCCGCATCCGTAAAGACATTCCGTTCATGCGGCACGCGCTGGTGTTCAACGTGATCTCGCTGGTCACGTTCCTCGCCGCCGTGTTCTTCCTGTTCCACCGCGGGCTGCACCTGTCCGTCGAATTCACCGGCGGCACGGTGATCGAGGTTCAGTACCAGCAGGCCGCCCAGCTCGAACCCGTGCGCGCGACGCTCGGCAAGCTCGGCTATGCCGATGCGCAAGTGCAGAACTTCGGCACGTCGCGCAACGTGCTGATCCGCCTGCAACTGAAGGAAGGCCTCACGTCCGCGCAGCAGAGCGACCAGGTGATGAGCGCGCTGAAGGCGCAGAGCCCGGACGTGACGCTGCAGCGCGTCGAGTTCGTCGGCCCGCAGGTCGGCCGCGAGCTCGCGACCGACGGTCTGCTCGCGCTCGCGTGCGTCGTGATCGGCATCGTGATCTACCTGTCGTTCCGCTTCGAATGGAAGTACGCGGTGGCCGGCATCATTGCCAACCTGCACGACGTCGTGATCATTCTCGGCTTCTTCGCGTTCTTCCAGTGGGAGTTCTCGCTGGCGGTGCTCGCGGCGATCCTCGCGGTGCTCGGCTACTCGGTCAACGAGTCGGTCGTCATCTTCGACCGGATCCGCGAAACGTTCCGCCGCGAACGCAAGATGAGCGTGCAGGAAGTGATCAACCACGCGATCACGACCACGATGTCGCGCACGATCATCACGCATACGTCGACCGAAATGATGGTGCTGTCGATGTTCTTCTTCGGCGGCCCGACGCTGCACTACTTCGCGCTCGCGCTGACGGTCGGCATCATGTTCGGCATCTACTCGTCGGTGTTCGTCGCGGGCTCGCTCGCGATGTGGCTCGGCATCAAGCGCGAAGACCTGATCAAGGAAAAGAAGGCCGCGCACGATCCGGACGATCCGAACGCCGGCGCGCAGGTTTGAGCGCTACACCGTTTCGGCTTCGAAAAAACCGGCCCGTTTGGGCCGGTTTTTTTATGTGCGCGCCACCGCGGTCCGACACGCGGCCGGCTCGACCGGCGCGGTCGCAGGGGTCGGCTACAATCGTCACCGCGCCCTGCCCCGTCGCTTGCCGGTTGCCCCCGACACCGGGCCCCCCCCTCGCCACCCGTCCGAACGTGCGGTCCCGATGATGCCTCCCATGCGTGTCGTTCGTCGCCTCGCCGTCTGCGCAGCCGTCGCGGCCGCGTTCCCGTATGCGCCGCTCGCCGATGCGCAATCGGCATCCGCATCCCCCGCCGCTTCGCTGCCTGCCGCTTCACCGGCCGCCGCTTCGGTGCCCGCCATCCGACCGCCGTCGCCCTGCCCGCCCGACTGGGAGCCGCAGCTCTGCGAACTGAAAGCGGCCGTCGAAGTGCTGAAGAAACAGCACCTGACCGACGTCGACATCGGCGCGCTGCTCGACGCCGCGACCCACGAAGGCATCAAGACGCTGCCTTACGCACGCTTCTTCAACGCGAAGGAAGAGCAGGAGCGGCGCGACGACGAGCGGCGCGCACGCGACGGCACGCCGGGCATCGGGATCGTGTTCGAGACACGGCCCGACGGACTGCACATCATCGACGTGATTCCCGACGCGCCGGCGGAACGGGCCGGCGTGCGGCCCGACGATCTCGTCGTCGCGATGAACGACAGGAGCGTCGTCGGCATCGACGGCAGCGCGCTGATGCAACTCGCGAAGGGTGACGCGGGCGTGCCGCTGAAGCTCACGGTGCAGCGCGGCCCGAAGCATGCGGTGCTGAGCTTCGCGCCCGTGCGCACGATCGTCAAACCGCATCCGGCGACCGCGAAGCGGCTCGACGGCGACATCCTGTACACGCGGCTGTCGAGCTTTCCGGAGCCGGCGGTCGGCGACTATATCGACGCGGTGCAGGCCGCGCGCCGCGCGGGGCCGCCGGTGAAGCAGATGATTCTCGACCTGCGCATCAACGGCGGCGGCGCGCTCAATGCGGCGATCGGCATCACCGCGCTGTT
This sequence comes from Burkholderia sp. MSMB1078WGS, assembly GCF_001528895.1. NCBI lineage: Bacteria > Pseudomonadati > Pseudomonadota > Betaproteobacteria > Burkholderiales > Burkholderiaceae > Burkholderia > Burkholderia sp. MSMB1078WGS. The sequence goes on along the minus strand of NZ_LPDI01000079.1, from coordinate 40,334 downwards.
CGCGGGACGCGACCGCACCGCGATGGTGACGGTCGAGCGCGGCGACACGCACCGCCGCCGCTACACGACCAACTGGCCCGACTACGAATTGCCCGTCATGCACGGGCAGGATCCGCTCGCGCCGCTGCAGGCCGACGACTGGTGGCGCACCGTGCCGCTCGTCGTGCTCGTCGACGGACAGAGCGCGTCGGCCGCCGAAGCGACCGCGGCGGCGCTGAAGGATCTCGGCCGCGCGAAACTGCTCGGCATGCCGACCTACGGGAAAGGGCTCGCACAGACGGGCGTCGACCTGATCGACGGCACGCGTCTCAATTTCACGTTCGCGCGCAACCTGCGGCCGAACGGCTGCCCGATGGACGGCTACGGCGTCATGCCGGACTGGCTCGTGCCGCCGCGCGTCGATTCGGACGTCGACGGCGTGCTGCTGTGGTACCGGGAAGCCGATCTGGCCCGCGCACCGTATGCGGACCGGCAGGCGCCCGACCCGTTCGCGCAGGTGCGCAACGCACGACAGAAGCTGCGCGAGCAGCGCGTGCGCGCGAAGATCGATACGGCGAGGAGCGCGGCGCTGCCGCAGCGCGCATTCGGCACGGCCGCCGACTGGCAGCTCCGGCAGGCGCTCGCCGCGCTCGCGGGGCGCCCGGTCCGGACCGTCGACGCGCCGCCGCAACTGATGCCGGCGCAACCGGTGTGCGAGCGCGGCGGCAATTGACGCGCCGCCCCGCCCCTTTCAGCGAAACCCGAACCGCCGCCGCAGCACGACCAGCGCCGCGAGGCTCAGCACGGCCGCGAACATCAGGTAGAAGCTCGGCGCAGTCTTCATCCCGGTCTCGCGGATCAGCCACGCGATGATGAACGGCCCGAAGCCGCCGAAGATCGTCACCGCGACGTTATACGCGAGCGACATCCCGGTCGTGCGCGTCTGCACCGGAAACACCTCGGACAACAGCCCCGGCAGCGCCGCGAAGTAGCCGGTCATCAGGAACGCGAGCAGCACCTGCAGCGCGATCAGCGTGCCGAAGCCCGGATGCGCGACGAGATACGCGAACGCCGGATAGATCAGCACGAGGATGCCGACGGCCGGCGCGATCATCACGCGCACGCGGCCGTAGCGATCCGACCAGTGGCCGACGAGCGGCGCGAACGCCATCTGGATCACACCGACGACGAGAATCGCCGCGAACGCGGCGGACGGCGCGAGGCCGAGCTGCTTCACGCCGTAGGTCGGCATGAACAGCACGAGATAGGTCGCGACGGTGCCGAGCACGACCACGCCCATCGCCGCGACGAGGCGCGCCTTGTGCGACGCGAACGTATCGCGCAGCGGGTTCGCGGTGCCTTCGGCCGCGAGGAATTCGGGCGTCTCGTCGACCTTGGTACGGATGTAGTACGCGACCGGCCCGAGCAGCAGCCCGAAGAAGAACGGCACGCGCCAGCCCCACGACGCCATCTGCGCGGCCGACAGTTGCGCGTTCAGCACGGTGCCGAAGCCCGCGGCGAGCAGCGTCGTGAGCCCCTGGCTCGCGACCTGCCAGCTCGCGAAAAACCCGCGCCGGCCCGGCACGTGCTCGGCGAGGAACGCGGTTGCGCTGCCGAACTCGCCGCCTGCCGAAAAGCCCTGCATCAGCCGCGCGGCGACGAGGATCACCGGCGCGGCGACGCCGATCGTCTCGTAGGTCGGCAGCACCGCGATGATCAGCGTGCCGGCCATCATCAGCAGGATCGACAGCGTGAGCGCGGCCTTGCGGCCCGCGCGGTCGGCATACGCGCCGAGCACGATCGCGCCGAGCGGCCGCATGAAGAACGACACGCCGAACGTGCCGAGCGTGAGCAGCAACGACACGGTGTCGTTGCCGGCGGGGAAGAACAGCTTCGAGATCGTCACCGCGAAAAAACCGTAGACGACGAGATCGAACCACTCGAGCGCGTTGCCGATCGACGCGGCGACCACCGCGCGCCAGACGCGCGGCGACGAGGCAATGGAACGGGACTGCGTGACGGCATGCATCGGCGATCTCCTTGTCGTTGTACGTTCTGTTCGAGGCGGCCGCCGTCGCGGCGTCGGCCTGCCCGGCGCCGCATGGCCGCATGCTGCGCTCGGGCGATTATAGGCGCGCAAAAAAACCGCCGCGCCCCGATAACGGGAGCGCGGCGGTTTGCCCGCAGGGGCCGGCACGATGGCCGACCCGGCAGGAGAGCCTTACTGCTGCTTGACCGCTTCGGCCGTGATCAGCAGCTTCGTCTTCATCTTGAAACCGTACTGCTTGCCGTAGTCGAGACCGAAATCGTCGCGGCTGAATTCGCCGACCGCGTCGACGCCGCACACTTCGCGCTTGAGCATCGGGTGCGGCATGCACTTGAACGAATCGATCTTCAGCGTGAGCGGCTTCGTGACGCCATGCAGCGTCAGGTTGCCGACCACCGACACCGGCTTGTCGCCGTCGAACTTGATCGTGCCCTTGTAGTTCGCCTGCGGGAACTTCGCCGCATCGAAGAACTCGGCCGTCTGCAGGTGCTCGTCGAGCTTTGCGCTGCCGGTGTGGATCGACGCGATGTCGGTCGTCACGTCGACCGTGCCGGTCTTCGCCGCGCGATCGAGCGTCACGGTGCCGCTCGACTTGTCGAACTTGCCGCGCCAGACCGACAGGCCGCCGAAGTGGTCGGCCTCGAAGCTCGGGTACGTGTGGCTCGGGTCGAACTGGTAGGTCGCGCTTTCGGCGAAGGCCGAGAACGACAGCGAAGCGGCCAGCGCGCCGGCGGCGATGATCAGATGCTTTTTCAAACCTTTTCTCCTGGGAACGGCGCCGCGCCCTCGCGCGGCATTCAGTGGACGCGGCAACCTGCCGCTTACTTCGTGGCGACGAGATGGAACTTGATCTGCACTTCGTCCGCGACGACCGACGTGTCCTTCCACTCGCCGGTACCGACGTTGAAGGTCGAACGCTTGATCGGCAGCACGCCGTCGAACGTCTGCGTCGCGCCGTTCTGCGCGACCGTGACGGGCACCGTGACGGTCTCGGTCTTGCCCTTGATCGTCAGCTTGCCGGTCACGTTGTACTTGTTGCCGCCGGCCGGCGCGATCGCCGACGACACGAAGCTCGCCTGCGGATAGGTCTTCGCGTCGAACCAGTCCTTGCCGGCGACCTGGTCGTTGTACATCTTGTCGCCGAGGTCGAAGCTCGCGACGTCGATCGTCATTTGCGCGCTGCCCTGCGCGGCCTTCGCCGGGTCGAACTTCACCTGCGCGGAAAACTTCTTGAACGCGCCTTCGGTCGGCACGTTCATCTGCTTCGACACGGCGGACACCTTGCTCTTCGCGAGATCGACGTCGGCATGCGCCGCGCCCGACGCGACAAACGCCGCCGCGGCGAACGCGGTCAGCATGGAGCGGGAGAAAGACACTTTCATGGGATCCTTCATTTGGCAAAGGGAAGCATGCGCGACAGCAGGCCGTCGCGGTCCAACAACTGATGCTTGAGCGCCGCGAGCACGTGCATCGCGACGAGCGCAAGCAGAATGTAATTCAAAGACACGTGCAGCGTCTTGAAGGTTTCCTTGAGCGCCGGATCGGGGTCGATCAGGCGCGGCAGCGGCACGATGCCGAGATAGACGACCGGGATGTTCGACGCCGAGCTGTACAGGTAGCCCGTCGCCGGAATCACGATCATCAGCACGTACAGCAGCATGTGCACGCCGTGCGACGCCGCGCGCTGCCACGCCGGCGTGTCGCCCGGCAGCGGCGGCGGCACGTGGGTCGCCCGCCACAGCACGCGCACGACGGCGAGTGCGAACACCGTCACGCCGATCCACTTGTGCCACGAGAAGTACTTCAGCTTGGTGGGCGTGAAGCCGGGGATGTCCGTCATCACCCAGCCGAGCGCGAAGCCGCAGACGATCAGCAGCGCGATCAGCCAGTGCAGGGCGATCGCGGTAGGCGCGTAGCGTGCCGGCGCGGCCGGCGGCGATTTCGATGCCATCTTGGGTTCCTCAGTTCAGCGAACGGCTGCGCCGGTAAATTCGGCCGACGCATGTCGAGGGCGCCATGCTACCGCAACCTTTTGACGCGCGCGGACTCTGAGGACAGGCGCGCCAGCCGGCTGACGGCTTCCCGTCATGTTACCGACCGGTCACGCAGCGCACGATCCTTGACCCATCGAAAAAGCCCTTTTGGTAAGATTGGCGCGGGTTCCGGCCCCGTCGACGCGTTCCCCGGCCGTCGCAGCACCGCCTTTTCCATGCAACGATACGACCTGATTGCCTGCCACGAATGCGACGCACTGTTGCATAAACCGCGCCTGAGGGGCCGCGAAATCGCACGCTGCCCGCGCTGCGACGCGCTGCTCTATCGCAACAGCACCACGCAGATCGAGCGCATCAGCGCGCTCGCGGTCGCGGCGCTCGTCACGTTCGTCATCGCGCAGGCGTTCCCGATCCTCGAAATGGACCTGAACGGCACGCGCGTGCAGACGACGCTGATCGGCGCGATCGATGCGCTGTGGCATCAGGACATGGAGATCGTCGGCGTGATGGTGTTCTGCTCGACCGTGCTGTTCCCGCTCGTCGAGATGGCCGCGCTCCTTTACGTCCTGCTGCCGATCCGGCGCGGCATCGTGCCGCCCGGCCTCAACGTCGTGCTGCGCACGATCCAGCTCGTGCGGCCGTGGGGGATGATCGAGGTGTTCATGCTCGGCATCGTGGTCACGATCGTGAAGATGGTGAGCCTCGCGCGCGTCGTGCCCGACGCGGCGCTGTTCGCGTTCGGCGCGCTCACGCTGATGACCGCCGTCGTGCTGATGTTCGACCCGCGCACGGTGTGGGACATCGCCGACGACCTGCGCGCCGGCCGCGCGCCGGCGCGGCCCGACCCCGCCGCGCCGCTGCAGGACACGCCCCGCCGATGACGAGGCCCACGCCGACCGCCGCCCGCGAGGGCTACGCCAGCTGCCACGCGTGCGGGCTCGTGCAGACGATCGACCGGCCGCACGCGCATTGCGCGCGCTGCGGCAGCGCGCTTCACGTGCGCACGCCGAACAGCATCATGCGCACGTGGGCGCTGCTGCTCGCGGCCGCGATCCTCTACATTCCGGCGAACCTGCTGCCGATCATGCGTACGTCGTCGATCGTCGGGTCGCAGCAGGACACGATCATGAGCGGCGTCATCTACTTCTGGACGTCCGGCGACTGGCCGCTCGCCGTGGTCGTGTTCGTCGCCAGCATTCTCGTGCCGATGCTCAAGCTCGCCGTCCTGACGATCCTCGTCATCAGCGCACAGCGCCGCACCGCCTGGCGGCCGCTGCAGCGCACGCGCCTCTATCGGATCGTCGAGCGCATCGGCCGCTGGTCGATGCTCGACATCTTCGTCGTGACGCTGACCGTCGCGCTCGTCCATTTCCGTTCGCTCGCCGTCATCACGGCCGGCCCCGGCGCGCTCGCGTTCGGCTCGGTCGTGATCCTGACGATGCTCGCGTCGATGCAGTTCGATCCCCGCCTGATCTGGGATCCAGTCGAAACCTCAGGGAATCACCATGAATAGTCCACAAGGCCCGCAGCACGACGCGCCCCGGCCGCCCGATCCGGCGATCTCGACGAAAAGCGGCTGGCTGCCGTCGCTCGTCTGGCTCGTGCCGCTGATCGCCGCGCTGATCGGCATCGGCCTCGTGATCAAGTCCGTGCGCGAGCGCGGCCCGGAAATCACGATCAGCTTCCACAGCGCCGAAGGGCTCGAGCCGGGCAAGACCCAGGTCAAGTACAAGGACGTCGAGATCGGCACGGTCAAGACGATCAAGCTGTCGAAGGACCTGTCGCGCGTGCTGGTCCAGGTGCAGCTCAAGAAGGAAGCCGAGGACTTCGCGGTCCAGGGTTCGCGCTTCTGGATCGTGCGCCCGCGCGTGGGCGCGACCGGCGTGTCGGGGCTCGGCACGCTGCTGTCCGGCGCGTACATCGGCGTCGACGCCGGTCACGGGCAGGACACGCTGACCGACTTCACCGGGCTCGAGACGCCGCCCGCCGTCACGGGCGACCAGAAAGGCACGCAGTACGTGCTGCGCGGCGATTCGCTCGGCTCGGTCGACATCGGCTCGCCGGTCTACTACCGTCGCGTCCAGGTCGGCCAGGTGGTCGGCTTCTCGCTCGACAAGGACGGCACGGGCGTCACGTTCAATGTGTTCGTCAATGCACCGTACGACCAGTACGTCGGCATGAACACGCGCTGGTGGCAGGCGAGCGGCGTCGATCTGCGGCTCGATTCGAGCGGCCTGAAGCTGAACACGCAGTCGCTCGCGACGGTGATCCTCGGCGGCATCGCGTTCCAGACGCCGCCGAACCAGGGCAGCGGCACGACCGCGCCGAACAACACGACGTTCCGTCTCGGCTCCGACGAGGGCGACGCGATGCGCGACCCGGACGGCCAGCCGCTGCAGGTCGTGATGAACTTCAACCAGTCGCTGCGCGGGCTCGCCGTCGGCGCGCCGGTCGACTTCCGCGGCATCGTGCTCGGCGAAGTGACGAACATCGGCATCGACTTCGATCCGAAGACGAAGAACTTCCTGATGCCGGTGACGATGAACGTGTATCCGGAGCGCCTCGGCCGCCGCTTCCGCGAGACGATCGAGAGCAAGGGCGAACCGGCGCGCCGCGAAATCGTGGAGCGGCTCGTCCAGCACGGGCTGCGCGGCCAGCTGCGCACCGGCAACCTGCTGACGAGCCAGTTGTACGTCGCGCTCGACTTCTTCCCGAAGGCGCCCGCCGTGAAGATCGACACGGCCCGCCAGCCGCTCGAGCTGCCGACCGTGCCGAATACGCTCGACGAGCTGCAGTTGCAGGTCGCCGACATCGCGAAGAAGCTCGACAAGGTGCCGTTCGACCAGATCGGCGCGAACCTGAACAGCGCGCTCGCGAACGCCGACAAGCTGTTCAAGCAGCTCGACACGCAGGTCGCGCCGCAAGCGCGCGACACGCTGTCGGCCGCGAAGCAGACCTTCTCGACCGCCGAGGCGACGCTGCAGCAGGATTCGCCGCTGCAGTCCGACGTGCGCGGCGCGCTGAAGGAACTCACGCGCACGCTGCAATCGCTGAACGCGCTCGCCGACTATCTGGAGCGCCACCCCGAATCGCTGCTCAAGGGCAAGCCAGGAGATAAACCATGACGACACGCGTGAACGGTTTCGCGAGCGGCGCGGCGGCCGTCTTCGCCGCACTCGCGCTCGCCGCGTGCAGCTCGCCGCCCGCGCGGTTCTACACGCTCAGCCCGGCCGACGCCGCGGCGCCGCTGCGCACCGCGCCGGCCAACCCGGCGTTCCTGATCGAGGTGCCGTCGGTCGGCGTGCCCGAACAGGTCGCGAAGAACCAGTTGGTCGTGCAGAAGAACGCCGCGCAGGTCGACGTGCTCGAGCAGGAACGCTGGGCGTCGCCGCCCGCCGACGAGATCCGCCGCGCGCTGTCGGACGATCTCGCCGCTCGGCTCGGCACGATCGACGTCGCGAATTCCGCCTATCCGGCCGGCGTGCCCGTGTACCGCATCAGCGTGAACGTGCAGCGCTTCGAGTCGTGGCCCGGCAAGCGGGCCGCGGTCGACGCCGTGTGGAGCGTGCGCTCGCTCGCCACGCAGGCCGTGATGACCTGCCGCACGAGCGTCGCCGAACCGGTCGGCGACGGCTACGACGCACTCGTCGCCGGCCACCGGCGCGCGCTCGACGCGATTGCCGCGCAGGCCGCGGACGGCGTGCGCGCGATGGCCGCGCGCCGCGGCGCGCCAGCCACGCCCGCGGCCGGCAGCAAGACGGCGGCCGCGCCGGTCGTGCCGTGCCCGGCCAACCCGACGTCCGGCGGCGACGCCGGCGCGACGGGCAAGTCCGGCGCATAAGCGAACGCGGACGGCGCGCAGGCGAACGTTCGACACGGCGTTCGCCCGCGCGGTGTCGAATGGCGCGTCGGGCCGCGCGCCGCCCGTCGCAGGCTGCACGCCGCCGCAGCCGGCCTCGCGCACCGCCTTCATCGGCCCGACGGCCATTTAGAACGGCCATTTACATTCTTTGTCAAAGCCGCCGGAACCCGCGCCATGCAACGCGGTCGGCTTGCGTTTTCCGGCCCGATTGACGATCCTACGCACTTTCAGGCTCGCGCCGTTCGTCGTGCGCACCGGCCAGTGGCGCCGGGCCGCGTTCGGCCCGACCGCCGTGCCCCCGGCGCCTGCACGCGGTCGGCGTGCACCGCAGCGGGGCAGTCGCATCGCGGGTCGCCGCGCCCCGTCCGGCACCGGCCCCGTCTCATCCGTTCTCCCGGCGCCGCGCCGTTTCCCCGGCCGGCATCCCGAACCCGCCCGTCACGGGCTTTCGCTATTCCGTTTATGTTTCGTTCCCTGACGACCCTGATCAAGAAGTGGCGCGCGTCGCGCAATGCCGGTCACCAGCTCGATGCGCTGCTCGCGCATGCCGACGCCGACGCGTCGTACGCCGAGCGCAGCGAATGGCTGATCGAGCTCGCGCACTGGCTGCGCCGCAACGGCACGGTGCAGGACGCGCCGGCCGAGCGCGACGCCGACACGCGGGCCTATCCCGCCCATGCGCGGCTGCGCTACCTGTTCCACGTGCTCGATCGCAACCCCGCATGGAAAGCGCACGCCGCGCGCATCCTGCGCGGCATCCTGCGCGAGTGCGACGGCATCTCGCTGCTGTGCGACGCCGGCATGCCCGTGCATTCGGGCTTCTTCGGCGCGCTGTTCGAGCGGATCGATTCGTCGCTGATCCCGCCCGCGCCGAACCGCCGCGAACTGTCGGCGCTGTTCACGCTGATGTTCCCGACGCCCGAGGACGCGAAATGGATCGACGCGCTGTCCGACGACCTGCTCGCGCGTCTCGCCGAGCTGCTCTCGTTCGACGTCACCGACGAGGAGCGCCACGAGCCCGGCTCGTTCTCGCGCGACCTGCTGGCCGCGCTGCACAACCTGACCTGCCAGATCAGCTCGACCGGCCTGTCGCAGACGGTGCGCAGCCGGTTGTCCGACGACGATGCGCGCAAGCCGCTCGAATCGCAGCCGTTCTACCGCCTCACGCGCGCGATGCTCGCGGTCGAGACCGCGCACGCGGCCGTCGAGGACGGCGGCGATCCGAGCAAGCTGCTGCACGAGGTGAACTACCTGCGCGTGCTGCTCGACGAATGCCGGATCGCCGTCGACAACGTGTTCGCGCACCTGTACCGCAACGGCGTGTCGGTCGACATCGTGTTCCAGGTCGAGCGGATGCGCATGCGCATCCTGCGCGCGGAAATGCTGCTCAACGCGTGGATGGCGCGCGACGACCTGCACGGCATGGCGCACCTGACCGCCGAGCTCGTCGACGCGAACCAGAGCAGCCAGAGCGTCGCGCACCTCGTGCGCAGCAACTTCTCGCTGTTCGCACGCAAGCTCGTCGAGACCAACGCGGACACCGGCGAGCACTACATCTCGCGCGGCCGGGCCGAGTACCTGAAGATGCTGCGGATGGCCGCGGGCGGCGGCCTCGTCACGGTCGCGACCGTGTGCGTGAAGTTCGCGATCACGGGTGCGCACCTGCAGTCGATGCTCGAAGGGCTGCTGGCGGGCATCAACTACGCGGCCAGCTTCATGCTGATGCACTTCCTGCATTTCACGCTCGCGACCAAGCAGCCCGCAATGACCGCGCCGACGCTCGCGCGCGAGCTCGACGACACCGGTCACGAGGAAGGCGTGAAGGCGTTCGTCGCGTCGGTGATCGCACTGATCCGCACGCAGGCGGCCGCGATTTCCGGGAACGTGGTCGTCGTGCTGCCCGTGTGCCTGCTCGTGCAGCTGTTCGCGGCCAACGTCGCGCATACGAACCTGATCTCGCCGGAGAAGGCGCACGCGACGCTGCATTCGTTCTCGCTGCTCGGCCCGACGCCGTTCTATGCGGCGCTCACGGGCGTGCTGCTGTGGGCGTCGAGCCTGCTCGCGGGCTGGGCCGACAACTGGTTCGTGCTGCACCGCGTCGGTGACGCGCTCGCGTACAACCGTAGGCTGCGCCTGACGCTCGGCGCGGCCGGCGCCGCAAAGCTCGCGCATTTCTGCCGATCGAACGTCGCCGGCGTGGTCGCGAACGTCGGCCTCGGCCTGATGCTCGGCCTCGTCCCGGCGATCGTCACCGTGTTCATGTTCCCGTTCGAGGTGCGGCACGTGACGCTGTCGGCCGGCTCGATCGGGATCGCGCTCGGCGTACTGGGCAAGGATGCGCTCGGCACGCCCGAACTGTGGTGGGCCGGCGCCGGCGTGCTCAGCATGGCCTTCCTCAACGTGCTCGTGAGCTTCGCACTCGCTTTCACGATGGCCGTGCGCTCGCGCAGCCTGCGCCCGACCAAGGTGCGCGCGCTCGTCGCCGCGATCGTCCGCACGGTGCTGTCGAATCCGCTCGCGCTGTTCTGGCCGGCGGGCACCCCGGCCGCGCGCGCCGGCCAGCCGGGCGCGCACTGAGCTGCGGCGGGCAGCGGCGCCCCGCCGGTGCCCGTCGCCGTCCTCCCGGCACGCGCGAGCGGCCGTCGCGCCGGCGCCGCCGCGCCGAAACGCCGGCCCCGGTCGGCCGCGCCGCGTACAATAGTGGACTTTTGCACGTCCTCACCCGTCTTATGTCCTCGCCCACCCTGTTCGAATTCTTCGCCCCCTGCCCGCGCGGCCTCGAAGCGGCGCTTGCCGCCGAGCTGGCCGAAATCGCCGGCCGCCACCTGAACGGCGCGCCGTTCACCGCGGGCGCGCAGGTGCCGGGCGGCGTCCATTTCAGCGGCGGCTGGGCCGCAGGCATGGCCGCGAACCTCCATTCGCGGATCGCGAGCCGGATCCTGCTGAAGATCGCGCACCGCGCGTACCGCAACGAGCAGGACGTCTATGCGCTCGCGCTCGAGCAACCGTGGGAGCGCTGGTTTGCGGCCACGCAGACGCTGCGCGTCGACATCACCGCGATCAAGTCGCCGCTGAAGAGCCTCGAATTCGCGACGTTGCGCGTGAAGGACGCGATCTGCGACCGGATGCGCGACAAGACCGGCGCGCGCCCGAGCATCGACACCGGTGCGCCGGACGTGCGCGTGTTCGCGTTCCTGACGGCGGGCGAATGCACGCTGTACCTCGATACGTCAGGCGAGCCGCTGTTCAAGCGCGGCTGGCGTCTCGACAAGGGCGCGGCGCCGCTGCGCGAGAACCTCGCGGCCGGCATCCTGCGCCTGACCGGCTGGACGCCCGGCACCGCGCTGTACGACCCGATGTGCGGCAGCGGCACGTTCCTCGCGGAAGCCGCGCAGATCGCGCTCGGCGTGGCGCCCGGCGTCGAGCGCCGGTTCGGCTTCGAAAAGCTCAAGCAGTACGACATCACCGCGTGGCAGGGGCTGAAGGTCCCGGCGCTCGACGCGAAGCGCGCGGCGCGAGCCAGGCGCGGCGAAGCGCTCGGCGTGTACGGCAGCGACATCTCCGGCGACATGCTCGAGAAGGCACGCGCGAACCTCGAGCGCGCGGGCGTGCCGTCGGTGTGGCTCAAACAGGTCGATGCGCGCGGGATGACGCCGCCGTGCGACGGGCCGGGCATCCTCCTCGCGAACCCGCCGTACGGCGAGCGGATCGAAGTGCGCGGCCGCAGCGCGCGCGGCGAGGTGCGCGAAACCGGCCGCAACCGCGGCAACGACGACGCATTCCGTCGCACGCACACCGACGCGCCGGACAGCGAGTTCTTCAACGCGCTCGGCGATGCGCTGAAGCAGCGCTTCACGGGCTGGCAGGCGTTCCTGCTGACGTCCGACCGTTCGCTGCCGGGCCAGTTGCGCCTGCGCGAATCGGCCAAGACGCCGCTGTTCAACGGCGCGCTCGAATGCCGGCTGTTCCGCTTCGACCTGATCGCCGGCAGCGTGAAGGCACGCCCGGCCGCGCCGGAGGGCGACGCGTAAGCCATCCGTGCGCTTGTGCAAGCCACGACGTGCAGGGGCCGCCATCGCGGCCCCTGTGCTTTTCCGCAGCCGGTCAATGCTTCGACTGCGACCAGCGCGCCATCGTGAACGGCAGGGCATGCCCCGTCTCGAGCAACGTCTTCAGGCTCGACAGCACGACCGGCCAGCCGCCGCGAATCCCTCGATCCATCTCCGAACCGGGCACCAGCCCGTCATGCGTGACGGTCAGCTTCACGACGCCCTCGTGTGGCTCGACCAGATAGGTCACGCGCGATTCCTCGCCCTCCCCCGACGGCGTGCGCCACGTGACGACCAGCCGGCGCGGTGGATCGTTCTCGACCACTTCGCCGACGATGTCGACCCGCGACGGATCGTCGTAGTCCTGATGTTCCCACCGCGAACCCGGCCGCCAGTCGGGCGACGCGTTGCGATGCCGTACCCAGTAGTCCTTCGTCAGCTCGGCGTTGGTCAGCGCGTCGAACACGCGCTCGGGCGTGGCCGCAATGAAGGTCACGTACACGAAGTCGGGATTACCCATCGTCGTCTCCCGTGTCGCGGGGCACTTCCAGCCCCCGCTTGAGGTCCGCCAGCGCCTGCAGGCGCTGACGCTCGAACTTGCCGATCCAGCGTTGTGCGATGTCATGGATCGGCACCGGGTTCAGGTAATGCAGCTTCTCCCGGCCGCGCCACGTCGTCGCGACGAGATTCGCGGCCTCGAGCAGCGCGAGATGCTTGCTCACGGCCTGCCGGCTCATCGCGAGCCCGTCGCACAGCTCGGACACGGTCTGGCCGTTTTTTGCGTACAGCAGATCGAGCAACCGACGGCGCGTGGCATCGGCCAGCGCCTTGAAAACGAGGTCCATGCCGCTCCCGGGTCAACGGTCTTATTATGCAACCAAATGGTTGCATGTCAAGGGTGACAACTCTACTGACAATACGGTGTCAGCAGCCCGCGATCACACTGCAATCCCGGCGCAATGCAGGCTGGTTTCCCCACCGAATCCGAATAACAACGCAACACAAGGAGCTCGTCATGACGTCAGCAACCGCCACTGCAACCGTGGAACGCGCGATCGCCTGGTTCGACATTCCGTCCCTCGATTTCGACCGCGCGATCCGCTTCTACGAAACCGTGCTGCAAACCACGTTGCAGCGCGAGGTCATCGGCGGCGTGCCGATGGCGACGTTCGATCGCGACGCATCGAGCACGGGCGGCAGCATCGTGTTCGATCCGCAGCAGATGAAGCCGAGCGCGAACGGCGTGCTCGTCTACCTGAACGCCGGCGAGTCGGTCGTCGCGGCGCTCGAACGCGCGAAGCGCGCGGGCGGCGTCGTGCAGGGCTCCGTCGTCGAGCTGCCGAACAACTACGGCTACGTCGGCTACCTGATCGACACGGAAGGCAACCGCGTCGGCCTGCACGCGCCGAAATGCCACTGAGCGCAGCGGTCAGCGGGCCGGCGCGGCGCTATCATCGCGAAGTCCCCGTAGCCAGAGGAATCGAGGTGCTGTCATGACCCGCCGTGCCGACCGCCTGTTCCAGATCGCCGAGCTGTTGCGCGGGCGTCGTCTCACGACCGCGCAGCAGCTGGCCGACTGGCTGTCGGTGTCGCCGCGCACGGTCTACCGCGACGTACGCGACCTGCAACTATCAGGCGTGCCGATCGAAGGCGAGGCCGGCATCGGCTACCGGCTGAACCGCAACGCGAGCCTGCCGCCGCTCACGTTCACGGCCGAGGAGCTGGCGGCGCTCGCCACCGGCGCGCGCATGCTCGAGACCTGGGGCGGTGCGCGCTTCGCGAGCGGCGCGCGCTCGGCGCTCGCGAAGATCGCGTCGGCGATGCCGGCCGACAAGCGTACGGCGCTCGACCGGCTGCCCGTGTTCGCGCCGTCGTTCCACATCGACGCGACGTTTTGCGCGAAGGTCGACGCGATCCACCAGGCGATCGACACGCGCCACATCGTCAGCTTCGACTATCGCGACCGGCTCGGCGCGCACTCGCAGCGCCGCGTCTGGCCGCTCGGGCTCGTCTACTGGGGCGGGCGCTGGACGATCGGCGCGTGGTGCGAGCTGCGCGACGATTTTCGCACCTTCGACATCGCGCGGATGGGCGACATCACCGTGCACGAGCAGTTTCCGGACATGGAGGGCCGGCGGATCGCCGACTACATGCGGATCGCGGAAGCGCCGATGCGCTGACGCGGCGCGGCGGGCGGCCGCCGCCCTTCGTTTTCGGGCGCCATGCGGCGCCCGCCTCCGCTTTCGTTACCCGCCGAACACCACCGGCCGCTTCGGCCGCTCGTCGACGTGCAGCGAAAACACGTCCGCACGTGCGTAGTGCCCCACGACGTCGAAGTCGTAGCGCGCCCGCACGAGCTCGTCGGTGTCGATACGGGCGGTCACGAGCCCGGCCTCGCCGATCAGCGGCTCCGTCAGCAGGTCGCCGAGCGGCCCGACGATCACGCTGCCGCCGCGAATCAGCGGCCGCTCGGGGTCCCAACCCGGCACGTCGATGCCGAGCGCGCGCGGCGACGGCTGCACCTGGCACGCGCTCACGACGAAGCAGCGCCCTTCGTGCGCGATGTGCCGCATCGAGCTCTGCCACACGTCGCGCTCGTCGACGGTCGGCGCACACCAGATCTGCACGCCTTTCGCGTACATCGCGCAGCGCAGCAGCGGCATGTGGTTCTCCCAGCAGATCGCGGCGCCCGCGCGGCCCGCGGCCGTCTCGACGACGGGCAGCGTCGAGCCGTCGCCCTGCCCCCAGATCAGCCGCTCGGTGCCGGTCGGCATCAGCTTGCGGTGCTTCGCGACGAGCCCGTCGCGCGGATCGAAGAACAGCGCCGTGCAGTACAGCGTGCTGCCGCCGCGCTCGATCACGCCGACCACGAGGCTCGCGCCGGTGCGCTGCGACAGCGCGGCCAGCTCGTCGGTTTCCGGCCCCGGCACGTCGATCGCCTGCGCGGCGTAGCGCGCATATGCGTCGCGTCCTTCGGGCAGCCGGTAGCCGAGCCGCGTGCCGAAGATTTCGCCTTTCGGATAGCCGCCGAGCACGGCCTCGGGCAGCACGACCAGCGACGCGCCGCTGTCGCGGATCGCGGTTTCGTAGCCGAGGATCGTGTCGAGCGTGGCGCGCGTGCCGGCGGGCGATGCGCCGATCTGCAGCGCGGCGATGACTGACGTGGACATGAAGGCGTCTCCGTTGAATGGGATGTCGCCATCTTTATCGATAAGATGTCATCGATCAAATCGATGGAACGATATGTGTCATGAACGTGGATGATATCGCCAGCCTCGACCTGAACCTGCTGAAGGTGTTCGAGGCGCTGTACGAGGAAGGCGGCGCGAGCCGCGCGGCGCTGCGGCTCGACCTCACGCAGTCGGCGGTCAGCGCGGCGCTCGGGCGGCTGCGCGTGATCTATGCCGATCCGCTGTTCGTGCGCACCGGCCGCGGGCTCGCGCCGACGCCGCGCGCGGACGAGCTGAAGCCGATCCTGTCGGACGCGCTCGACCGCTGCCGCGAAAGCCTCGCGATCGCGGCCGACGGCGGCGACCGCGTCGGCCGCACGATCTCGATCGGGCTGTCCGACGACTTCGAGATCGCGCTCGGCCGCGCGTTGATCGATGCGCTCGCGCAAGAAGCCGCCGGCATCCGGCTGATCTTCCGGCAGACCCACAGCGGCATCGCCGGCGACGCGCTGCTGCGGCACGGCGTCGATCTCGCGATCGCATCGGGCGGCTTCTCGGCGAACGGGCTCAGCCGGCGCGCGGTCGCGACGGGCGGATATGCGTGCCTGATCGATCCGGCCGGCCGCACGCGGACGCCGCGCACGCTGACGCTCGCCGAGTTCCTGCGGCGCGACCACCTGCTCGTATCGTCGGGCGGCGTGATCGGGATCGTCGACGAGGCGCTGGCCGCGCTCGGCCACCAGCGGCGCGTCGCGGCGTCGACCACGCATTTCGCCGCGCTGCCGTACCTGCTCGCCGGCTCCGACGCAGTCGCGACGATTCCCGCGCATGCGGCCCGCGCGATCGCGCAATCGACCGCGCTGCGCGCACTCGCGTGCCCGATCGACCTGCCGCGCTATCCGGTCGAAATCGGCTGGCGCACGAGCACGCAGCGCGATCCGGCGATCGTGCGCGTACGCGACGCGATCGCCGCCTGCATCGCGCAACGCGTCGCACCATGAAAAAAAACCGGCCGGCTTGCGCCGGTCGGGCCTGTGCCGGCGCGGCGCCCGCGCATCGAAGCGGGCGCCGCATAGCCTCGGCGTGCGCTACTCGACCGCCTTCACCATGTCCTCGATGACCTTCTTCGCATCGCCGAACACCATCATCGTCTTGTCCATGTAGAACAGATCGTTGTCGAGGCCCGCGTAGCCAGCCGCCATCGAACGCTTGTTGACGATCACCGTGCGCGCCTTGTACGCCTCGATGATCGGCATCCCCGCGATCGGCGATTTCGGATCGTTCTTCGCGGCCGGGTTCACGACGTCGTTCGCGCCGAGTACGAGCACCACGTCCACCTGGCCGAATTCGCCGTTGATGTCCTCCATCTCGTGCACGATCTCGTACGGCACTTCCGCTTCCGCGAGCAACACGTTCATGTGGCCCGGCATCCGGCCGGCGACCGGGTGGATCGCGTACTTCACGTCGATGCCCTTCTCGACCAGCTTGTCGGTCAGCTCCTTCAGCGCGTGCTGCGCACGGGCGACGGCGAGCCCGTAACCCGGCACGATCACGACCGATTCCGCGTTGCCGAGCATGAACGCCGCGTCGTCGGCCGAACCCGACTTCACCGGCCGCTGCTCCTGCGCGCCCGCCGCGCCGCCGGCCGCCGCTTCCCCGCCGAAGCCGCCGAGGATCACGTTGAAGAACGAGCGGTTCATCGCGTGGCACATGATGTACGACAGGATCGCGCCCGACGAGCCGACCAGCGAACCGGCGATGATCAGCATCGCGTTGTTCAGCGAGAAGCCGATGCCGGCCGCCGCCCAGCCCGAGTACGAGTTCAGCATCGACACGACCACCGGCATGTCCGCGCCGCCGATCGGGATGATGATCAGCACGCCGAGCACGAACGCGATCGCCGTCATGATGATGAACGGCAGCCACGCCTGCGTGATGAAGAACAGGATGCCGAAGCCGAGCATCGCGATCGCGAGCATCAGGTTGATCAGGTGCTGGCCCGCGTACACGACCGGTGCGCCCTGGAACAGCCGGAACTTGTACTTGCCCGACAGCTTGCCGAACGCGATCACCGAACCGGAGAACGTGATCGCGCCGACGAACGTGCCGATGAACAGCTCGACGCGGTTGCCGTACGGGATGAAGCTCGACGACACCGCGTCCTGCGGCACGAGGCCGAACGCTTCGGGCTCCGACACCACCGCATACGCGATGCACACGGCCGCGAGACCGATCAGCGAGTGCATGGCCGCGACGAGCTCCGGCATCTTCGTCATCTCGACGCGCGCGGCGACGAACGCCCCGACGCCGCCGCCGACGATCAGCGCGCCGAGCACGAGCGCGAGGCCGAGCGGCAGGTTCGCGCCGAGCCACGCGGCCTGCTTGACGATCAGCGCGATCGTCGTGAGGATCGCGATGGCCATCCCGACCATCCCGAACAGGTTGCCGCGCCGCGCGCTCTTCGGATTCGACAGGCCCTTCAGCGCCTGGATGAAGCACACCGAGGCGACGAGGTACAGCAGCGTAACGACGTTCATGCTCATCGCGCGCCCTCCTTGCCGCCCTCGATGCGCTTGGGCTCCTTCTTGCGGAACATCTCGAGCATTCGCCTCGTCACGAGAAAGCCGCCGAACACGTTGACGGCCGCGAGCGCGACCGCGAGCGTGCCGAAGAACTTGCCGGTCGCGCCGACGGTGAGCGCCGCCGCGAGCATCGCGCCGACGATCACGATCGCCGAGATCGCGTTGGTCACGGCCATCAGCGGCGTATGCAGCGCCGGCGTGACGTTCCAGACGACGTGGTAGCCGACGTACACCGCCAGCACGAAGATGATCACGTTGATCACCGTGTGATTGATGACTTCCATGGTCTCCTCCGTTATTTGCGCGTGACTTCACCGTCGCGGCACAGCAGCGTCGCGGCGACGATGTCGTCGGTCAGGTCGACGTTCAGCGTGCCTTCCTTCGTGACGATCAGCTTCGTGAAGTCGAGCAGGTTGCGCGCGTACAGCGCCGACGCGTCCGACGCGACCATCGACGCGAGATTCGTGTAGCCGGCGATCGTCACGCCGTTGTGCACGATCACCTGGTCGGCGACGGTCAGCGGGCAGTTGCCGCCCCTGCGGCCGTCGATTTCCGGGCCGCGGCCGGCCGCGAGATCGACGAGCACCGAGCCGGGCTTCATCGCCTGCGCGGTGTCGACCGAGATCAGCGTCGGCGCCGGGCGCCCGGGAATCAGCGCGGTGGTGATCACGATGTCGGCCTGCCTCGCACGCTCGTGCACGAGCGCGGCCTGGCGGCCGAGCCACGATGCCGGCATCGGGCGCGCATAGCCGCCCACACCCTGCGCGGCTTCGCGCTCTTCGTCGGTTTCGAACGGGACGTCCAGGAATTTCGCGCCGAGCGACTCGATCTGCTCCTTCACGGCCGGCCGCACGTCGGACGCCTCGATCACCGCGCCCAGCCGCTTCGCGGTCGCGATCGCCTGCAGGCCCGCGACACCCGCGCCGAGAATCAGCACGCGCGCCGCCTTCACGGTGCCCGCGGCCGTCATCAGCATCGGCATGAAGCGCGGATACAGCGACGCGGCCACCAGCACGGCCTTGTAGCCGGCGATGTTCGCCTGCGACGACAGTACGTCGAGACTCTGCGCACGCGTCGTGCGCGGCGCGGCCTCGAGCGCGAAACCGGTCACGCCGGCCGCGGCGAGTTTCGCCGCCTGCTCGCCGTTGAACGGCTCGAGCATGCCGATCAGCACGGTGCCGCGCTTGAGCAACGGCAGTTCGGCGTCGGTGGGCGCCTGGACCTTCAGGACGAGATCGGCGTCAAACGCGGCCGACTGGTCGGTCAATTCGGCGCCGACGGCCGCATAGGCTTCGTCGGGATAGCTGGCTGCGCTGCCGGCCCCTTTCGCGATACTGACGCGATGGCCGGCCGCCGCGTATTTCTTCACGGTTTCCGGCGTCGCAGCCACACGCGCCTCGTTGGCCCGCGTTTCAGCAGGCACTCCAATATGCATCGTCAGTCCCTCCAGTCATTGTCAGTATTTCTTTTCTTGCGATCTTTACTGCACAACGAGCCGGACAGGCTGACATACCGGCTCACGAGCAACGGCTTTCACGCTGCACTTTAACCGAAAGCGATGGTCGCGCCAGCACTTTCCGCACGATCGTGCTCGAATGCGACAGGCGCTTGACCCGCGCCGCCACGCAGCGCCGGGACGGGCGATCCGAGAGGGTCGGATCGTCTGACGAACGGCCGGCGGCGGACGACCGGCAACGTTCGGGCGCAACCGGTAAAATGCCGAACCATGAAACCCGAAATCTGGACCCCGCATGTGACGGTCGCCGCGCTCGTCGAGCGCGCCGGCCGCTTTCTCGTGATCGAGGAAGAAACCTCGACGGGCCTGCGCATCAACCAGCCGGCCGGTCATCTCGAAGCCGGCGAAACGCTGGCCGACGCCGTGATCCGCGAAACGCTCGAGGAAACCGCGCGCCCGTTCACGCCCGACGCGCTCGTCGGCGTCTATCTCGCGCACTACGATCGCCCCGGCAGCGCCGGCGCGACCTACCTGCGCTTCACGTTCTGCGGCACCGCCGGCGAACCGGTCGCGGGCCATGTGCTCGACGACGGCATCGTCCGCACGCTGTGGATGACGGCCGACGAACTGCGCGCCTGCAGCGAGCGCCATCGTTCGCCCGCGGTGATGCGCTGCGTCGACGACTATCTCGCCGGGCGGCGCATTCCGCTCGATTTCGTGCACACGCATTCGGTCGCCCCGCGCCCCGAGGCATTCGAACGTCAGGCGGTCGGCAAATGAGCAAGCGCCGTGTAGTGGTGGGCATGTCGGGCGGCGTCGATTCGTCGGTGACCGCGTGGCTGCTGAAGGAACAAGGCTACGACGTGGTCGGCCTGTTCATGAAGAACTGGGAAGACGACGACGACGGCGAGTACTGCTCGACGCGCCAGGACTGGATCGACGTCGTGTCCGTGGCCGACCTGATCGGCATCGACGTGGAAGCCGTCAACTTCGCCGCCGAATACAAGGACCGCGTGTTCGCCGAGTTCCTGCGCGAATACTCGGCCGGCCGCACGCCGAACCCCGACGTGCTGTGCAACGCCGAGATCAAGTTCAAGGCGTTCCTCGACCACGCGATGTCGCTCGACGCGGAAATGATCGCGACCGGCCACTATGCGCGCGTGCGCGAGCGCGACGGGCGTTTCGAACTGCTGAAGGCCTTCGATCATACGAAAGACCAGTCGTACTTCCTGCACCGGTTGAACCAGGCGCAACTGTCGAAGACGATGTTCCCGCTCGGCGAGATCCCGAAGACGAAGGTGCGCGAGATCGCCGCGCAGATCGGGCTGCCGAATGCGAAGAAGAAGGATTCGACCGGCATCTGCTTCATCGGCGAGCGGCCGTTCCGCGATTTCCTGAACCGCTATCTTCCGACGAAACCCGGCCCGATGAAGACGCCCGACGGCAAGGTGGTCGGCGAGCACATCGGCCTCGCGTTCTATACGTTCGGCCAGCGCAAGGGCATCGGCCTCGGCGGCAGCAAGAGCGGCAGCGGCGAGCCGTGGTTCGTCGCCGCGAAGGACATCGCGACGAACACGCTGTACGTCGTGCAGGGTCACGATCATCCGTGGCTGCTGTCGCGCGAGCTCGTCGCCGGCAACGTGAGCTGGGTCGCCGGCGAGCCCCCGGCGGACGGCTTCGCGTGCGGCGCGAAGACGCGCTACCGGCAGGCCGACGCGGCGTGCACGTTCGGCCGGGCCGCGGATGGCCGGGCCGCGACAGGCGCCGCGGCAGCCGGCCCGGCAGGCGAAGCGCGCTTCTCGCTCGCGTTCGACGACGCGCAGTGGGCCGTCACGCCCGGCCAGTCGGCCGTGCTGTACGACGGCGAGATCTGCCTCGGCGGCGGCATCATCGAGTTCGCGGCCACCGGCCAACCCGGCCAGGCTGCACCGGCGGGCCACGCGCCGGCGCTCGCCGAAGCACGCTGACATCCATTCGGTTTAGACTTGCGGCACGCCGCGCCCGGCGGAACACGATTCCGCCGCGGCCGGCGCGCCGCCTTCGCAGCGTACGCATGGCGGTATTTCAAGATTCTTATGGAGTCCCCCATGCTTTCACGCCGCTACCTCGCGATGTGGTGTGCCGTGCTGCTGCTCGTCGCAGCGGCCGCGCTCGCGTCGGCCCACGTTCTTTCCTGGCTGTGGATCGTCGTCCCCATCGCCCTCGTCGCGCTCGGCCTGTACGACCTGAAGCAGGACCGCCACGCGATCCTCCGGAATTACCCGCTCTGGGGCCACTTCCGCTTCCTGTTCGAATTCATCCGACCTGAAATCCGCCAGTACTTCGTCGAGGACGACACCGACGAAAAGCCGTTCTCGCGCGCGCAGCGCAGCCTCGTCTACCAGCGCGCGAAGAACGTCGCGGACAATCGTCCGTACGGCACCGAGCTGAACGTGAAGGCCGTCGCGCACGAATGGATCAGCCATTCGCTCGCGCCGACGAAGCTGCCGAGCCACGACTTCCGCATCCGCGTCGGCGCGAATCGCGCGCAACCGTACGACATTTCGATCTTCAACATCTCGGCGATGAGCTTCGGCTCGCTGTCCGCGAACGCGATCCGCTCGCTGAACCTCGGCGCGAAGAAAGGCGGCTTCGCGCACGACACCGGCGAAGGCTCGCTGTCGAAGTACCACCGCGAGCACGGCGGCGACATCATCTGGGAAATCGCGTCCGGCTACTTCGGCTGCCGCAACGAAGACGGCACGTTCAACCCCGACAAGTTCGCGAAGCAGGCCGCCGATCCGCAGGTCAAGATGATCGAGGTGAAGCTGTCGCAGGGCGCGAAGCCCGGTCACGGCGGCGTGCTGCCGGCCGCGAAGATCACGCCGGAAATCGCCGAAACGCGCGGCGTGCCGATGGGCAAGGACTGCATCTCGCCCGCGACGCACTCGGAATTCTCGACGCCGCGCGGGCTGCTCGAATTCGTCGAGCGGCTGCGCACGCTGTCCGGCGGCAAGCCGACCGGTTTCAAGCTGTGCATCGGTCACCCGTGGGAATTCTTCGGCATTGCGAAAGCGATGATCGAGACGGGCATCGTGCCCGACTTCATCGTCGTCGACGGCGCGGAAGGCGGCACGGGCGCGGCGCCGCTCGAATTCACCGACCACGTCGGCGTGCCGCTGCAGGAAGGGCTGCTGCTCGTGCACAACACGCTCGTCGGGATCGGCGTGCGCGATCGCGTGAAGCTCGGCGCGAGCGGCAAGATCATCACCGCGTTCGACATCGCACGCACGCTCGCGATCGGCGCGGACTGGGTGAACTCGGCGCGCGGCTTCATGTTCGCGGTCGGCTGCATCCAGGCGCAGCACTGCCACACCGACCGCTGCCCGACCGGCGTCGCGACGCAGGACCCGGTGCGCCAGCGCGCGCTCGTCGTGCCGGACAAGGCCGAGCGCGTGTACAACTTCCACCGCAATACGCTGC
This sequence comes from Burkholderia sp. MSMB1078WGS, assembly GCF_001528895.1. Lineage (NCBI taxonomy): Bacteria > Pseudomonadati > Pseudomonadota > Betaproteobacteria > Burkholderiales > Burkholderiaceae > Burkholderia > Burkholderia sp. MSMB1078WGS. The sequence continues at coordinate 17,733 of NZ_LPDI01000079.1, read as the reverse complement.
ATGCGCTGCAGGAACTCGTGCAGGCGGCCGGCCTCGCGCATCCGTCCGAGCTGCGCGCGCATCACATCGTGCAGCGGGTCGCGCCGCACGAGGTGCGACTGATGTCGCAACTGCTGAAGTACCTGAAACCCGGTGCGCTGCTCGACGGCCAGACCTGCGGCTTGTCCCTGTACGACAAGTGGTGGCCGATCGCGCGCAGCGATTCGTTCTCGCTCGGCGAAACCGTGTACGCGTCGATCGAGTGACGCGCGCGGCCACCCCGCGCTAGCGGCGGCCGGCGCGGCAAAAAGAAAAGCGCCCCGCGGGGCGCTTTTCTTTCGTCTGCCGAATGCGTGAAGGCCGGGCCGCGGCTCAGTTCTGCGGCAGCGTATCGGCGAACGACTGTCGCTGCTGCAGCTTCACGAAATGCTTGTCGAGGTTCGGGTGGCGATCGCGCCAGTCGAGCTCGGGCATCCGGAAATCGAGATAGCCGAGCGCGCAGCCGAGTGCGATGTCGGCGAGCGTGTAATGATTGCCGACGCACCACGTCTTGCCGCCGAGACCCTGCGACATCGCGACGAGCGCGTCGTCGATCTTGCGTTGCTGGCGCGCGATCCAGCTCGCGCTGCGCTGCCCTTCTTCCCGCAGCGTGTGTTCGAGACGGATCGCGACCGCCGCGTCGAGCACGCCGTCGCCCAGTGCTTCCCAGCAGCGCACTTCGACGCGCTCGCGGCCCGACGGCGGAATCAGCTTGCCGACCGGCGACAGCGTATCGACGTATTCGCAGATCACGCGGGAATCGAATACCGCGGCGCCGTCCTCCATCACGAGGCACGGGACCTTGCCGAGCGGATTCGATGCATGAATATCCGTCTCCGGCGCCCACACGTTCTCGAGCTCCAGCTTGTAGTCGATCTTCTTTTCAGCAAGCACGATCCGCGCCTTTCGGACGTACGGGCTGCTGAGCGAACCGATTAATTTCATCATCTGCCTTTTCAAGGGAACCGCCGAGAGTATACGTTGTCGCCGATCATAACCGGCACGCGCGGCCGGGTAGAAAATCGCCCGTCCGGCCTGTGGATGGTTTGCAACAGCCGCCGCGCGGGCCTTGGCCGGAGCGGCTTGCGGCCCCACTCTCACGCACCGCGTCGCGCGGCGCTACAATCGCACGATGAATGCGCCCCTCGATACCGCCATCGCCGTCGACGTCTACCGCCAGCGCCGCGAACGCGTGCTTGCCGCACTGCGTGCCGCGGGCGGCGGCGTCGCCATCGTCCCCACCGCGCCGGAAATGCTGCGCAACCGCGATACGGCCTACCCGTATCGGTTCGACAGCTATTTCCATTACCTGACGGGCTTCACCGAGCCGGATGCCGTGCTCGTGCTGAACGCGGCCGCGCCGCACGGGGCGCCGGAATCGATTCTGTTCTGCCGCGGCAAGAACGTCGACCGCGAGATCTGGGAAGGCTTTCACTACGGGCCCGACGCCGCACGCGACGCGTTCGGCTTCGATGCGGCATTCGCGGTCGACGTGATCGACACCGAAATGCCGCGCCTGCTCGCCGATGCGGGCACCGTGCACTACCGGTTCGGCGCATCGGCCGACTTCGAGCGCCAGCTCGCAGGCTGGATCGACGCGGTGCGCGCGCAGGCACGCACGGGCGTCGCCGCGCCGGACGCGCTGCTCGACCTCACGCCGCTTCTCGACGACATGCGGCTCGTGAAGGACGAACACGAACTCGCGATCATGATGCGCGCCGCGCACATCTCCGCGCTCGCGCACCGCCGGGCGATGCAGGTGTGCCGCCCCGGCATCCGCGAATACGAGCTCGAGGCCGAGCTGCTGTACCTGTTCCGCAAGCACGGCGCGCAGGCGCCCGCGTACGGTTCGATCGTCGCGGCCGGCGCGAATGCGTGCGTGCTGCACTATCCGGCCGGCAACGCGGCCGCGCGAGACGGCGACCTGATCCTGATCGACGCCGCCTGTGAACTCGACGGCTATGCGTCGGACATCACGCGCACGTTCCCGGCCAACGGCCGCTTCTCGCCCGCGCAGCGCACGCTGTACGACATCGTGCTCGCCGCGCAGCAGGCCGCGATCGACGCGACGCGCGCGGGCGTGCCGTTCGAGGCGCCGCACGACGCGGCCGTGCGCGTGCTCGCGCAGGGGCTGCTCGACACCGGGATCATCCCGAAAACGCGCTTCTCGAACGTCGACGACGCGATCGCCGAGCGCGCGTACACGCGCTTCTACATGCATCGCACCGGCCACTGGCTCGGGATGGACGTGCACGACTGCGGCGACTATCGCGAGCGGCTCGCCGCGCGCGACGCCAACGGCGCGCTGCCGTGGCGCACGCTGAAAGCCGGCATGACGCTCACCGTCGAGCCCGGCCTGTATGTGCGCGCGGCCGACGACGTGCCGCCCGAATACTGGAACATCGGCATCCGCATCGAGGACGACGCGATCGTGCGCGAGCACGGCTGCGAACTGATCACGCGCGACGTGCCGGTCGCGGCCGACGAGATCGAGGCGCTGATGCGCGAGGGCGCCGCGCACGGCGCATGAGCGGCCGCGTGCCGCCTGCGACTGCCTGGACCGCTTGAACCGCTTCGACTGCCAACACCGTTTCACGAACCCTGATGACGACCGCTTCCCCCTCCGCCACGCCGGATTACGACCTCGCCATCGTCGGCGCGGGCCCCGTCGGGCTCGCGCTCGCCGGCTGGCTCGCGCGCCGCAGCGCGACGCAGCATGCATCGATCGCGCTGATCGACGCGCGCGACCCGGCCGCGAGCGCGAACGATCCGCGCGCGATCGCCGTGTCGCACGGCAGTCGCGTGCTGCTCGACACGCTCGCGTGGCCCGCCGACGCCACGCCGATCGAACATATCCACGTGTCGCAGCGCGGCCATTTCGGCCGCACGCTGATCGATCGCGACGAGCACGCCCTCGCCGCGCTCGGCTACGTGGTGCGCTACGGCTCGATCGTGCAGGCGCTCGCGAATGCGGTGCGCGGCACGCGCGTCGACTGGCTCACGTCGACCACCGCGCGCGCGCCGCAGCAGGACGCCGACGGCGTCGCGCTGACGCTCGACGGCCCGCAAGGCGAGCGCACGCTGCGCGCGCGTATCGTCGTCAATGCCGAAGGCGGGCTGTTCCACGAACAGCAGGCCGATACGGGCAAGCATCGCCGCGACTACGGACAGACCGCGCTCGTCGGCACGGTCACGGTATCGGCGCCGCGCCCGAACGTCGCGTGGGAACGCTTCACGCAGGAGGGCCCGCTCGCGCTGCTGCCGCTCGGCGGGCCGCGTCAGGCCGATTACTCGCTCGTCTGGTGCTGTACGCCCGACGAAGCGGCGCGACGTGCCGCACTGCCCGACGATGCGTTCCTGCGCGAGCTCGGCAGCGTGTTCGGCGAACGCATGGGCGAATTCGTCGCGATCGCCGGGCGCGCGTCCTTCCCGCTCGGCCTGAACGCCGCGCAGACGCTCGTCAGCGGTCGCGTCGCGATCGTCGGCAATGCCGCGCAAACGCTGCACCCGGTTGCAGGCCAGGGGCTCAACCTCGGGCTGCGCGATGCGCACACGCTCGTCGACACGCTGTCCGCACAAGGCTTCGAAGCGACCGCACTCGCAACCTTCAACGCGCGCCGCGCGCTCGACCGGCGCTTCACGATCGGCGCGACCGACACGCTGGCGCGCCTGTTTACGGTCGACTCGGGCCCGCTTCCGCTGCTGCGCGGCGCCGCGCTCACCGCGCTCGAGTTCGTGCCGCCGCTCAAGAAGGCGATCGCGCGCCAGATGATGTTCGGCCAGCGTAGCTGACGCGCGGCACACCGCACAGCGCCTCCAGCAAACCGGGTCAAATCGGCGGGGCATGGGAATACGGTAAAATGCCCGCTTTCCGTCTTCCCTTCCCCCTGCCCGCGCTTGTCGCGGGCGGCGCCATTGCGATGCCCGTTATCGGCTCTCACGTATTGCGTAACAACCTATTCGTCGCCCCGATGGCCGGGGTGACGGATCGTCCGTTCCGCCAGCTGTGCAAACGGCTGGGGGCCGGTTATGCCGTGTCCGAGATGGTCGCGTCCAACGCGCAGCTGTGGAAAAGCGCGAAGACGATGCGGCGCGCGAACCACGAAGGCGAAGTCGAACCGATCGCGGTGCAGATCGCCGGCGCCGATCCGGCGATGATGGCCGAAGCGGCCCGCTACAACGTCGACAACGGCGCGCAGATCATCGACATCAACATGGGCTGCCCGGCGAAGAAGGTCTGCAACGTCGCGGCCGGCTCCGCGCTGCTGCAGAACGAGCCGCTCGTGCAGCGGATCGTCGAGGCCGTCGTCGCGGCGGTCGGCACGGGGCCCGATGCGGTGCCCGTCACGCTGAAGATCCGCACCGGCTGGGACCGCGAGCACAAGAACGCGATCACGGTCGCGCGCCTGGCCGAAGCGGCCGGCATCTCGATGCTCACCGTGCATGGCCGCACGCGCGCCGATCTGTATCGCGGCGATGCCGAGTACGACACCATCGCGGCCGTGAAGGCGGCCGTGCGGATTCCGGTCGTCGCGAACGGCGACATCACGTCGCCGGCGAAAGCGAAGGCCGTGCTCGACGCAACCGGCGCCGACGCGCTGATGATCGGTCGCGCCGCGCAAGGCCGGCCGTGGCTGTTCCGCGAAATCGATCATTTCCTGCAAACCGGCGAGCTGCTGCCCCCGCCGCGGATCGACGAGATCCAGCACGTGATGAACGAACACCTGGAAGACCACTACGCTTTCTATGGCGAATTCACCGGCGTCCGTACTGCGCGCAAGCACATCGGCTGGTACACTCGCGGCCTTTCCGGTGCCAACGGGTTCCGGCACCGAATGAACACGCTCGATTCCACCCGCGAGCAGCTCGCCGCCGTCAATGCATTCTTCGAGGCGCAAAAGGCGCTGTCGGACCACCTCGTCTACGTCGACGACGAAGCGGAAAACAGCCAGGGCGAGTCGGACGACCATAACCAGTTAGCAGCATGAGCAAGCACAACATCGAACAATGTGTCCGCGAGAGCCTGGACGTGTATTTCCGGGATCTAGACGGCTCCAATCCGCACGACGTCTATGAAATGGTGATGTCCTGCGTCGAAAAGCCGATGCTCGAGGTCGTGCTCGTACAGGCCGGCGGCAACCAGTCGCTCGCCGCGGAGTACCTCGGCATCAATCGCAATACGCTGCGCAAGAAGCTGCAGCAGCACGGCCTGCTGTAGGCGGCCGTCCCGTCCCCGTTTCCCTGGCTATTGGTGGTTCCATCATGATCAAGCAAGCGCTCATTTCCGTTTCCGACAAGACCGGCATCGTCGACTTCGCGAAGTCGCTGTCCGACCTCGGCGTCAAGCTGCTGTCGACGGGCGGCACCGCGAAACTCCTCGCCGACGCCGGCCTGCCCGTGACCGAAGTGGCCGATTACACGGGCTTCCCGGAAATGCTCGATGGGCGCGTGAAGACGCTGCACCCGAAGGTGCACGGCGGCATCCTCGCCCGCCGCGACCTGCCCGAGCACATGCAGGCGCTCGAACAGCACGGCATCCCGACGATCGACCTGCTCGTCGTGAACCTGTATCCGTTCGTCGCGACGATCGCGAAGGACGACTGCACGCTCGCCGACGCGATCGAGAACATCGACATCGGCGGCCCGACGATGCTGCGCTCGGCCGCGAAGAACCACCGCGACGTGACGGTCGTCGTCGACCCGGCCGACTACGCGGTCGTGCTCGACGAAATGAAGGCGAACGGCAACACGATCGGCTACCCGACCAACTTCCGTCTCGCGACGAAGGTGTTCGCGCACACCGCGCAATACGACGGCGCGATCACGAACTACCTGACGAGCCTTACCGACGAGCTGCAGCACGCCTCGCGCAGCGCGTACCCGGCCACGCTGAACATGGCGTTCGACAAGGTGCAGGACCTGCGCTACGGCGAGAACCCGCACCAGAGCGCGGCGTTCTACCGCGACCTCGCGGCGCCGGCCGGCGCGCTGGCGAACTACCGCCAGCTGCAGGGCAAGGAACTGTCGTACAACAACATCGCGGATTCGGACGCGGCGTGGGAATGCGTGAAGACGTTCGACGCGCCGGCCTGCGTGATCATCAAGCATGCGAACCCGTGCGGCGTCGCGGTCGGCAACGATTCGGCCGACGCGTACGCGAAGGCATTCCAGACCGACCCGACGTCGGCATTCGGCGGCATCATCGCGTTCAACCGCGAAGTCGACGAGGCGACCGCGCAGGCGGTGGCCAAGCAGTTCGTCGAAGTGCTGATCGCGCCGTCGTTCAGCGACGCCGCGAAGCAGGTGTTCGCCGCGAAGCAGAACGTGCGCCTGCTGGAGATTGCGCTTGGCGACGGCCACAACGCATTCGACCTGAAGCGCGTGGGCGGCGGCCTGCTCGTGCAGTCGCTCGACGCGAAGAACGTGCAGCCGAGCGAGCTGCGCGTCGTCACGAAGCGCCAGCCGAGCGCGAAGGAAATGGACGACCTGCTGTTCGCATGGCGCGTCGCGAAGTACGTGAAATCGAACGCGATCGTGTTCTGCGGCAACGGCATGACGCTCGGCGTCGGCGCCGGCCAGATGAGCCGCGTCGATTCCGCGCGCATCGCGAGCATCAAGGCGCAGAACGCGGGCCTGACGCTCGCCGGCTCGGCCGTCGCGTCGGATGCGTTCTTCCCGTTCCGCGACGGCCTCGACGTCGTCGTGGCGGCCGGCGCGACTTGCGTGATCCAGCCGGGCGGCTCGATGCGCGACGACGAAGTGATCGCGGCAGCCGACGAGCACGGCATCGCGATGATCCTGACGGGCGTGCGCCACTTCCGTCACTGATCGCAGCATGCGGCCCGCGCGGCCGCTGCACGAGAACCCGGCGGCATCCCCTCCGCCGGGTTTTTTATTGCGCGGCGCCTTTGCGCCCGCCCGGGCGGCCGGCTTGCCGCACCATTCGTTGTAGTATCGCTGCATCACGCCATTCTCCTCACTCATGCGAATTCTCGGCATCGACCCCGGCCTGCGCGTCACCGGCTTCGGCGTCATCGACGTCAGCGGCCACCGGCTCGCCTATGTCACGAGCGGCGTGATCCGCACGCCGACGGCCGACCTGGCCACCCGCCTCGGCACGATCTTCCAGGGCGTCTCGACGATCGTGCGCGAACACGCGCCCGACCAGGCCGCGATCGAAAAGGTGTTCGTCAACGTGAACCCGCAGTCGACGCTGCTGCTCGGCCAGGCGCGTGGCGCCGCGATCTGCGGCCTCGTCGCGGGCGGGCTGCCGGTCGCCGAATACACCGCGCTGCAGCTCAAGCAGGCCGTGGTCGGCTACGGCCGCGCGACCAAGACGCAGATGCAGGAAATGGTCACGCGGCTGCTCAACCTGTCCGGCCAGCCGGGCTCCGACGCAGCCGACGCGCTCGGCATGGCGATCTGCCACGCACACGGCGGCAACACGCTCAGCACGCTGGGCGGCCTCGCGCCGGCGCTCGCGCAGAAAGGGCTGCGCGTGCGGCGCGGCAGGCTGGTCGGCTGACGCCGCCGCGCCCCGCGGCCCGGCACATCGGCTCGACCGCGTTGGCGGCTTGACCGTCCTACCCGCGCCCGACATGCCCGCGACGCGCGCCGCTTCGGGCTGACGGACGCGCCCCATCGGCATTGCGCCGCGCGTGCGCTACACTCGCGCTTTCTTCCTCGCATCCCGTCCTCCATGATCGGTCGCATCGCCGGCATCCTGCTCGAAAAGAACCCGCCTCATCTGCTCGTCGACTGCAACGGTGTCGGCTACGAAATCGACGTGCCGATGAGCACCTTCTACAACCTGCCGCAAACGGGCGAGCGCGTCGTGCTGCTCACGCAGCAGATCGTCCGCGAGGACGCCCACCTGCTGTACGGTTTCCTGACGCCGCAGGAGCGCACGACCTTCCGCGAGCTGCTGAAGATCACCGGCATCGGCGCGCGCATGGCGCTCGCCGTGCTGTCCGGCATGAGCGTGCAGGAACTCGCGCAAGCGGTGACGATGCAGGACGCCGCCCGCCTCACGCGCCTGCCCGGCATCGGCAAGAAGACCGCCGAGCGCCTGCTGCTCGAACTGAAGGGCAAGCTCGGCGCCGACCTCGGCGCGCTCGCCGGGGCCGCGTCGCCGTCCGACCACGCGACCGATATCCTCAACGCACTGCTGGCGCTCGGCTACTCCGAGAAGGAAGGCCTTGCCGCGATCAAGAACGTGCCGGCCGGCACCGGCGTGTCCGAAGGCATCAAGCTCGCGCTGAAGGCGCTGTCGAAGGCGTAACGCGCGGTCGATCCGGCCGTCGAAGCCAGTGTCGCGCCGCCGCGCGGCGCTCGCCAGTCGGCCGTTCGGCCAGGTGGTCCGCGCGTCGTCGCGCGGTACAATGACCGCATGATTGAAACCGACAAACTCGCCACCGAGCAGCGGATCATCGCCGCCACGCCTGCCTCGTCGCACGAGGAGGTGTTCGAACGTGCATTGCGGCCGCGCCAGCTCGACGACTACGTCGGCCAGGAAAAGGTGCGCGGCCAGCTCGAGATCTTCATCGAAGCCGCGAAGCGCCGCTCCGAGCCGCTCGATCACGTGCTGCTGTTCGGGCCGCCGGGGCTCGGCAAGACGACGCTCGCGCACATCATTGCGCGCGAGATGGGCGTGAACCTGCGCCAGACGTCGGGCCCCGTGCTCGAGCGCGCGGGCGATCTCGCCGCGCTGCTGACGAACCTCGAAGCGAACGACGTGCTGTTCATCGACGAGATCCACCGGCTGTCGCCGGTCGTCGAGGAAATCCTGTATCCGGCGCTCGAGGATTACCAGATCGACATCATGATCGGCGAAGGGCCGGCGGCGCGCAGCGTGAAGCTCGACCTGCAGCCGTTCACGCTGGTCGGCGCGACCACCCGCGCGGGGATGCTGACCAACCCGCTGCGCGATCGTTTCGGGATCGTCGCGCGCCTCGAGTTCTACGACGCCGATCAACTGTCGCGCATCGTGCGGCGCTCGGCGTCGCTGCTGAATGCGCAGATCGACCCGAACGGCGCGCTGGAAATCGCGAAGCGCGCGCGCGGCACGCCCCGGATCGCGAACCGTCTGCTGCGCCGCGTGCGCGACTTCGCGGAAGTGAAGGCCGACGGCCAGATCACCGCGGCCGTTGCCGATGCCGCGCTCGCGATGCTCGACGTCGATCCGGTCGGCTTCGACCTGATGGACCGCAAGCTGCTCGAAGCGATCCTGTACAAGTTCGACGGCGGCCCGGTGGGGATCGACAATCTCGCGGCCGCGATCGGCGAGGAGCGCGACACGATCGAGGACGTGCTCGAACCGTACCTGATCCAGCAGGGCTTCCTGCAGCGCACGCCGCGCGGCCGCGTCGCGACGCTGCTCACGTATCGCCACTTCGGGCTGTCGGTACCCGATGCGCGCCGCATCACCGAGCACGACGCGTGGGATACCCCCGACGGGAAGTAATCCGTCGCCGCGCCGCCCCCGCCATGACGACGCCGCCCAGCCGCCACCCCACCGCACCCGTGCCGGGCCCACGCTGGGCCGAGCCGATCCGCAAGCGGCTCGTGGCCGGTATCACGCACCTGACGGCCGGCGGCGGCGGCCCGTCGATCGATCTCTCCTCACCGCCCGGAGACCCGGGGCTGTTCGGCCCCGACGCCGTCTGCTGGCGCGTGCATGCCGATTTCACGTCGATGATGACGGGCGGCATCGCCGCACTGCTGCTGCAGGCGCTCCACCCGCTCGCGCTCGCGGGCGTCTGGGATCATTCGTCGTTCCGCACCGACATCTTCGGCCGCTTGCGGCGCACCGCCACGTTCATCACGGGTACGACGTTCGGCAGCCGCGCGGACGCGCTCACGCTGATCGAGCGCGTGAAAACGATCCACACGCGCATATCAGGTACCGCGCCCGACGGCCGGCCGTACCGCGCCGACGATCCAGCGTTGCTCACCTGGGTGCATGTCGCGGAAGTGTCGAGCTTCCTCGCCGCGCATCTGCGTTACGTGAATCCCGCGCTGCCGGGCGAACTGCAGGACCGCTATTACGCGGAGACGGCGCTGATCGCCGAGCTGCTCGGCGCCCGCGAGATTCCGCGTTCGCGCGCCGAGGTGGCCGCTTATCTCGCGCGCATGCTGCCCGAACTCGACGCCGGGCCGCGTACCTTCGAGGTCATGTCCATCCTGCTGAACGTGCCGATCGCGAAGCCCACGCTGCGGCCTGCTGCGTCGCTGGTGATGCATGCCGGGATCGACCTGTTGCCGCCGTGGGCGCAGCGCATGCTCGGCGTGTCGACGTTCGCGCCGTTACGGCGTGCGGTGGTTCGACCCGGCATACGCGCCATCGCGCCCGTGCTGCGCTGGGCGCTCGTGAACGGCGCGTCGAAGCGTGCGCGCCGCCGCGCGACGGCCGCTCCATCCGACGGCACTCCGCCTGCCTGACGATCCGCTTCTTCCGATCATTTCAATTTACTGTCAAATAGCCGTGACAAGCTGACGGGCTTGCACCCACGCATGGTCGCACCTCGTGCTCGTCACGCGTGTCCGTGACCCGTGCGGTGTCCCGCCCACCCGACCGACGCCCGATGCCCGCGATGCCACGCCTGCCGATCCGTTTCGCCCTTGCCGCCAGCCTGTCCACCGTCTTCGCCCTCGCCGCGTGCGGAGGCGACGATGTCGCCGCCGTCGCGCGCACGAACGCGCAGCCGCCGTCCAGCGGCACGACGACGCCGGCTCCCACGCCGCCCGCCACCACCACGCCGCAGCCGGGCAAATGGAGGGCTGCCCGCGTCGGCGACCTGATCGACGTCACGCTCGGCGACCTCCATCCGACGCAGGGTGCGATCGGCTACGACCAGATTTACTACAAGCTCGGCCGCTACGAACTGCAGCCCGACAAGAAATTCGACGACTTCTGCGCGGACGAAGGCCTCGGCGGCGTCGCATCGAGCGGCTACACGGCCAAATCGTCGCTGCGCGAGCCGGCGAGCTACACGTGCGCGACGACCGACGCGAACGCCCGCGACCGCTCGGTGCTGAACCCCGTCGTGATCGGCCCCAACGGCGACACGCTGTACCTGACCGACGGCCATCATGGGCTGTCGACCTATTACGAAACGCCCGACGGCGGCCCGGCGCTGCACGTGCACGTCGTCGTCAAGGACAACCTCGCCGATTATTCGGGCGACGCGTTCTGGCAGCAGATGCAGAGCCGCGGCTATCTGCGCCTGAAGAACGGCGAAGGCCAGCCGATCACGACCGCGCAGTTGCCGACCGGCCTCGGCCTGACGCTCGGCATGACGAACGACCGCTACCGCTCGCTCGTCTATTTCACGCGCGATATCGGCTACAGCAAACCCGCACAAGCGACCGACTACCTCGAGTTCTACTGGGCCGATTGGCTGCGCGCGCAGCCGGGCACGTTCGCGCTGGCCGGCTACGACCTGACGCGGCCCGGCACGACCGATCCCGATCCGGCGAAGGCCGACACGGGCTACCTGAATGCGGTCTGGAATGCGTCGACGCGGATGGTCGCGGCCACGGACCCCGTGATCGACGGCAAGACGGGCGCCGACCTCGGGCGCGCCGATGCGATCAACGGCGGGAAGAAATACAGCAAGGGGGAATTCGACAAGCTGCGCCAGCCGATCACGGCCGACAAGCCCGGCAAGATCGCGTACGCACTCGACTACAAGACGCGCCACGGGCTGCCGCAGTAAGCGTCACGCGCGAAGCAAGGCAACGGAACCCCGGGCCGGCCATGCCGGACGGGGGGGCATGCTCAGAGCACCTTGCGGTATCCGTCGTCGTCGCTCGCGGCTTCGAGATGCGACACGTCGGCCCACCGCACGACCTGCGCGCGGCCATCCACGTAATCGACGACGTTGATGCTGGTGTTGAGCAACGGATAGGTACGCGGCGCCGACAACTCGATCCCGTTCGCGAAGCGATACACGCAATCGAGCACGCCACCGTGCGCGACGCACGCGATCCGGCCGCCCGGATGCGCAGCGACGATCGGTTCGAGCGCATGCAGCACGCGGTGATAGAACTCGCGCTGCGACTCGCCGCCTTCCGGCGCGAAGCCCGGATCGCGTGTCTGCCAGACCGCATACGCGTCCGGAAACAACGCTTCGATTTCGGTGCTGTCGTGCCCCTGGAATGCGCCGTACGAACGTTCGCGCAACCCTTCGCGCAGCAGCAGCGGCAGCCCGAGCGCATCGGCGAACGGCTGTGCGGTCTGTTGCGCGCGCATCAGGTCGCTCGAATACACCGCGTCGATCCGCGCGCCGTCGCGCGCCTCGCGCCCGAGCCGGGCCGCCAGCCGCTGCGCCTGCGCGAGCCCCGTGTCGGCCAGCGGGATGTCGATATGCCCCTGGATGCGCTTGATGCGGTTCCAGGCCGTCTCGCCATGGCGGATGAAAAGAATCTGCGTGGTGGCCATCGCGGCGCGCCTCCGGGGAAGAATCAGGGCCGCACTTGCAGCCAGAACGTCACGGGGCCGTCGTTGACGAGCGACACCTGCATGTCGGCGCCGAACTCGCCCGTCTCGACGACGGGATGGCGCGCCCGCGCGGCCGCGACGAAATAGTCGAACAGCCGCGCGCCTTCGTCGGGCGGCGCGGCCGGCGTGAAGCTCGGTCGCAGCCCGCTGTTGGTATCGGCCGCGAGCGTGAACTGCGACACGAGCAGCAGGCCGCCTGCACGGCCTTCGCCGTCGATGTTCGACACCGGCAGGTTCATCTTGCCCGCCGCGTCGCTGAACACGCGATAGCCGAGCAGCTTCGCGAGCAGCTTGTCGGCCGCGGCCTCGGTATCGCCGCGCTCCGCACAGACGAGCGCGAGCAGGCCCGCGCCGATCTCGCCCGTCGTGCGCTCGCCGACGCGTACGTCGGCGCGCTTCACGCGCTGGATCAGCGCGATCATGCGGTCAGCGTGACGCGCGCGAAGCGGCGCTTGCCGACCTGCACGACGAACTCGCCGGCCTCGACCTTCAGGCCCTTGTCGGACACGGTCGCGCCGTCGATCTTCACGCCGCCCTGCTCGATGTTGCGCAGCGCTTCGCTCGTCGACGGCACGAGGCCGGCCTGCTTCAGCAACTGACCGATCGCCAGCGGCGCGCCGGCCAGCGTAACCGACGGAATGTCGTCCGGCACGCCGCCCTTCGCGCGGTGGTTGAAGTCCTCGAGTGCGCGCTCGGCGTCGGCCTGCGAGTGAAAGCGCGCGACGATTTCCTGCGCGAGCAGCACCTTGAAGTCGCGCGGGTTGCGGCCGCCTTCGGCGTCGCGCTTGAAGCCGGCGATTTCTTCCATGCTGCGGAACGACAGCAGTTCGAAGTAACGCCACATCAGCGTGTCCGAGATGCTCATCAGCTTGCCGAACATGTCGGTCGGCTTCTCGCTGATGCCGACGTAGTTGCCCTTCGATTTCGACATCTTCTCGACGCCGTCGAGGCCTTCGAGCAGCGGCATCGTCAGGATGCACTGCTGTTCCTGGCCGTACTGCTTCTGCAGTTCGCGGCCGACCAGCAGGTTGAATTTCTGGTCGGTGCCGCCGAGTTCGAGATCGGCGTTCAGCGCGACCGAATCGTAGCCCTGCATCAGCGGGTACAGGAATTCGTGGATCGAGATCGGCACGCCGCCCTGGAAGCGCTTCGTGAAATCCTCGCGCTCGAGGATCCGCGCGACCGTGTAGCGCGACGCGAGCTTGATCATCCCGTCCGCGCCGAGCGGCATCGACCATTCGCTGTTGTAGCGGATCTCGGTCTTGTCGCGATCGAGCACGAGCGCGGCCTGCTCGAAGTAGGTCTTCGCGTTCGATTCGATCTGCTCGCGCGTGAGCGGCGGGCGCGTCGCGTTGCGGCCCGACGGATCGCCGATCAGCGACGTGAAATCGCCGATCAGGAAGATCACCGTGTGGCCGAGGTCCTGCAGCTGGCGCATCTTGTTCAGCACGACCGTATGGCCGATGTGGATGTCCGGCGCGGTCGGGTCGAGGCCGAGCTTGATGCGCAGCGGCGTGCCCGTGGCTGCGCTGCGCGCGAGCTTCTGCGCGAACTCTTCCTCGATCAGCAGCTCGTCGACGCCGCGCTTCGTGACGGCGAGCGCATGCCGGACTTCGTCGGTGATCGGGAAAACGGGCTTGGAACTGGGTTCGGTGCTCATCGGTGCCGGGAAGAATGTCGCAAAAACAGGGATTTTCCCATAACTTGCGCGCGCATCGCTTAACGACGCGTCAGGTTGCGCGGATAATCGGGCGCAAGGCGCGCGGCACCGGCCCGCGCCGCACGATCCAGGAGAACCCAACGTGCCGCAACGACCGCCGCAGAATGCCCATCCGGCAGACGGCATCTACTTCGGGCTGATGTCGGGAACCAGCATGGACGGCGTCGACGGCGTCGCCGTGCGTTTCGAGGCCGGCCGCGCGCCGGCCGTGCTCGCGGAAGCGTTCGTCGGCTTCGCGCAATCGCTGCGCGACGCGCTGTTCGCGCTGCAGCAGCCCGGCGACAACGAGATCGACCGCGAATCGCTCGCGGCGAATGCGCTCGTCACGCGCTATGCGGTGTGCTGCCATGAATTGCAGCGTACGGCCGGGCTGTCGCGCGACGAGATCCGCGCGATCGGCGTGCACGGCCAGACGGTGCGCCATCGCCCCGAGCGCGGCTATACGCGCCAGCTCAACAATCCGGCGCTGCTCGCCGAGCTGACCCAGATCGACGTGATCGCCGATTTCCGCAGCCGCGATGTGGCCGCGGGCGGCCACGGCGCGCCGCTCGCACCTGCCTTCCATGCGACGGTGTTCGGCGCGCCGGGCGAAACGCGCGTCGTCTGCAATCTCGGCGGGATCAGCAACATCACGATCCTGCCCGACGCGGGCGGCGACGTGCGCGGCTTCGACTGCGGCCCCGCGAATGCGCTGATCGATGCATGGGCGACCCGCCATCTGGGCAAGCCGTACGACGACGGCGGGAGGTTCGCCGCACGCGGCAGCGTACGCGCGCCGCTGCTCGACGCGTTGCTCGACGAACCGTATTTCACCGCGCCGCCGCCGAAAAGCACCGGACGCGACCTGTTCAATCCCGCATGGCTCGATGCGAAGCTCGCCGCGTTCCCGCAGGTTGCGCCGGAGGATGTACAGGCGACGCTCACCGCGCTCACCGCGGTGTCGGTGGCGCGCGAAATCGCGCAGCACGCGCCGGGCTGCAAGGCCGTCTTCGTATGCGGCGGCGGCGCACGTAATCCGGTGCTGCTCGACGCGCTCCGGCACGCGCTACACGAGGCCGGCGTGCCGGCCACCGTCGATACGACGGCCGCGCTCGGCGTACCGCCGCAGCAGGTCGAAGCGCTCGCGTTCGCGTGGCTCGCGTACCGCTTCACCGCGCGCCAGCCCGGCAATCTCGCGAGCGTGACGGGCGCCGCCGGCGAGCGCGTGCTCGGCGCGCTTTATCCGCGCTGAAGCGATACCGTCGCGCGGCGGGCGCCGCAAGGCGAGCGCGCATGAAAAAACGGGGCATCAAGCCCCGTTTTTTCATGCCGGCGAACCGGCGCGGATCCGGCGTGCGCTCAGACCGAGAACGACGAACCGCACCCGCAGGTGGTGGTTGCGTTCGGATTCTTGATCACGAACTGGGCGCCGTTGAGGTCGTCCTTGTAGTCGATCTCGGCGCCGACCAGGTACTGGTAGCTCATCGAGTCGATCAGGAGCTGGACGCCGTTCTTGTTCATCACGGTGTCGTCCTCGTTGACTTCCTCGTCGAACGTGAAGCCATACTGGAAGCCGGAGCAGCCGCCACCCTGCACGAACACGCGCAGCTTCAGGTCGGGATTGCCCTCTTCGTCGATCAATTGCTTGACCTTGTCGGCCGCGGCGTCGGTGAAGACGAACGGCAGCGGCATATCGGTCGTCGTTGCTGCGGATTCGGTAACAGCGTTCATTCGAACTCTCCAAAAAGCTTTAGCCGCTATTGTAGGGCCGATCAGAAGATCGTGCTGAAGTCCATGAAATCAACAGGTTCTTGTCGATTTCATCAAGGGCGCCCGCGCAGGCGGGCGCCGCAGCGGCCCGGAAGCGGGCATAAAAAAACCGCCAGCGTGAAAGCTGGCGGTTTTTCCGGCGGACGCCGCCCGAAAGCGGCGAGGCCATGAAGCGAAATTAACGCTTCGAGAACTGCTTTGCGCGGCGAGCCTTGCGCAGACCGACCTTCTTACGCTCGACTTCACGCGCATCGCGCGTGACGAAGCCTGCGCTCGACAGCGACGGCTTCAGCGTCGCATCGTAGTCGATCAGTGCACGGGTGATGCCGTGGCGCACTGCACCTGCCTGACCCGTTTCGCCGCCGCCATTGACGTTCACCTTGATGTCGAACGTCTGGCCGTGGTTCGTGAGTTCCAGCGGCTGACGCACGATCATCAGCGACGTTTCGCGCGAGAAGTAGTCAGCGATGGGCTTGCCGTTGACGATGATGTCGCCCTTGCCAGCCTTGATGAAGACACGTGCGACAGCGCTCTTGCGGCGGCCCGTGCCGTAGTTCCAGTTACCGATCATGTGGGCTCCCCTTAGATCTCGAGCGCCTTCGGCTGTTGAGCCGAATGCGGATGCGTCGCTTCTGCGTAGACCTTCAGCTTCTTGATCATCGCGTAGCCGAGCGGGCCCTTCGGCAGCATGCCCTTGACCGCCTTCTCGAGCGCGCGGCCCGGGAAGCGTTCCTGCATCTTGCCGAACGTCGTTTCATAGATACCGCCCGGGTAGCCCGAGTGACGGTAGTACTTCTTGTCCAGCGTCTTGTTGCCCGTGACCTTCAACTTGCTCGCGTTGATGATGATGATGAAATCACCGGTGTCGACGTGCGGGGTGAACTCAGGCTTGTGCTTGCCGCGCAGACGGCGTGCCACTTCGCTGGCAACACGGCCGAGAACCTTATCCGTCGCGTCAATCACGTACCATTCGCGCGTCACCTCATGGGCTTTTGCGGAAAACGTCTTCATGATCGATCCAAAAAAATGCTTTGCCCGATGTGTTCTTCCTGCTTGTCTGTGTGCGCTTCGAGGCGCGGTGCAGGCTCTCCCTGTTCTTTTTCCGTGGGCATGAATGCGGAAAAGCCCTGAATTATAAAGGAAATACGGCTGCGTGGTCAAAGAGAATCCACGTCCCGTGTTCGCGACGGCCGAAATGAGCCAAAATTCGATCGTGCCCCGACCAGCCAGGCGAACCGAGCGCCTGGGGTGGCACCCATCGACGCGGGGCACCTGACCTTGCCGCGCCAGACCGGCCGAACCCGAAAAACAACAAATCAGCATGATGAAACAACGACTTACGCCCTTCTTCGCGGCCGCCCTGCTGGCCGCCGCGGCGCCCGCCGTCGCCGCCCGCTCCGGCTGCGAAGCCAAGCTCGACGCACTCGACGCGCGCATCGCCGAAGCCCGGACCGCCCATGCCGAAGACCGCATCGCGCGCCTGCGTGCGGTGCGCGAACGCGTGCGCCACTTCTGCGCGCGCGGCCACGGCCACGCGTCGGCCGCCCATGCGCCGGCGCCCGACGCCGGCACGCGCGGCACGCCGCCCGACGCGACTTCGCAGTCGGCGGCGCGACAGCCCGCGTGACGGCGGCGGCGCGTGCAAGCCGCGCGCCGATGTTTGCATGAGATCGGGATAGGGGCGGTCAGAGAGTCTGACCGATCCCCTCCCACACCACCCGGCATGCGGGTCCGCACCGGGCGG